>DATCYZ010000134.1:0-31837 GCA_036526195.1 Burkholderiales bacterium
GCAGCGGCCCGGCCGTGCAGGACCTGTGGATGCTGCTCTCGGGCGAACGCGAGGCGCGCGCCCAGCAACTCGCCGCACTGCTCTCGGGCTACGAGGATTTCCGGGAATTCGACGATCGCGAACTCGCGCTCATCGAACCCCTGCGCACGCTGCGGCTGCTGCATTATTCGGCCTGGATCGGACGGCGCTGGGACGATCCCGCCTTCCCCGCGGCGTTTCCATGGTTCAACACGCCGCGCTACTGGCAAGACCGCATCCTGGAACTGCGCGAGCAGGTGGCGGCCATGGACGAGCCCGCGCTCGCGCCCGCGCGCCCTTGAATCGGACCACCCCTGGAGGACCTGACATGCTGCCCACGCTGAAGACCGCCGGAACCATCGCCTACCGGGAATCCGGCATGCCCGGCGCGCCTGCCGTGGTGCTGTTGCACGGCATCGGCTCCACCGCCGCCGGCTGGCGCCTGCAGTTCGCTCCGCTCGCGCAGGAGGCGCGTGTCATCGCCTGGGATGCGCCCGGCTACGGCGGCAGCGCGCCGCTCGCCACTGCGACGCCGGTTGCCGAGGACTATGCGCGGGCGCTCGCCGGACTGCTCGATGCCCTCGGCGTGAAGGCCGCGGTGATCGGCTCGAACTCCTGGGGCACGCCGACCGCGGTCGCCTTTGCCGTGTTGTACCCGGCGCGCGTGCGCGCGCTGGTGCTGGGCGGTCCGGCCAACGGCATGGCGGGGCTGCCCGCGGCCGAGCGCGAGAAACTGCTCGAAGAGCGCATCGCGCGGGTCAAGTCGCTCGGGCTCCCGGCGATGCGCGTGCAGGACGCGCCGCGACTGGTCGCGCCTGGCACCCGCGACGAAGTCATGCAGTGGATCTCCGGTTCGGAAGGGATCCACGAGGCGGGCTACCTGCAGGCGCTGCAGATGCTCGCCCGGGCCGACTGCGCGAGAACGATTACCGGCGTCGCCTGCCCGGTGACCGTGATCTCGGGGGAGAACGACCTGGTCACCCCGCCCGAAACCAACGCGAAACGCATCGCCGCCGCCGCGCCGAACGCCACGCTCACCATGGTGCCCGACTGCGGCCACCTGCCCCACCTCGAGTTCCCGGACCTCTTCAACGAGGCCCTGCGCGAGGCGCTGGCCATCTGAAAATGTTCCCGATCGGGAACATCTCGTCTTTCACGGCGCCCACCCCCGCGAAAAAGGGGTCAGACCCCTTTTCGAGAAAGGGGTCTGACCCCTTTTCGTGGTGGATCACCGGAGCGGCGTCCTGAGCCGGCCTCTGTTCCGGGCGCTCGCGGTCTGGGTGCTGATCGTCCTCGCCGAGACGGTGCACGGCGTCCTCCGGCAGGTCTTCGTCGTGCCGCTGACCGGCGACCTGCCGGCGCGACAGGTCGGGGTGCTGGTCGGCTCGGCGATCCTCTTCGCGATCGCCTGGGCCTGCGCGCGCTGGGTCGGCGCGCGGTCCACGGCCGCGCTGCTGGGGATCGGCCTTCTCTGGGTGGTGCTGATCGTCGGCTTCGAGATCGCGCTCGGGATGGCGCTCGGCTACACCCGCGCGCGCATGCTTTCGGACTACGACCTGACCGAAGGCGGCTTCATGGGGTTCGGGCTGCTGTTCATGCTGTTCGCGCCGCTGCTCGCCGCGCGGGCGCGCGGCATCACTGAAAAAGGGGTCTGACCCCTTTTTCGCGTCAGTTGAGGTCGCAGTCGCGATCCTCGTTGATGTTCTGCACCATCGATTCGTCGACCCGCCACGCCTTGCCCTCGGCATCCCAGCGCAGCACCGAGGAATAGTCCGCAGGTTTGCAGGTCACGGACTTGCCGCGATATTTCGCGGGCGCCCTGGCGGTGCCTGTCGCGCTGATCTCGAGCCGGTAGTTGAGCCAGCGGCGTGCTTTCGACGATCCAAGCTTGGCCGGCGCAAGCACCTTGATCGCGCCCACCTCGAAGTCGTCGCGTTTCCTGCCCCACGCCTCGCTGAAGAGCTTCGCGGCCGCCGCGTCGCTCGGGCGTTCGGGGTCGCCGGGCGCGCCGAGTTCGGTCACCGGACCGACCGCGATCCGGTCGAACACCCAGGCATCGCGCTCCCCGCGATACAGCGCCGCGACCTCGAAGCGCGCGCGCGACTTGTTGGCGCGCTCCACGGTCACGAGCGCCACCTGGCGGGCGAACGAGCCCTCCACCGTCTTCGTCGAGGTCACCCACGCGCTGTACCAGCTCGAGCCGATGTGCGTGGACGTGGTGACCTGCTTGCTGGAGGAGAACTGCGGCGCGCCCTTCTCGGTGATCGAGAGCACCTTCTCGCGCGCGTAGGTTCCGGCCCAGTGGGCCTCGATCTTCTGCCGCACTTGGTGCCAGGGCAGCAGGTCCGCGCCGAAGGCCGGCGCGGCCAGCATCATGCCCAGTACCGCGACCGCGATTCCCCGCATCGTCGCCCCCCGTTCGGTCTGCCTGCACCGATGGTACCGCCATGCGTGGCACGGCGCAGAAAAAGGGGACAGACCCCCTTTTCTGCAAAAAGGGGTCTGACCCCTTTTCTAGAACGCGACCTTGTCCCCGCCCTTGAGCTTGAGCATCGCGCGCGCGTCGGCCGGGGTCGCAACCACCAGCCCCAGCTCCTCGATCATGCGGCGCGCCTTGAGCACCTGCTCGGCGTTCGAATTCGCCAGCTGGCCTCGGCCGAGCCACAGGCTGTCCTCCAGCCCGACGCGCACGTTGCCGCCCATCACCGCAGCCTGGGCAGCGACCGCCATCTGGTTGCGGCCCGCGCCGAGCACCGACCAGTAGTAGGCATCGCCGAATAGCCGGTCGGCGGTGCGCTTCATGTGGATGACATCCTCGGGGTGCGCGCCGATGCCGCCGCGGATACCGAACACCGACTGGATGAGCATCGGCGGCTTGATCAGCCCGCGGTCGAGGAAGTGCGCCGCGGTGTACAGGTGGCCGATGTCGTAGCACTCGATCTCGAAGCGCGTACCGTTCTCGCTGCACGAGGTGAGGATGTAGGCGATGTCGCGGAAGGTGTTCTTGAAGATGCGCTCGTCCGAGCCCTCGAGGTAGGGCTTTTCCCAGGGGTGCCGGAAGTCCTTGTAACGCCCGAGCATCTCGTACAGGCCGAAGTTCATCGAGCCCATGTTGAGCGAGGCGACCTCGGGCTTCATCTGCAGCGCCGGCTGCAGGCGCTCCTCGATGGTCATCGTCGCCGCGCCGCCGGTGGTGAGGTTGATCACCACGTCGTTCGCCACCGCGATCTGCGGCAGGAACTCGTGGAACAGCGCCGGGTCCTGCGACGGGCTGCCGTCCTTTGGATCTCTCGCGTGCAGGTGCACGATCGCGGCGCCCGCCTCGGCCGCGCCGATCGCGGCCCTGGCGATCTCGGCCGGCGTCACCGGCAGGTGCGGCGACATGCTCGGCGTGTGGATCGAGCCGGTGACGGCGCAGGTGATGATGACCTTGCCTTGCGCAGCAGACATCGGGGACCTCCCATGGATCGAAATCGGAGTCTAGCCCAGCCGGGAATCCCGCCCAGCGCACCGATGCCGGATGGTAGGATCGTTTCGCATGCCCGCCGCGCCGCTTCCGTCGCTCGACCGCATCAAGGACCGTTACGGCCCGGGCCGGGCGGCGGCCAAGCGCAGGCTGCTCGAGCGACTCCGGCGCACCCGCCTGAAGACCGCGGCCCAGGTGCTCGCGCTGCACGAGGCGGCCTGCTTCCTGCGCGCCTATCCGGACAACGCGGCAGTGCGCACGCAAGCCGCGCGCCTGCTGCGCGGCTTTTCGCGCCGCGCCGACCTGCGCGCGCACCGCGCGGCGCTCCAGAACAGCGGCATCGCCGGCACTTCGATCCGCTACGCCTTGTTCTGGCCGATGCTGCGCTGGGTGGCGACGCGCTGGCCGAGGCAGCTGCGCCTGGATCGCGACGACCGGGTCGCCGCCGGGCGCATCGAGGCGGTGCTCGCCCTGCTCCTGACCTCGGTGGAATCCGAATGGCTGCGCGAGCGCCGCCCGGCGGGCTTCGCGGCGCTGGACCGCCTGCGGCCGAAGACCGCAGGCGACGCCGCGTTCCTCACCCACCTGATCGACGCCCTGCCCGGCGACGGCCGCACGCGCGAGGCCTTCCACGACGCGATCGACCCGCTGTACGAACTGCAGCCGGGTCCCGGCACGCCCTCGCGCACGCTGGCCCACCATGCCGTCGCGCCGGCGGTGCACGTGCGCGAGGGCCTGCGCCGCGCCCGCCCCGACCTGCGCGCCGAGATCGCACGACCCCCGCAGCGCGTGCGTGCGGTCGGGCTGCGCGAGAGCAGGGCACTGGTCGAACTCGCGCGCGGCGCGATGCTCACGCGCGAGCGCGACCTCGACGCCTTTGCCTACGGCGACCCGCGCGACCTGCGCATCGTCCACGAGGACGGCGGGCTCGCCTTCGCGGTCAACGGCGTGCTGCCGGAGCGGCGCGCGCCGATCGCCGCGCTGTTCGGCGCCCTCACGCTGCAGAACGGCGTGCCGATCGGCTACATCCAGGTCGACATCGCCGGACGCTCGGCGGCGATTTCCTTCAATACCTTCCCGACCTTCCGCGGCGGCGAGGCCGGGCACGTGTTCGCGCGCATGCTGGCGATGACGCACCATGTCCTGGGCGCGGGCACGTTCACCATCGAGCCCTACCAGCTCGGCGACCATAACGACGAGGCCATCGACTCCGGCGCGTGGTGGTTCTACCGCAAGCTCGGCTTTGCGCCGCGCGATGCCTCGACCCTGCGGCTGGCGCGGCGCGAGGAGAAGCGCCTCGCGGCGCGCCCCGGCGCGCGCTCGAGCGCCGCGACGCTGCGCGCTCTGGCAAAATCGCACCTGTACTTCGAGCTCGACCCGGGCGCGCCCCGCCCGCTGCCGCCGCTGGCCGGACTCGGCGAGCGGGTCTCGCGCACGCTGGCCGCGCGCGGGCCGGACCGCGCGCAGGCGATCGAGGCCTGCATCGAAACGGCCCTGGAGAAGACCGGGCAGAGATCCCTTTCCGGCTGGCGCGCCGACGAGCGCCTTGCCTGGCGGCGCTGGGCGCCGCTCATCGTTTCCCTGCCGGGGCTCGCGCGCTGGTCGCGCGCCGAGCGGCGCGCGCTGGTCGAGGTGGTGCGCGCCAAGGCGGCGAAGAGCGAACTCGACTACATCCGGCGATTCAACGCCCACCCGCGCCTGGCGCGGACGCTGCTCGGTCAGATGGTGTAGCGCACGTCGCCGCAGATCGAGATCGCCTGCCCCGAGATGTGGCGCCCGGGACCGGTGGCGAGGTAGAGCGCCATGTCGGCGATGTCCTGCGCCGTGACGTAGGCGCGCAGGCTGACACTGTCGAAGATGCGCTCGCGCATCGCATCCTCGGTGATGCCGAGGCCCTTGGCCTTGGCCGAGATGACGCGCTCGATGCGTTCGCCCTCCACGTAGCCGGGCTGGATGCAGTTCACCCGCACCCCGTCCGCGCCCGCCTCCATGGCGAGGCTCTTGGTGAAGCCGACCACCGCCCACTTCGCCGCCGCGTAGGGCGTACGCATGGCGAAGCCGAGCCGCCCGGCCACCGAGGACAGGTTGATGATGCTGCCCCCGCCCGCCGCCTTGAGCAGCGGCATCGCCTTGCGCGTGCAATAGAACATGCCGTTCAGGTCGATCGCGATGCAGCGGTCCCAGTCGGCGATCGCCATGTCCTCCACCTTCGCCGTCGGCCCGGCGATGCCGGCGTTGTTGACGAGTACGTCCAGCCCGCCGAGCGCGGCCTGCGCCTCGGCGAACAGGCGCTCCACGTCCGCCGGTTTCGCCACGTCGGCCACCGACTGGGTCGCAGCCGGCAGCGCCGCCTTCACCTCGGCAAGCGACCTGGTGTCGATGTCGCACAGGTGCACGCGCGCGCCATGCTCGAGGAAGGTCTTCGAGATCGCGCGCCCGATGCCCGCCGCGCCCGCGGTGACGAGGACCCGCAGGCCCTTTGCCGAAACGTCCATGTGAAACCTCCTGCGCTGCGTTGATGTCGCCGAGAGTCGCCCGCGCTCAGTCGCGCAGGTCGTCCAGTGCCGATTCCAGGTGTGCGATCTCGGCCCAGGCCTGCATGCGCCACGCGCCGCCCTCGAAGGTGAAGCGGTTGATCGCGGCATTCGGGATGTCGAAGTCGCGCGGCGCCGAAAGCCCCATGCCGTGCGCCTCGCGCCGCAGCATCTCCAGCACGCCGCCATGGGTGAAGACCAGCACCCGGGCGCCCGGATGGCGCTCGGCGATCGCGCGCACGCTGGCCACCGAGCGCTCGAAGAACGCGTCCAGCCGCTCGCCGCTGCCGAAGTCGAACGCCGGATCCTTGGCGCTGAACCGCGCGAAGGCCTCGGGATGGCGCTGCCTGCATTCCACGTAGGTCAGCGTCTCGAACATGCCGTAGTGGCGCTCGCGCAGGGCGGCATCGAGCACGGGCGTCATGCCGAGCCGCGTCGAGGCCGGCCGCGCCGTTTCCACCACGCGCGCGAGGTCGCTGGAATACACCGCGTCGAAGCGTTCGCCCTCGAGCGCCGCCACCAGTGCCTGTGCCTGCGCGCGGCCCACGGCATTCAGCGGCACGTCGGTCTGTCCCTGCACCCGGCCCTCGGCGTTCCAGGCCGTCTCGCCGTGGCGGATCAGCGTGAGGTTCGTCATGCGAGCGCCTCGGGATTCATGACGCGGATCGGCTTCCTGTCCAGCCAGGCCTCCACGTCTTCCAGCGTCTCGCGGTAGAACACCGTGTAGATCTCGGTGCTGACATAGCCGAGGTGCGGCGCGAGCGTCACGTTCCCGCGTTTGGTCAACGGGTGGTCGGCGGGCAGCGGCTCGCGGTCGAACACGTCGAGCCCGGCATGGCCGAGCGGCCCGTGCTCGAGCGCCGCGAGCAGCGCGGCCTCGTCGATGATCGGGCCGCGCGAGGTGTTCACCAGGATCGATCCGGGCTTCATTTTCGCGAACGCCTTCGCGTCGAGCAGGCCGCGGGTGCGCGGCGAGAGCACCAGGTGGATGCTCGTCACGTCGGCGGTGGCGAGCAGTTCGTCGAACGCAACGCGTCTGGCGCCGGCGGCTTGCGCGCGTTCGTCGGTGAGGTTCTGGCTCCAGGCCACCACGTCCATGCCGAAGGCGCGGCCGTAGCCGGCGACGCGCGTGCCGAGCCGGCCGAGGCCGAGCAGGCCGAGACGCCGGCCCTCGAGGATCATGCCGCCGGCCAGGTCCTGGTGCCAGCGCCCGGCGCGCAGGTTGCGCTCGCCCTTTGCAAGGTCGCGCGCCGAGGCGATCACCAGTCCCCAGGCGAGTTCCGCGGTCGAGGCCGTGCTGTTGCCGCCGGCCGTGGTGCTGATCGGGATGCGACGCGCGGTGCACGCGGCCGAATCCAGGCTCGGCGAGCGCAGCCCGGTGAGCGTGACGAACTTCAGCTTCGGCAGGCGCGCCACCAGCGTGCCCGGGAACGGCGTGCGCTCGCGCATCAGGCAGACGATGTCGAAGGGCGCGAGCGCCTTCGCGGCCTCGTCCTCGCCGGCGAAGGCTTCGTTGAAGGCCGTCACTTCGACGCCGCGCTTGCGCAGCCGATCCCAGTCGGCGAGCGAGAGGGCGAGGTTCTGGTAGTCGTCGAGGAGGGCGAGTTTCATGGGTCGTTCCGGATCGGGATCGCATTGTAAACGGCGCCTCGCCGTCGGGTTCGGGGACGCAATGACAGTTCGCTGTCAACCGCCCAGTCAAAGGATTCGTTATTCGTTTCTGGGAAGGACGCCAATGCCGATCAAGGGTACCGATCAACGCATCACGAGCGAAACGATCGCGACGCGAATCCTCGTCCTACGCAACCAGCGCGTCCTGCTCGATGCCGACCTTGCAGCGCTGTATGGTGTATCGACCAAGCGACTCAATGAGCAGGTCCGCAGGAACGCCGGGCGCTTCCCGCCGGATTTCATGTTTCCTGTTTTGAAACAGCACCTTGTGCACTTGAGGTCGCAAAATGCGACCTCAAGTCAAGATTCCGCTCACGGCGGCCGGCGCACCCTGCCACTCGCCTTCACCGAGCATGGCGCACTCATGGCCGCAAATGTCCTGCGCACGAAACGGGCAATCGAAGTTTCGATCTACGTCGTACGGGCGTTTGTGGAGTTGAGGGAGACGCTGGGCGCGCATCGTGAACTCGCCAAGCGCCTCGATGCACTCGAATCCCGGCTCGAACAGAAATTCTCGTCCCACGACCAGACCATCGCCGGAATCCTCGCCGCGATCCGTCAACTGATGACGCCACCCGTGCAGGCGCGACGGCCCATCGGCTTCGTGTCGACGGACGATCCGCGGGAGGGGCGGCACGCAAAGTAAACTGGCGATCGCCTGAATCCGGAAATCGCCATGCCGATCGACCCCACCGCGAAGCGCAACGTCGGACGCTCGACGCTCAAGGTGCCCACCCTCGGCCTGGGCACCGTGTTCCTCGCCGACCCGGACGCGCTGCACACCGAGGCCGAGGCCGACGCGGTGATGGAGGCGGCATGGAACGCGGGCGTGCGCTACTTCGACACCGCGCCCTGGTACGGCAACACGCTCGCCGAACACCGGCTCGGACGCGCGCTGTGGCGCAGGCCGCGCGAGTCCTTCGTGCTCACCACCAAGATCGGCCGCACCTACCGGCGACCGAAGGACGCGGCGGGGTTCGATTTCCCGCGCTGGAAGGGCGGCCTGAAGTTCGAGCTGCGCTTCGACTACGGCCGCGATGCGGTGCAGCGCTCCTACGAGGACAGCCTGCAGCGGCTGGGCCTGAACACCGTGGATGCGCTCGCAATCCACGACCTCGACCTGCGCTTCCACCAGACCGAAGAGAAGGTGAAGCACTACCTCGACCAGCTCGACGGCGGCGGCGGCTTTCGCGTGCTGGAGGACCTGAAGCGCGCGGGCGAGATCAAGGCGATCGGCGCCGGCATCAACCACACCGGCATGATCCCGCAGTTCCTCGAGCGCTTCGCGATGGACTACTTCCTCGTCGCCATGCCCTACACCCTGCTCGACCAGCAGGCGCTGGACGGCGAACTCGCGCTCTGCGCGGCGCGCGGGGTGAGCGTGGTGATCGGTGCGCCCTTCGCCTCGGGCATCCTCGCCACCGGCGCGGTGCGGGGCGCGCGCTACCGCTACGTGACCGCCGAACCGGACATCGTCGACAAGGTGAAGCGGATCGAGGCGGTCTGCGCACGCCACGCGGTACCGCTTGCCGCGGCGGCGCTGCAGTTCCCGCTCTTCCATCCCGTGGTGGCGGCGACGATTCCTGGCGCGGATGCGCCGGCCCAGATCGAGGCGAACGTGGCGCACCTGCAGCGCGCGATTCCGCCGGCGTTCTGGGCGGAACTGAAAGGCGCCGGCCTGCTGCGCGCGGACGCGCCGACCGGGGACTGATCAGGCGGGCGTGTCGAACGTCCCGCCGCGGCCTGCGCCGGCGGCGAAGCGCCCCGCTCCGCTTACCCCCTCGGCGGCGACCGCTGCGATGCCCTCGGCAAATTCCGCCTGCATGGCGCCCTGGAAGGGCAGGTCCCACTGCCGGTACACCGAGGCGCGATCGAGGTTCATGCAAAGCTGCGGAAAGGCGACGAGGTCGCGCGCCAGTGCTTCGGCCGCGGCCCGGGCCTGCCCGGCCGGCACCACGCGATTGGCGAGCCCCATTTGCAGCGCTTCCTCCGCCCCCACGGCCCGGCCGGTGAGGATCATGTCGAGCGCCCGGCTCTGCCCGATCAGGCGCGGCAGCCGCACGGTGCCGCCGTCGATCAGCGGCACGCCCCAGCGCCGGCAGTAGACGCCGAACACCGCGGTCGCCTCGGCGACGCGCAGGTCGCACCAGATCGCGAGCTCGAGCCCGCCGGCCACCGCATGGCCCGCCACGGCGGCGATCACCGGCTTGGAAAGCTTCATGCGCGACGGTCCCATCGGGCCGTCGCCCTCGGGCTTGTAGCGCCGCTTGCGCTCGCCGCTGGCGATCGCCTTCAGGTCGGCGCCCGCGCAGAACGCACCGCCCGATCCCCAGAGCACCGCGACGCGCTGCGCCGGATCGGCGTCGAAGGCGCGAAACGCGTCCGCCAGCCCGTCGGCGGTTTCGTTGTCCACCGCATTGCGCACTTCGGGACGGTTGAGGATCACGGTGGTGACTGCGCCCTCGCGCTCGACGCGTACTTTCGGTGCTGGCATGGTGGCTCCCCGGGAGGTCAGATGGCCCAGCCGAAAGCCTACACGCCGCGCCGCGGCCCCGAGCACGGCCGGGTGAAACCGGACCCTTGATTCCGATCAAGGTCCGCCGGGGTGCCAGGATCGACCCTCACCACAGGGGCGGCACCCGCGCTGCCCGGAGAGGCCCGATGCTTTCGATTCGCACCCTCGCCTTCACCCTCCTCGCGGCCGCCGCAGGCAGCGCGGCCGGCGCGGAGGCCGCGCGCTTCGGCGACGCGCTCACCGGCGGCAAGTTCTGGGCGGATTTCCGCTACCGGCTCGAGCATGTCGAGCAAAAGAACGCCCTGCAGAACGCGACCGCTTCCACGCTCCGCATCCGCCCCGGCTACGAGACCGGCGCGTACCGGGGCTTCAGCGTACTGATCGAGGTCGAATCGGTGCTCGCGATCGGCAACGACGACTACAACAGCACGGTGAACGGCAAGCCCACGCGCTCGGTGGTGGCGGACCCGGAGGCGACGGAGATCAACCGCGCGCAACTCGCCTACGCCGGGTTTCCGGCGACGAAGCTCGCGTACGGCCGCCAGCGCCTGATCCTCGACAACAGCCGCTTCATCGGCAACGTCGGCTGGCGGCAGAACGAACAGACCTACGACGCCTTCACTTTGGTGAACGAATCACTGCCGAAGACGAAGGTCACCGCCGCCTTCATCTGGAACGTGAACCGCGTGTTCAGCGACAAGCACCCGGCGGGGAACTTCAAGATGGATTCCCCGATCCTGAACGTCCAGTACAGCGGCTGGGCGCCAGGCCAGTTCTCCGCCTACGCGTACGGACTCGATTTCGCCAACACGCCGACCGCGTCGACCCGCACCCTCGGCCTGCGCTTCAGCGGCGCCACGCCGCTCGCCGGCACGACGCGACTGCTGTACACCGCCGAGCTCGCCCGCCAGCAGGACTGGAAAGACAACCCGGCGCGCTTTCGCCTCGGCTATTACCGCCTCGAGGCGGGGCTGGCCTGGCCGTCGTTCAACATCACCGTCGGCGAGGAACGCCTCGCGGGCAACGGTACGGTGGCCTTCCAGACGCCGCTCGCGACGCTGCACGCCATGAACGGCTGGGCGGACCTGTTCCTCACCACGCCCGCTGCGGGCCTGAAGGACCGCAGCATTTCGCTCGGCGCGACCGCGCTCGGCATCAAGTGGCTGGCGGTGGCGCACCGTTTCCGCGCCGACCGGGGCGGCGCGCAGTACGGCACCGAATGGGACCTGCAGGCAGTGAAGACGTTCGGCAAGGACTGGAGCGTCGGCCTGAAGCTCGCGCACTACGACGCGCGCAGCTTCTCGGTGGACACCGACAAGGTCTGGGCCTGGGTCGAGACGAAGTTCTGAGGACCGGACGCGGGGCGCGGACCCAGCCCTTTTGGTAACATATCTGTTACTACCAAGGCCTCGGCGGCGCCCGGCCGCTCATTTCCGGTCCGGGTAGCTCACCGCCATGCCGGCGCGCACGTCCTGCTGGATGCCGTACTGCGCGAACGGGTAGCGAAAGCCGTTCTTCGCCAGCGCCTCCATGCCGGCGATCGCCTTCGCCAGCATCTCCGGCGGCCCGGCCATCAGCATCTCGTCGTCGAGCACCCCGCCGTAGCGCCGCTCGGCGAAGCAGGGAATCGACAGGCTCGGCTCGCGCGTGGCGAGCGCGCGCCCCCAGGAATCGGCGCAGGCCGATTCGCCCACCACGCTCCAGTCGAAGCGCTTGTAGCCGGACCACTGCAGCCCGTTGATGAAGTAGATCATCGCCCCCGGCGTGGCGTAAAAGAGCACGATGTCCGGCGGGTCGAGCCGGCCGCTCGAAAGCGGCGAGACCGCGAGCGCCTTGTACTTGCCGGTCGGCACGCAGTGCATCGCCTTCTGGTGCGCGCCCGCGTCTTCGAGGGTCGCGAACCACACGCCCTTCATGTGCGCGCCGGAGTGCCACTTCTCGTCCTGCCCGCCAAGGCCCACCACCGAGCGGCACTGGTCGCCGACCAGCGACTCGGCCGTGATGCCCACGGTCCAGCCCAGGCGCGCCGCCTGCGAGACGATCTGGTCGAGCGTATGCACCGACTGCGGCCGCCGGATCTTCGGGATCGCCGCCATCGCCTCCACCGACTCGAACAGCTTCATGCCCCAGGGCAGGGCGCGCAGGCGCAGCAGGCGCTCCAGCGTGGCGGCCAGTTGCGGCAGGTCTTCAGCGGCGGTGTCGGGCATCGTGTTTCCTCGGGTTTTCTCAGGTTCGATCCGGCGCGCGCACCGCGCCCGCGGCGATCAGCGCATCGATCTCGCCGACCGCCATGCCGAGGGCCCCGGCCAGGATTTCGCGCGCGTCGGCGCCGATCCCCGGCCAGCGCCGGCGTTCGTCGTTCTCTGCAGGTTCCACCGCGCCCGGAATCCGGATCCACGGGATCGCCGGCGTGCCGGCCGGCGCCCCAGGCAGCGCGGCAGGGGCCACCAGCCCGATGGCACCGACGTGCGCATCCGCGGCGAAATCGATCACGGTATGGATCGGGCTGCACAGCACGTCCGCCTTGCCGAGCGCCTCGAGCCATTCGGCGGTGCGGCGATCGAGCAGCGCGCGCTGGATCTCCGGCACCAGCGCCTCCGAATTCGCGCCCCGCGCGACGAAGTTCGCGAAGCGCGCATCCGCAAGCAGGTCCTCGCGACCGAGCACCTGCACAAGCGATGCGAAGTGCGACTCGCGCGTCAGCGTGATCGCGATCCAGCCGTCCTTCGTGCGATAGCTGCCCGCGGGCGCATTCAGCTTGCCCGGCGCCGCCCCCTCGAGCGCGCCCTCGATACCCTTCTGCACGAGGAAGGCCGCGCTCGCGTGGATCAGCGAGATGTCGAGGTAGCGCCCCGCTTGCTCGTGCGCGCGCGCGGCGAGCGCCATGGCCACGGCCTGGAAGCCGTAGAGCGCGGTGACGAAATCCGCGGTGTAGAAGCCGGTGGCCTTCGGCGTGCCCGCGGCATCCCGGTTCACCATCATCATCCCGGAGTAGGCCTGCGCCACGGTATCCGAGCCGGGCTGCCGGCTGCGCGGGCCCTGCTGCCCGAATGCGCTGATCGAAAGGTAGATGAGGCGCGGGTTCTGCGCCTTCATCGCCTCGTAGCCCACGCCGAGGCGGGTCGCCACACCGGGCCGGAAGTTCTCGAGAAACACATCGGCGCGCGCCACCAGCCGCGCGAGCAGCGCGCGCCCCTCCGGCGTCTTCAGGTCGAGCGCGATCGAATGTTTGCCGCGATTGGCCGAGAGCGAAATCGGCGTCTGGTCGAGCACGCGCCTGCCCAGGCCGCGCCCCCAGTCGCCCTCCGCGGGCTCGACCTTGATCACTTCCGCGCCGTACTGCGCGAGCAGCATGCCGCAATACGGACCCGCGATGCCCTGCGAAAGATCGAGCACGCGCACCCCCGCAAGCGGCCGGTCGTAGCCCGGCGCCTGTGCCCCGGTTTCTTCGTTCATGACCCAGTTTAACAAGGCCGATGCGCCCGCCCGACGCGGATTGGTGACCGATTGCCGTTCCCGCACCGGCCGCAGTGCGGTAAATTGGCACCTTTGCGGCCCTCGGCGGCCGCTTGTCGCCCCCCCGGACGCTACCCTGCCCCTTCCCTCCCACCGTCGTTCTACATGACCCAGCGCAGCAAGATCCTGGTGGTCGACGACGATCCGGCGTTCACCGCGTTTCTCACCGAGAAGCTGCACGAGCGCTACGAGGTCGTCACCACCAACCGCTCGGAGGAGGCGCTGGCGCTCGCCGAGCGCATCGTGCCCGACCTCGTGCTGTGCGGGGTCGACATGCCCGAACCGGACGGCTACGAAGTCTGCCGGCGCCTGAAGGCGAACGCCGCGGTGGCCGACGTGCCGGTGCTCTTCGTCACCTCGGCGCGGACCACCGAGAACGAGGCGCGCGGGTTCGAGGTCGGCGGCGCCGACTACATCCACAAGCCGGTCGAGCCGCGGGTGCTGGAAGCCCGCATGCAGACCCAGCTCGCGCTACGCGACGCGCAACGCGCGCTGCGCGACCAGGCCGCGCGTCTCGAAGTCATGGTGGCCGAGCGCACCGCGCAGGTGGAGCAGAGCCGCGCCGCGCTGCGCGGTGCGATGCACAACCTGCGCACCACGGTGGTGACCACCGGGGTGTACTGGATCCAGGTGCCGGAAGCCGGCCTGTACATCCTCTGCGGCAGCCCGGCGGACGTGGTCAAGCACCTGATGCTGCGCGGCTACATCGTCGAGGAAATGAAGGACGGGGTGCTCTGCGAGACCGGGCCGAACGTGATCCTGCTCTCGGACGTGCTGGTGCAGAACGGCCGCTTCGCCAACCTCGCCGAGTTCCCGGTGCTGCAGATGCTCTACCGGCAGGGCCTGCTGATCCCGGGCCACCCGAACAACACCGGCAGGAAGCCGATGCTGATCGGCTCCAAGCAGCAGGTGCGCGCGCAGCTGGACTACATCTACCGCGGCAACTACGGGCTGGTGAGCGAAGAGGAACTCATGGCCGCGGGCCTCGACGACGACGAGGCGCGCCAGCAGATGGCGATCAAGATGGCCTTCGCCTTCGGCAAGATCCGGCCCTCGGAGGACCTGCTCGACGTGCGGGTGATCGGACCGGAGGCGGTGGAACTCGCCAACGGCGTCACCGCCAAGCGGCTGGGCCTGAACCGCTACGCCTTCGAGTACCAGGGGCAGCGCACCGATGTCGACCTCAACCTCGGGCCCGAGGAGCGCTACGACGCGCCCTACAGCAAGGGCCATCACACCGCCGAGCGGCATTACTTCGCGGTGATCCATTGCGGGCAGGGCGACGGCTGGGACCTGCAGCGCCAGAGCATGGGCTCGATCGTCGCCTTCCAGGGCCGCTATTACCTGGTCGACGCCGGGCCGAACATCCTGCATACGCTGAAGGTGCTGGGCATCGACGTGAGCGAGATCGAGGGCGTGTTCCACACCCACGCGCACGACGACCACTTCGCCGGCCTGCCCACGCTGATCGCGTCCGGCCACCGCATCAAGTACTTCGCCACCGAACTGGTGCGCCATTCGGTCACCAAGAAGCTCGCCGCGCTGATGTCGGTCGACGAGCGCGACTTCGGCGAATTCTTCGACGTGCGCGACCTGCGCGAGGGCCGCTGGAACAACTGCGACGGGCTGGAAGTCATGCCGCTCGCCTCGCCGCACCCGGTGGAGACCACCGTGTTCATGTTCCGCGCGAGCGACGAGGAAGGCCCGAAGACCTACGCCCACTGGGCCGACATCGCCTCGTTCAAAGTGTTGCGCGACCTGGTCTCGAAGCCCCCGGCGCGCGGCGCGCTGCCGCCGGGCTTCGTCGAATCGGTGAAAGCCACCTACCTGCAACCGGCGACGCTGAAGAAGATCGATGCCGGCGGCGGCATGATCCACGGCGACCCGTCCGACTTCGCCGACGACGAATCCGCCAAGATCGTGCTCGCGCACCGCGCCACGCCCTTCGACCCGGACGAGCTCGAGATCGGCTCCGAGGCGAGTTTCGGCGCGGTCGACGTGCTGATTGCCTCGAGCCAGGACTACGATCGCCAGCGCGCCTTCCGGGTGCTGAGCCAGATCTTCCCGGACGCCGGCCCCGACACGCTGAAGGAACTGCTGCTCTCGCCGATCGACTTCTACAATGCCGGCAGCCTGATCATGCGCCCCGGCGAGACCGCGCCCTGCGTCTACCTCTCGGTGGCCGGCAGCGTCGAGCAGCGCGAGGTCGGCACCGACCTCTCCTTCACGCTGCCCACCGGCTCGCTGATCGGCACGCATGCGCTGTTCGACGAGCGCGCCAGCGAGGACTTCTGGCGCGCCTCCTCGCCCGCGCGCCTGATGCGCATCGACCTGCAGACCATGCGCGCCTTCCTCACCGACGGCGGCTGGTACGAGATGCTGCGCCAGCAACTCGAGGACGCCGCGTTCCTGCAGAGCACGCCGCTGTTCGGCGAGCGCGTCGCCTTCATCGTGCAAAGCCGCGTCGCGCGCGCGAGCACGCTGGTGAATGTCGCCGCCGGCGAAGCGCTGCCGCCCACCGAGGCGCCGGCGCTGTGGCTGGTGCGAAGCGGCGGCCTCGACCTGATCGACCGCGACGGCTACACGCTCGAGTATCCCGGCACCGGCGCCTTCGTCGGCGAGGAGGCCTGCCTCGGGCGGCCGCCTGCGCCCTGGCACGCGCGCGCGCGCCGCGACAGCGAACTGATGCTGATCTCTGCGGGCGAGTTGCGCACCATCCCGATCGTGCTCTGGAAGATGCTGGAGACGCACGAGCGGCGCCTGCAGCAGGCCCTGTTCAGGGCCTGAGGCGCGCCCGGGGCGCTGCGGCGCCCCTCATTGCTTGGGGATGCGGGTGTTGGCGAGCGCGAGCCGGTCAACGACGTTCCTCACCAGCGCGCGCGTCAGCTGCAGTTGCGCGCCCAGGCTCATCTTCTCCAGCGCCGCGGGCTCGAACTCCGCGAGCAGCACGTCGGTGAAGGCCTCGACCGTCGCATGGCGCGGCAGCTCGCCGCCGCGGATGAAGGCCATCTCGCCGAAGCATTCGCTCTCGTCCACCAGGTTGAGCAGCCGCCCGCCGCGGATCACCTTCACCTGCCCGGTGGCGAGGAAGAAGAAGCTCGTGCCGGGCTCGTCTTCCTTGACGATGGCGCTCTTCGCCGGCACGCGCGACCAGCGCCCGGCGTGCGCCAGTTCCCACAGTTCGGCGTCCGAGAGCGCCGAGAGCATCTCCACCTTCTTCAGGGTGACGAACTGCTCGCTGTCGGGGATCGCCCCGGGCGGGAGCACCAGGCGCACGGCCTGGGAGAGCTCGCCGGCGAACGCGGACCAGCTCGGGTAGCGGTCCGCGGGCCGCTTCTGCAACGCGCGCAGCACCACGCGCTCGATCGCGGGCTGCAGATCCTTGCGCACGCTTCCCGGGGGCGCAGGTTCCTCGTTCATGATCTTGGCGACGAGCGCATCGAGGCTGTCGGCCTGGAACGGCCGCTGCCCGGTGAGCAGTTCGTAGAGCACCACGCCGAGCGCGTACATGTCGCTGTGGAAGGTCACTTCCTCGCCCGCCATCTGCTCGGGCGACATGTAGAACGGCGAACCCATGGCGGCGGTCTGCACCACTTGGCTCTTCCTCAGGAAGGCGGCGCCGAAATCCGCGATCTTCACGTCGGTGTCGCCGGCGCGCATGATGTTCGCCGGCTTGATGTCGCGATGCACGATGCCCTCGCGCGCCGCGTACTCGAGGGCGCCGCAGCACTTGAAGCCGATCTGCAGCACGTCGGCCACCGGCAGCAGGGTCCCGGGCGTGACGTGCGCCGAGAGGTCGCCGCCGGTCACCAGCTCCATGGCGATGTGGCCGGACTCGTCCTGCACCACGGCGTCATGGATCGTGACGATGTGCGGATGCTTCAGCTTGCCGGCGAGCGAAGCCTCGTTCAGGAACTGCGAGCGGTACACGGCGCCGAACTCGGGGTCGCGGAACACCTCGGGCTCGATGGTCTTCAGCGCGACCTTGTTGCCGGAGAAGGTGTCCACGGCAAGGTAGACGGTGCCCGTCGCCCCCTTGCCAAGGAGCTTCTCGACATCGTACTTGCCGACCTGAAGGCTGAGATCCAGTTCGAATGCTGCGTCGCTCATCGGGCCCCGCGTGTTCCGTCTCCGGACAGAACGTCCAATGGTACTGCATCGCACGCGGCGCCCATGTGACGCAATCCGCACGACCAGCATGCACGCTGCGCCGCTCGTGCGGCCGCGCGCGGGATTCAGGCGGGCTGCAGGCTGCGGCTGCCGACATCCTCGGTGGTGGTGCGGCGCAGTTCGCGCGGCACCGAAAGGTCCCAGTGCCGTCCCCGATGCACCGTGGCGCGGTTGTCCCACATCACCAGGTCGCCGGCCTTCCATTCGTGCCGGTAGACGAACTCGCGCTGCGTGGCGTGCTCGAGCAGGTCGGCCAGCAGCATGCGCCCCTCCGGCACCGTCATGCCGACGACATGCGTGCAATGGATGCCGACGAAGAGCAGCTTGCGCTGCGAGCCGGGATGCACGCGCACCAGCGGCCATTCGACCGGCGGAAAGCCGCGCAGCTGGTCCTCGGTGTAGCTGGTGTCGCCCAGCCAGAGGCGGGAATGGAACGCGAAATGCTGCGCCACGCGCCCCTCGACCGCCTTCTGCAGGGCCTGCGGCAGCGCGTCCCAGGCCGCGCGCAGGTCGGCAAACTCGGTCTGGCCGCCCTCGGCGGGCACCACCACGGCCGAGAGCATCGAGTACTTCGCCACCATCGACTGGAAGGAGCTGTCGCTGTGCCAGAGCTGGTTGGCGAGGTTGCTGACGATCTTGGCGTGCTCGCGGCCGTACACGCGGCCGTTCGGATCGACATTCGAGATGTCGATCGTTTCCTCGCGCTGGTTGCGCGTCGGCAGCTTGCGCGCCTTCTTCAGGCCCTGGTCGAGCGGGCCGAAGTTCGCGGAAAACGCCACCTGCTGGTCTTCGGTGAGGGGCTGGCCGCGCCAGACCAGCACTGCGTGGCGATCCATTGCGGCCTCGATGTCCCGCGCGTCCGTCCGTGTCAGGGTCTTGCGCAGGTCGATTCCCGACGCCTCGGCGACGAACAGGGGGTGCAGGGGTCGCAGGCTGAGGGCCATGGGGCGCGCGCTCCGAAGGGGATGCGGAAAGTGTACCCCCCGAACCCCTGCCGGCCGGGGGGTTGTTTCACGCCCGCTTTGGCACGGATGCGCCTGCCCCTTCCGTCCCGCCCCAGGGTGCGCGTACACTCGGGGGCGTCGGCAAGAAGCAACAACACCAATCGACCACAGGGCACGACGCCAAGGGCACTGCGCGCCATGTTCGACATCAAGGACCTGCGTTGTTTCGTCGCGGTCTATGAACTGCGCGGGTTCGCGCGCGCCTCGCGTGCGCTCGACACCGTCCAGTCCAACGTCTCGACCCGCATCCTCAAGCTCGAACGCCTGATCGGCGCGCCACTTTTCGTGCGCCGTCACCGCAGCATCGCTCCGACCGAGAAGGGCGACCTGCTCTACCTGCACGCGCAACGCGTGCTTGCCGAGATGGGCGAGCTCGAATCCGTGGTGGTGGCGCGCAGCCGCGTGGCCTGAGCGGCGTCGACGACCGGCGATCGCGCCGGCGGACCCGACCCACCGAACTACCCCCGGACAGGGGAAGCGGCGATACTTGCGCTTCGCCGCGCCCCGATCCGGACCCTCAGGAGACCGCCGATGCCACGTTTCGCACCGCTCGCCGCAGCCCTCGCCACCCTGTTTGTCGCCGGTCCGCTCGCCGCGGCCGAACCCCAGGCGCTCATCGCGTCGTCCAAGAAGCACGTCCCTGCGCCGCCCTGGCCCGCCGGCGACGAGCGCGGCATGGCGAACGCGATCGGACCGGGCACCTGGGCGCGTTGCGCCTGGCATCTGTCGCAGCCGAAGGCGAAGGCCTACGAGATCTCCCACCTGCGCTCGAACACCATGCCGAAATCGCCCTTCAGCGCGCCCTACGAGCAGACCTACAAGCCGACCGCCGGCCTGCCCGGCACGGTGCACGCCTTCAACGGCGAGGCGCTGAATGCCGGCGCGGAGCCGGGCGCGCAGGCGACGCAGATCGACGCACTCGGGCATTTCGCCTTCCTGAAGAATCCCTGGGACGGCAAGCCGCCGTTTCCGGCCGACGGCGCGAGCTACTACGGCGGCTTCGCGCAGAAGGACGTGAAGCCCACGCCGGAGGCGGGCCTCGCCAAACTCGGCATGGAGAAGGCGCCGCCGCTGGTGACCAGCGCGGTGCTGCTGGACGCCAAGGCGCATGTGGGCGGCGGCCAGCCGATGAAGGACGGCCAGCTGGTGACGGCCAAGCACATCGAGGCGATGCTGAAGGCGCAGCGCCTGTCGAAGCGCGGCATCCTGCCCGGTGACGCGGTGCTGGTGTACACCGGCTGGAGCGACCACTGGCGCGACCCCGACACCGAGAAGGTCTACTACAGCAAGGCGCCCGGCCTGTCGTACGACGCGGCGCAGTACCTCGGCACGCGACGCATCGTCGCCGTGGCGCTCGACACGCCGTTCGTCGACCCGGTGGCCGAGGGCATGCTGGCGGGCAAGGCCGGCCCGGCCGCCGGCACGCCGCCGGGCCACCCGTTTGCGGTGCACCATCACATGCTGACCCAGATGGGCATCCATCACATCGAGAACGCCGCGCTCGGCGAGATGGCGAAGGACCGCGTCTGGACCGCCTGTGCGATGATCCTGCCGCTGCGCGAGAAAGGCGCGGCAGGCTCGCCGGTGCGCCCGGTTGCAATCGGTGTTCCGGCAAAATCGAAGTAAGCCCTCAACCCACCCTTCACAGGATCCAGACATGACCGGTTTCATCGATCGCCGCCGCCTGCTGGCCGGCGCAATGTCGCTGCTCGCGCTCGGCGTCGCCCTGCCCGCCGCGCAGGCGCAGGTCTTTCCCTCGAAAGCCATGCGCATCGTCGTCAACTTCCCGCCGGGCGGCGCGGCGGACCAGATCGGACGCGTGCTGGCGGCGCAACTGCAGGCCGCGCTCGGCCAGACCGTGGTGGTCGAGAACCGCGCCGGCGCGAACGGCACCATCGGCGCGGCCGAAGTGGTGAAGGCGGCGCCCGACGGCCACACCCTGCTGATGTCTTCGGGCGGCGCGATCACCGTGAGCCCGCTGCTGATGAAGGGCCTCGCCTTCGACCCGATGAAG
Source organism: Burkholderiales bacterium (assembly GCA_036526195.1). Taxonomy (GTDB): domain Bacteria; phylum Pseudomonadota; class Gammaproteobacteria; order Burkholderiales; family SG8-39; genus DATCYZ01. The sequence continues at coordinate 20,909 of DATCYZ010000134.1, forward strand.
GCGCTCGATCCGGTGGCGCCGGCGGCGGTGGTCAGCGTGTTCCTCGAAACCAAGCCGGCGATCCCGGCCAACACCCTGCAGGAGTTCATCGCGCACCTGCGCACCAACCCCGGCAAGCTGAATTACGGCTCGCCCGGCAACGGCAGCTCGCCGCACCTCGCAGGCGAGATGTTCAACCGCGCGGCGAAGGTGCAGACCACGCACGTGCCCTACAAGGGCGCGGGCCCGGCGATGACCGACCTGCTCGGCGGCCAGCTCGATTTCATGTTCGACCCCGGCATCGGCCTCGCCCACGTCAAGGCCGGCAAGCTGAAGATGCTCGCGGTGGGCAGCCCGAAGCGCCATCCGGCGTTCCCGGACGTGCCGACCGTCGCCGAGATCGTCGGCGGCGAGTTCGATGCCGATACCGTGTTCGGCCTGTACGTGCCGGCCGGAACGCCGAAGAACGTCGTCGCGACGCTGAATCGCGAGATCGGCAAGGCCATGGCAAGCGCCGACATGAAGGCCCGCCTGGGCGCGATTGCCGCGCAGCCGCTGGTGCTCTCGCCCGCCGAGTTCGCGGCCCGGGTGCAGGCGGAACACGAGCGCATGAAGGTGCTGGTGCGCGAGGCGAACCTGCAGGCCAACTGAAGGGATTGCGCCGCGTGAATCCACGGGGCGTGCCGCGGCACGCCCCGTGGAAACACCTTGTTACGATTTGGCGCGGCACAGCAAGGATTTCCCGGGTGCAGGGGTCCACAATGGGTCCATGTCACGCTCCCCGGAGATTTCCATGACCCCGAGCCGGAACACCGCGCTTGCGCTCGCGCTGCTGCTCGCCGGCGCGCTGGCCGCCCCGCCCGCCGACGCCGGCGGACGCCACGGGCATCACCGCGGCCACGGTCACCAGGGCCACCACCACAGCCGCATCAGCCTCGGCTTTGCCATCGGCGCGCCGCTGGCCGCGGGCGTGTACTGGCATTTCGCCCGCCCGCACGTGCAGTATCACCCGGTCTACACGGCGCCGCGCGTCATCGTGGTGCCGGCAGCGCCGGTCACCTATATCGAGCAAGGCGTCGCGCCGGCACCGATCGCAGACGCTCAAGCCTGGTGGTACTGGTGCGCGAGTGCAAACGCCTACCACCCCTACGTGAGCGAATGCCCCGGCGGCTGGCAGCGCGTCGCCCCGCAGGCGCCGCCGCGATGAACGCACCCGCGTTTCGCAATCGCGGCGTCGTGCTGCTCGCCGCGCTCGCGCTCGGCGCCTGCACCACGATCCCCACCGGGCCGAGCGTCATGGTGCTGCCGGGCGAGGGCAAGCACTTCGACCAGTTCCGCTTCGACGATGCCGAGTGCCGCCAGTTCGCGCTGACCCAGTCCGGCGCCACGGCCGAGGACGCCTCGACCGGCAGCGGCGTGAAGAGCGCGGCGATCGGCGCGGGCGTCGGCGCGGTGGCCGGCGCGGTGATCGGCGGGCGCCACGGCGCCGCCGTCGGCGCGGGCACCGGCGTGGCCATTGGATCGGTGGCCGGCGCGGGCGCCGCGCAAAGCTCGGGGCGCATCGCCCAGCAGCGCTACGACATCGGCTACCAGCAGTGCATGTACGCCAAGGGGCACAAGATCCCGAGCACCGCGCGCTTCGAGCGCAATTCCGCCACGCCGCGCTACACCGCGCCCCCGCCGCCCGGGTCTCCGCCGCCCGGGTCTCCGCCGCCGCCGCGCTGAGCGCGGCGCGCGATCAGAGGATCTCGATCAATACCGGCTGGTGGTCCGAATCGCGGTTCTCGCCATCGATCTCGATGCGCTCGAGGCGCGGCGCGAGGTCCTCGGTGACGAAGATGAAGTCGCAACTGTACGGCGCGCGACCGTGCGCGCGCTCGTGCACGCAAAAGGTCGGCGGGTACGGCGCCTCCCCTTTCAGCGCGCGCCAGGCATCGACGTAGCGCGGCACGCTCGGCGCAAGCGGCTCCTGCAGCCGCGCGTAGTGGGCATCGGCGGTACCTTCGGGCAGGTTGAAGTCCCCGGTGAGGATCGCCGGCTGCGGGCGCGGAAAAGGCTTGAACGGGCCCGCGTCGTAGCGGTCCGAGGGCGCGAGGTGCGCGTGCGAGCAGGCTTCGGCGTGCAGGCCGCGCAGCCGACCGATCTGCGCATCGCGCTGGCGCTCCGAATAGAAGTCGAGGTGCGTGGTGCAGACCCGGATGCGATCGAAGGGCGGCTCGAAGCGCGTTTCGATCACCGCCTCGAGCGCGACCCGGGACATGCTCGGCACGCCGGCGTCGCCCGGCCAGGGCAGGCTGTGCCGATACACCTGCCATACCGGCAATCGCGACAGGATCAGGTTGCCGAACTGCGCGCGCCCTCCGCTCTCTGCCGGCACGTCCACCGCGGGCGCGAACACCGCGGTGTAGCCCGGCAGCGCGGCGGAGAGCGCGGCGACCTGGTCCTCGCCCGAAGACCCGGCGAGCGCGGGGTAATTGATCGCCACTTCCTGCAGGCAGATCACTTCGGGCTCGCCGTAGCCGAGCGCGCGACGTGCAATCCGCGCCGGGTCGACCACGCCATCGAGGCCGCGGCACCACTGGATGTTCCATTGCAGCACTTTCATGACACGGGTTCCTGTCCCACGGTGAATCCGGCGGCGCATAATGACCGTTCACTGACGATCCGACCGACTGCCGCCATGCGCCCCCTTCTCATCACGCTTGTCGCGTTGTTTGCCGCCCCTGCGTTCGCGCAGGTGACGATACAGGAATATCCCATCCCGTCCGGCCATCGGATCCACGACGTCTGGGCGGACGCCGCGCCGAACGGCCCGGTCTGGTTCTCCGCGCAAAGGAGCGGCCACCTCGGCATCCTCGACCCGAAGAGCGGCAAGGTGGAATTCGTGCCGCTCGGGCCGGAGTCCTCCCCGCACGGCGTGATCGCCGGCGCCGACGGCGCGCCCTGGCTCACCGACGGCGGCCAGAACGCCATCGTGCGGGTCGATGCGAAGACACGCGCGGTGAAGGTCTGGAAGCTGCCCGAATCGACCGGCTACACCAACCTCAACACCGCGATCTTCGACAAGGCCGGCATCCACTGGTTTACCGGCCAGAGCGGCATCTACGGCAGGCTCGACCCGAAAACGGGCGACATGAAGGTCTGGGATGCGCCCAAGGGTCGCGGCCCCTACGGCATCCACGCCACGCCCGACGGCGTCGTCTACTACACCTCGCTCGCGGGCTCGTTCATCGCGCGCATCGACGCGAACACCGGCGCCTCCACGGTGATCGAGCCGCCGACGCCGCGCCAGGGCGCGCGCCGGGTCTGGTCGGACTCCAAGGGCGACCTCTGGGTGGCGGAATGGAACTCGGGCAACCTGAGCCGCTACCAGCCGAAGACCGGGGCATGGAAGACCTGGAAGGCGCCGGGCGATTCGCCGCGCGTCTACGCGGTGTACGTCGACGAGACCGACAAGGTCTGGGCCTCGGAGTGGAGCGAGCAGGCGATGCTGCGCTTCGACCCGGCGACCGAGAAGTTCGAGTCGTTCAAGTCTTCCAGCCGGAGTCCGAACGTGCGCCAGATCCACGGCCGCAAGGGCGAGGTCTGGACGCCCGAGTCGGGCGCCGACAGGATCGTCGTCTATCGCTACAAGTGAGGGCGCGCGCGCCCGCCGGACGCTAGGGCTTGCCGATGTAGTCCGACTTGCCCACCTCGACCCCGTTGTGGCGCAGGATGGCGTAGACCGCCATGACGTGGAAGTAGAAGTTGGGCAGCGCGAAGCCGAGCAGGTACTGCATGCCCTTGAACGGCACGTCCTGACCGCGCAGCTTGAGGACGACGTCGCGGTCCTCGCTGCCGTCGATCTGCGCGGGCTTGACGGTTTCGATGAAGGCGATCGTCTTCGCGATGCGCGCCTTCAGCTCGGCCACGGTCTGCTCGGTGTCCTCGTGCTTCGGAACCTCGACCCCGGCCAGGCGCGCCACCGCGCCCTTCGCCGTGTCACAGGCGATCTGCACCTGGCGCGACAGCGCGAACATGTCCGGAAAGAGCCGCGCCGAGGTCAGCACCAGCGGATCGATCTTCTTCAGGTCGCAATGCACCTGCGCCTTGTCGAGGATCGCGGCGAGGTTGTTGAGGATGTTGACGAAGCGCGGGGCGCTCGCCTGGTACATCGTGATGCCGGCCATGGGCGGACTCCGGGAGTCGGTGGGAGGCCGGATTCTACGGCTTCGCGTCCAGGTCGAGCGGATAGATCGGCCGGCGCACCCGCGAAAACTTGAGTTGCGAGTAGTCGGACGTGCACACCCCGGTGCCGGCGCATTCCACCCAGGCCTTGGCGATCGGCCCGAGGCCGGCGCGCCAGTGCACCCGGCTTTTCAGCATCAGGTAGCGCTTCTTCGTCGCGTCGATGCCGAGCGCCTTGAATGACGCGATGTCGTAGGGTTCGACATGTCGGCTGAGGATGCAGATCTCCACCTTGCCGGTGTCGAGCACCGCCGAGGGGCCCATGTCGGCGAGCTCGCCGCGGCCCATCGGGCCCTCGTTGATGTAGGTGCCGTCGATGATCTTCTTCACCTTGCCGCTCACCTCCAGCGGTTTGCCCTCCAGCCCGAGGCTGGGCATCGCGGTCTTGCCGCCGAGGGACAGCGTGACGTTCGCGCCCACGCCCGCCTGCGTCATCTGCTCGACGGCGCGCGGATCCCAGATCGCGAAGGCGCAGACATCCGACAGCCCCGCCTTGAGGATGCCCTCGAGCACCGTGGTGGTGTCCATGGTGCCGCCGGAGGCGCAGTTGTCGTAATGGTCGAGCAGCACGATCGGTCCACCCTTCATCGCCTGCGCGCGCGCAAGCGATGCCTCCAGCGGCTCGATCTCGTAGATGAATTTCGCGCGGTCCTTCCACGCCATGTCGAGCAATTCGTCGGCGAGGCGCCTCGCCTTCGCCGGGTCGTTGTCGGTGACCACCACCGCCGAGGACCCCGCCCAGGGGATGTCGGCATGCGGGAAACCGACGAAGAAGGTCGCGGCAAGCGCCTCGCCGCGCTTTTCCATGTCCTGCGCGCGCCGCTGGATCGAAAGGTTCGGCTCGTCCAGGCTCGACTGGCGCATCACGTGCGGCAGCATCGGCCGCATGCCGAAGGCCTGGGTGGGCTTCACCTTGCCGGCGAGCAGGTCGAGGATCGGCTGTGCGGCACGCCGGCCGGTGTCGTACATGTCGACGTGCGGATAGGTCTGGTAGCCGGCCACCGCGGTGGACAGCTCGCCGATGGCGGGAAAGAAGTTGGTGTGCATGTCCAGCGCCACGCCGATCGGCACCTTCGGCGCGATCTTGCGGATGCGGCGCAGCAGCTCGCCCTCGCCGTCGTCGTGTTGCTCGGTGACCATGGCGCCGTGCAAGTCGAGCAGCACGCCGTCGCAGCCATCGGCCACCGCCGCGAGGATGCGCGAAGTCATCCATTCGTAGGCCTCGGTCTGCACCGGGCCGCTCGGCGCGGCGTTGCCCGCCACCGGCAGCACCATGTCGGCGCCCGCCTTCGTCGCCAGGTCGATGAAGGCGCCGATCGCCGAGCCGGTATTGCGGAAGGCGTCGCGGATCGCCTCGCCCTCCCAGGGCGTGGCGCGCGCGCGGGCAAAGCGCGCGAGCGTCGTCGGCACCGGCGAGAAGGTGTTGGTTTCGTGCTTCATCTGGGCAATGACGAGGCGCATGGTGCGGTCTCCGATCAGGTACGCGGCCCCGCTGTGCCGCAGAGGCCCATCCTAGCAGCGACACCGCGCAAGAGGCGGCGCAGTTTCGCGCTGCGGTCTGGCGCCGCCCGGGGCCTCATGGTAACCAATACGTTACTATATGGCCGATTCCGGCGTTCAGTTCTCCACCCCGAACGCCGCGCGCATGCCGGCGAGCCCCTGCTGCTGCACCGTCCAGTTGCGCCCACCCACCAGCCCGCCGTCGACCACCAGGTTGTGGCCGTTGACGAAGCTCGCCAGGTCGGAGGCGAGGTAGACCGCGGCGTTGGCGATGTCGTCGGTCAATCCGGCGCGCGGAATCGGCTGCAGCTTCGCAAGCGCCCCCTTCACCGCCTCGGCCGATTTCTCCGCCGCCTCGGTCGACAGCCCGAGGGCCTTGCCGAAGATGCCGGTGGCGATCCCGCCGGGCGAGATGCAGTTCACGCGCACGTTCCTCTCGCCCAGTTGCATGGCCACGCAGGTCGACAGGTGCACCACCGCCGCCTTGGCCGCGCCGTAGACCATCGAGCTCGACAGCCCCGCGCGCACCGCCGCCACGCTGCCGTTGTTGATGATGCTCCCTGCGCCCTGCTTCAGCATCACCGGCGCGACGTGCTTCATGCCGAGCATCACGCTTCGCACCAGCGTGGCCATTGCGGCATCGAAGCCCTCGACCGGCACGGTCTCGATGCCGCCGCCGGGCGAGGGGCCGCCGGCGTTGTTGAACAACACGTCGATGCGGCCCCAGGCCTTCATGCACTCGGCGATCAGCCGCGCCATGTCGGCCTCCCGGGTGACGTCGGCTTCGACGAAGCGGGCGTGCTCGCGCCCGAGCGCCTTCTCGAGCGACGCGCCAAGCGGCGCGCGCCGGCCGCAGAACAGGACCTTCGCGCCTTCCTCGACGAAGCGCTCCACGGTGCGACGGCCAATGCCGCTGGTGGCGCCGGTGACGATTGCGATCTTGCCTGCGAGCAGTGCCATGGGGGTCTCCTGGGGGCGGTGCGGGACGCCCATGGTGGCAGGAACCGCGCGACCGGCCAATGCCGGATTCGCCAATGTCTGGTTCAATGGCGCCCTCGAATCCAGCACCCACCCACAGGCCATGAAGAAAACCGACCTCGAACGCCTAAAGGGCGACCGCCTCGTTTCACAGATGCGTGGCGCCGGCACCCCGGCGCGCTTCGGCAGCGCAAGCGCCGCCCCCGTCGACCGTCGCGAGCAGCGGCGGCTGGAGCGCGAGCAGGGCCTCGTTCCCTTCGCCGTGAAGCTCGAAAGCACGCTGGTCGCCGAGGTGCGCGCGATTGCCGCGCAGCAGGGCACCGGCCTGAACGAGACTGTGGCCGAACTGCTGAAGAAGGGCCTCGCCGCCAGGGGCTGAGCGCGGCGGGGCACCCGCCCCGGCCTTGCCATGATTCAGTCCGCGCGGCGCCATGATTCCGGCCGCGCGATGCCACCGCCCGCGCGCAGGCTCCCCGGATCGACCGCCGGAGGGCCGCATCATGAACACCAGCCTGCTCACCCGAACGCTGACCGTGGGCGGGCTTGCGCTCGTGCTGCTGGTGCCCGTATCCATGATCCGCGACCTGATCGCCGAGCGGCAGGCGCGCCGCGATGCCGCAGTGGCGGGCATCGCGCTCGGCTGGGGCGCGCGGCAGACGCTGGCCGGGCCCTGGCTCGCGGTGCCGGCCGAGCGGCGCTGGACCGAGGTGATTCGAGAGACCGTGGACGGCGTGGCGCGCGAACGCCGCATCGAGCGCCGCGAGGCGCGCGTGCTGCGCCTGCCCGCGGACGGCATCGACTGGTCGATCCGCGCCGCGACGCTGGAGAGATCGCGCGGCATCCACCGCGCGCGGCTGTACAACGCCACGGTCTCGGCCCGCGGCAGCTTCACCTTGCCCGCGAACTTCGGCGTCGCCTCCGGCACAGAGCACTGGCAGTTCGGCCTGCCGCGACTGGTGCTCGGCGTCTCCGACCCGCGCGGCATCCGCGTCGCCGGGCCACTCGAGATCGACGGCGGGAAGGTCGAGTTCGCGCCCGGCGCCGGCGATCCGGCGCTCGCCGCAGGCATGCACGCGCCGCTCGCCGGGCTCGCCGGCGGCGCGCCGCGCGCGTTCGCCTTCGGCTTCACACTCGAGCTTGCGGGCTCGGAGATGCTGGCGCTCGCGCCGCTGGCGCGCGACACCACGGTGGCGCTGGGCGCCGACTGGCCGCACCCGTCCTTCCAGGGCGTGTTCCTGCCCGAGCGCCACGCGCTGCGCGACGACGGCTTCGACGCGACCTGGCGCATCTCGCGGCACGCGGCGCAGGGCGCGGAGCGCCTCGCCGCCTGCGGCGCGGCCGGCGCCTGCCCCGCGCTGCAGGCCCAGGTCCTGCAGGTCTCGTTCATCGAGCCGGTGGGCGTGTACCAGCAGCTGGAACGCGCCTCGAAGTACGGCTTCCTCTTCGTCGGCCTGTCCTTTGCCGCGGTGTTCCTGCACGAACTGGCGCGACGGCTGGCGATCCACCCGGTGCAGTACGGCCTCGTCGGCCTCGCGTTGGCCGTCTTTTTCCTGCTGCTCACCGCGCTGTCGGAACACCTCGCCTTCGGTCTTGCCTACGCCATCGCCGCGAGCGCCTGCGCCGGGCTGGTCGCGGCGTACCTCGTTCGGGTGCTGGCCAGCCGCGCGGCCGGCCTCGGCTTCGGTGCCGGCCTGGGCCTGCTCTACGGCGCGCTGTACCTGTTGCTGCGGGCGGAGGACTACGCGCTGCTCGGCGGCGCGGTGCTGGTGTTCGGGCTGCTGGCCGCGGCGATGGTGGCGACACGCAAACTGAACCGGGAGCCGGAGCAGGCGCCTGCGACAGGCACCTGAGCCATTCAGGCCATCACCGTCCACGCCAACGCCAATACGAACGATCACAAGCCACCATCCGGTTCGATCAAGTCGCCCGGTGCCTGCGCGGCTTTCATGGTAACGTATATGTTACTATCAGGCCTGTTTCGGCGCTCCGTCTTCCGTCTACCCCACCGGCGTCACCCCGAACGCCCAGCACAACGCCGCGAAGCTGAAGAAGGCGAGCGCGGTCGACACCAGGATCGAGGCGGCGATGCGGTCGGCGTTCGCGCCGGCACGCTCGGCGAACAGGTACACCGAGCCGCCCACCGGCAGCGCGGCGGCGAGCGCCAGCGTGCGCACGTCCAGCGTCGGGAGGTGGAACAGGTAGATCGCCACCACCGCGACGAGGTAGGGGTGGGCGACCAGCTTCAGCGCCGAGATCGCCAGCACCTGGTTGCGCGAGGCGCGCGTGCCGGGCCGGTAGAGCGACACGCCGATGGTGAACAGCGCCACCGGCACCGCCGAATCGCCGAGCAGGCGCGCCACCTCGTCGGCCGGGCGCCACAGCGCGAGCTCGAAGCCGGTGAACCCGGCGCCGAGCACCACCGCCCAGATCATCGGGTTCTTCGCCACGCGCACCACGATGCCGACGAGCGCCGGCGCGAGCCCGCCGCCGCGCCGGCCCTCGAGCGAGGCGAGCGCGAGCGCCGCCGAGACCACGACGAAGAGGTCCGCCATGCCGGCGGAGATCAAGGTCGGCAGCGCCGCCTCACCGAGCATGGCCGGGATCAGCGCGAAGCCCATGTAGCCCCAGTTCGACCAGCTGGCGGCAAGCCCGGTGAACGCGGCATCGGCCAGCCGCTCGCCCCCGGCGATGCGCACCACCGCGGCCACCATGGCGAGCATCGCGAGCCCGGCCGTGGTGTAGGCGAGGAACACCTCGGGCTTCACCAGTTCGCCGAACGGCGTCTGCGCGGCGAAGCGGAACAGCATGCAGGGCAGCGCGAACCAAAGCACGAAGGTGTTCAGCGCTGGCACCGCATTCTCCGGCAGCAGGCGAAAGCGCGCCGCGAGGAAGCCGCACAGGATCAGCACGAAGAACGGCGCGGTGACGTTGAGGATGGCGAGCATGGCGCCCCGGACTATAGCGGTTGGCCCTGGATGGCGTGCGAACCTGCCCGCCGCGCCGCGGGCCGGCTGCGCTATGCTCGACGGCGCAGATGAAGATCTTCCACGGCTGGCGCATGGTCGCCGCCGGCTCCGGCATCCAGTTCCTCCAGGCCGCCCTGCTGCACCAGGGCTTCGGCGCCTACCTCGCCGTGCTCACGGAGGAGCGCGGCTGGTCGAAGACCGCGCTCTCCGGCGCCGCCGCCATGCAGCCGATGGAGGCCGCGCTGCTCGGACCGCTGCTCGGCTGGATCATGGACAAGTTCGGCCCGCAGGGCATGATCCGCGCCGGCGTGGTGCTCTTCGGCCTGGGCTTCATCCTGCTGTCCTTCATCGACACGCTCCTCGGCTTTTACGGCGCCTTCATCGTCATCGCCTTCGGCTCGAGCCTGTGCGGCTTCTTCCCGCTCAATGTGGCGATCATCCACTGGTTCGAGAAGAAGCGCGCGCGGGCGCTGTCCACGGTGTCGCTCGGGCTCGCACTCGGCGGGCTGTTCGTGCCGCTGGTGGCCTGGTCGCTGGTCACCTTCGGCTGGCGCGCGACCGCCTTCGCCTCGGGCGTGCTCACCATCGTGGTCGGCTTCCCGCTCGCGCGGCTGTTCCGCCACCGCCCGGAGGAGCACGGCGAGACGGTGGACGGCCTGCCGCCCGCGCCGCCACCCGAACCGGGTACGGCCGCGGCGCTGCCGCCGGCCAACGAGTTCACCCTGCGCGAGGCGCTGCGCACCCCGGCCTTCTGGCTGCTCTCGCTCGGCCATGCCTTCGCGCTGCTGGTGGTCTACGCGGTGAGCGTGCACGCCATCACCCACATGAAGGAGAGCCTCGGTTACACGGTGGCCGAAGGCGCGCTCGTCATCACCCTGCTGACGGTGGCGCAGATCGGCGGCATCCTGCTCGGCTGGGCGATCGGCGACCGCTTCGAGAAGCGCCGCGTGGCCGCGCTGTGCATGCTGATGCACGCCGCGGGCCTGTTGATGCTCACCTACGCCACTGGCTGGGTGATGCTCGCGGCCTTCGCGCTGCTGCACGGCGGCGGCTGGGGCTTGCGCGGGCCGTTCATGCAGGCGATCCGCGCCGATTACTTCGGCCGGCGCGCCATCGGCATGATCCTCGGCCTGTCGGCGATGATCATCGTCATCGGCCAGATCGGCGGGCCGCTGATCGCCGGCGTGCTCGCCGACATCACCGGCGACTACCGCGCCGGGTTCACCGTCATCGCGGTGCTCGCGGGACTGGGGAGCCTGTTCTTCCTCAAGGCGACGAA
>DATCYZ010000135.1:0-50549 GCA_036526195.1 Burkholderiales bacterium
GAGGCGTTCAGGCCCTGGAGCTTCTTTCCGTCCCAGATGATCGCGTACGCATCCGAGCCGATGCCGTTCGACACCGGTTCGACCAGCGTCAGCGTGATCGCGGTGGCGAGGATGGCGTCGATGGCGTTGCCGCCAGCGGCGAGCATCTGCAAGCCGGCCTGCGCCGCGAGCGGCTGGCTGGTCGAGACGACGTTCGCCGCGAGAATCGGCTTTCGCGGAATCGCGTAGGGCTGCGCCCAGTCGAAGGGCAGGGCCGCAGCGGCGGCACGGGCGTCTGGCGCGTTCACTTGGCGCGCTCGAAGTCGAGCACCACGCGGCCGAGCACCTTGCCCGCCTTGAGTTCGGCGAGGATCCTGTTCACCTCGTCCGCGGAGCGCAGCGTCACCGGCGTCGCCTTGAGTTTCTTCTTCTTCGCGAGCGCCACCACTTCCTTCAGTTCCTGCAGGTTGCCGACGTAGGAGCCGACCACGCCCACCGCGCGCTGCGCGATCGGCGGCAGCGACAGCGTCACCTCGCCGCCGAACAGGCCGCAGATCACGTAGCGCCCGCCCTTCCTGAGCGCCGGGTAGGCGACGTTGAAGGTCGCCGGCATGCCGACGAAGTCGATGGCGGCGGCGAGCGATCCCTTCGCCAGCACACCGAGTTTCGCCGCCGCGTCCGGCGCGCGGGTGTCGAGCACCAGTTTCGCGCCGAGCTTGCGCGCGGCGTCGAATTTCGAGGGGTCGACGTCGCAGGCGATGATGTTCTTCACGCCTTTCGCCTTCAGGATCGAGATGCCGACCAGCCCCAGTCCGCCGCAGCCGAGCACCGCCACCCAGTCGCGCGCGGCGAGTTCGGGCAGCTTGGCGATCGCGCTGTAGGCGGTCAGCCCGGAGCACGCGAGCGTGGAGGCGAAGCCCTCGTCGATGCCGCTGGCGTCGACCAGGTATTTCGGGTGCGGGATGACGATATGGGTGCCGTAGCCGCCGCGGGTGTACACGCCGAGGAACTTCTGCGACAGGCAATAGTTGTCCTGGCCTTCCTTGCACACGGTGCACTTGCCGCAGCCGATCCACGGGAAGACCAGCTTTTTCTGGCCGGTCTTGAGGCCGCGCATCGCCTTCTTCGCGCCCGGCCCCATCGCCTCGACCACGCCGAAGGGCTCGTGCCCCATGGTGAACGGCGGAATGCAGCCGCGGTCCTTGACGAAGAATTTCTTCCCGCCGCCGAGGTCGAAGTAGCCGTCCCAGATGTGCAGGTCGGAGTGGCACACGCCCGAGCGCGTGATGCGGATCACCACCTCGGTGCCCTTCGCCTTCGGGGTGTCGCGCAGCACCTTCTGCAGCGGCTTGCCGTGTTCGATGACGTCCCAGCTGAACATGCTCTTCTCCTTCGGTTGCTGCGTTGTCCGGGTCAGGCGCGCACGGATGCCTCGAGCGCCTGGTCGATGTCCCACAAGAGATCGTCGAGCGATTCGATGCCGACCGACATGCGCACCATGTCCGGCAGCACGCCGGCCTTCGCCTGTTCTTCCTCGCTCATCTGGCGGTGCGTCGTTGACGCGGGGTGGCTGATCAGCGTCTTCGCGTCGCCGATGTTGACGAGGTGGCTCATGAACTGCGCCGCCTCGATGAACTTCCGGCCCGCCGCCGCGCCGCCCTTGACGCCGAAATTGAGCAGGCCCGAGGCGCCCTTGGGCAGGTACTTCTTCGCCAGCGCGTGGTACTTGTTGTCAGCGAGGCCGGGATAGTTCACCCAGGCGACGCGTGCGTGCGATTGCAGGTGCTTCGCCACCGCGAGTGCGTTGTCGCAATGCCGGTCCATGCGCACGTGGAGTGATTCCAGCCCCTGCAACAGGAGCCAGGCATTCATCGGTGAGAGCGCCGGGCCGAAGGTGCGCATGGTCTCGAAGCGCAGCCGCATGGTGAAGCCGAAGTCGCCGAAGGTCTCGTAGAAGCGCACCCCGTGGTAGCCCTTCGAGGGCTCGGTCATGCCGGGGAACTTGCCGTTGTCCCAGGGGAACCTGCCCGACTCCACCACGATGCCGCCCATGGTGGTGCCGTGCCCGCCCATGTACTTGGTGGCCGAGTGCACGACGATGTCGGCGCCGAAGTCGAACGGCCGGCAGAGATAGGGCGAGGGCACGGTGTTGTCGACCACCAGCGGAATGCCCGCCTCGTGCGCGATCGCCGCCAGCGCCTCGATGTCGACCAGGTTGATGAGCGGGTTGCCGAGGGTCTCGGCGTAGACCAGTTTCGTGTTCTCGCGGATCGCGCCGCGGAAGTCCTCCGGCCTGTCAGGGTGCACGAAGGTCGTCTCGATGCCGAGCTTGCGCAGGTTGACGTCGAGCAGCGTGTGCGTGCCGCCGTAGAGCGTGGAAGCGGAGACGATGTGATCGCCCGACTGGCACAGCGTGAGGAAGGTGGCCATTTCCGCGGCCTGACCGCTCGCCACGGCGACCGCCGCGCGGCCGTTCTCCAGCGCCGCGACGCGTTCCTCGAACACCGCCACGGTCGGGTTCGAGATGCGCGAGTACACGTTGCCGAAGGTGGAGAGGTTAAAGAGGCTCGCCGCATGCTCGGCCGAATCGAAGACGAAGGAGGTCGTCTGGTAGATCGGCGCCGCGCGCGCGCCCGTCGTCGGATCCGGGATCTGGCCGGCGTGCAGGCAAAGCGTTTCGATGCCGTATTTTCGGTCTGTCATGGGCAATGCCGGAAAAAGGGGTCTGACCCCAAAAGGGGTCAGACCCCTTTTTCAACCTGCATCAGGGATTCGGTCAGCGCGGGCGTGAAAAAGGGCTCTGACCCCTTCTTCAATTCTTCTCGACGCGGGGACCCGCGTCAAGGCAGGTTCAGTCGCCGCCCTTGCGCGCGGGGCGCAGGTAGACCTGCCAGTAGACCAGTGCCACCAGCACGCTGCCGCCGGCGATGTTGCCGAGAATCACCGGAAACAGGTTGCCCAGCATGTCGCCCACGCCGACGGGCAGCGTGCCCGCGGGGAGCGGCGTGCCGGTCCATTGCAGCAGGAAGGCCATGGGGAAGAAGTACATGTTTGCGATCGAGTGCTCGAAGCCGGCGGCGACGAAGGCGGAGATCGGCAGCACGATGGCAAAGAACTTGTCGGTGACACTGCGGCCGGCGAAGCTCATCCACACCGCCATGCAGACCAGCACATTGCACAGCACGCCGCGAAAGAACGCGGTCCAGAACGGCAACGCCGCCTTCGCCTGCGCAATGCCGAGGTAGGTCTTCGCGACCGCGCCGCCGTTCAGGTCGGGGTGGCCGGAGAGCACGACCAGCACCGCGAGGCCTGCGGCGCCTGCGAAGTTGGCAAGGCAAACCACCCCCCAGTTGCGCAGCACCTCGCGCGAACTGATGCGCCCGTCGGCCCAGGCCATGACGATCAGGTTGTTGCCGGTGAAGAGTTCGGCGCCGGCCACGACGACCAGCAGCAGGCCGAGCGTGAAGCACACCGCCCCCGCCAGCCGCGCCGCGGCAAATCCGAGCGAGCCATCGCTCATGACGAGGGTGTAATACAGCGCCCCGAGCCCGATGAAGGCGCCGGCCAGCAGGCCGAGGACCGCCGTGGTCACAAGCGGCAGCCGTGCCTTGGCCACGCCGACGCCCTCGACGCGCGCGGCGATCTCCTTCGGGGAATAAGCATCGAGCGAGAACGGCTCCAGCATGCGACCTCTCTGCCGCATGGTGGCTCGGCGCGTTGCCGCGCCGGCTGACCTGGATCAAACCTTCGGCAGGGCGTCCGGCGCGTCGTCGATGCCGTGCGTCGAGGTCTGTGCCGGCGCATCGCCTGCCGCCGCGCGCCGGTAGTGCGACGGCGCGACCCCGACGCGGTTCAGGAAGAAACGCGTGAAATTGCTCTGCGCGGAGAATCCGAGGTTCGAGGACACGTCGGCGATGCGCTGGTTGGAGGCGGCAAGCCGCTCGATGGCGGTCTCGACGCAGAGCATGTCGAGGTACTCGCGCGGCGAATGCCCGGTGCAGAGCTGGAACAGGTAATAGAAGCGCGAGCGCGACAGTCCGACGCGGTTCGCCAGCACGTCCATGCTGAGGTCCTTGTTCGGGCGCGCGCGCAGCAGCGAAATCGCGCGGCGGATGCGCGAATCCTCGAAGCGCGACCCGCGCCACAGTGCGGCCGGTGCGCGGCGCGCGTGGTAGGCGTCGAGGACCGAAAGCACCAGTTCCTGCATCATGAATTCAAGCCGCTCGGCCGAGAGGAAGCGGTCGTTCTGCGCCTCGATGGCAAGCGTGTCCGCGAGTTGCCGGATGCGCGGGGTGATGTCCTCCGCGGCGTTGGTGAAGGGGCGGGCATTCCGGTCCTCGAAGAGCGCAGGGCAGCACTCCTCAAGCCAATCCGGCGCCGCCTCGAACAGCACGACGCGCGTCGGCGCGTCGGGGGCGCCGCGCAGCGTGTAGCGATCCCCGGGGTTCAGGAAGAAGACGGTGCCGCGTGAAAGGACGTGCGACTGCCAGTTGATGCGAACCTCGCCGTCGGGTCCCGAATGCTTGATCAGCAAGGTCGGATCGCGGATCTCGCGCTCCGGGGATGCCGTCAGGGCGTCGAAGAGTTGCAGCCCGCCGAACTTGCCTTCGAAGAATCGCACGGGGAACCTCGCCAGTTTACGTAAGGAATTTCCCTACAAAAAACCCTACGAAGTACCATGATACTCGTTATCCGCGCCTCCTGAAACCCCGGCCCGGCCCAAGTTGCCTCCCGCCCCTCAATAGGCCAGCCAGCGCGGCCGCCGGGCGGATATGACCCCGGTATTCACGCCGAACCAGCCCAGGCCGCCGAACAGGCGGGCATGCTCGATTTTCACGCAGCGGTTCTGCACCGTGTCCAGGCCTGCGGCCCGCGCGCGGGCCGCAGCCTCGGTGTTGGTGACGCCGATCTGCTGCCAGAGCACGCGCGCGCCGATGGCGATCGCGTCCTCGGCAATCGGCCCGACATCGGCCGTGCGGCGAAACACGTCGACGATCTGCACCTTGTCGGGGATCTCGCGCAGGCTCGCGTAGCAGCGCTCGCCGAGGATCTCTTCGCCGGCATAGCGCGGATTCACCGGAATGACGCGGTAGCCGTGCTCCTGCATGTACTTGGCGGCGAAATGGCTCGGCCGGTACCAGTCGGCGGACAGGCCGACCACCGCCAGCGTGCGGTTCTCGCCGAGCACGCGCCGCAGTGTTTCGATGTCCTCAACGGGAGGCTGCGCCATGCGCCAACTATAATCGAAGCCGATCGTCCCGATCATTTCGTTCACTGAATAGAGGACGCCACATGGCTTCGGTCCATCCGCAGGTCGCCGCGCTGCTCGAGCGCGTCAAGGCTTCGCCCCTGCCGCCGTATTTCGAGGTGCCGCCGCACGTGGCGCGGCGCATTTATCGCGACACGCGCGCCGCGGTTTCGCCGCCGGCGCCCGAGGTGGCCGAGGCGCGCCTCGCGATCTGCCCAGGGCCGGGCGGCCCGATCGCGCTGCGCGTCTACCGTGCCGCGCGCGCGGACGCGAAGGCGCCGCTGCCGGTGCTGGTGTATTTCCATGGCGGCGGCTGGGTGATTGGCGACCTGGACACCCACGACGTCGTTTGCCGCGAACTCGCCAATGGCGCGCAGTGTTCGGTGGTGTCGGTGGACTACCGGCTCGCGCCCGAGCATCGCTTCCCGGGGGCCGTCGAGGATTGCATCGCCGCGACCCGCTGGGTGGCCGCAAACGCCGCGACGCTCGCCATCGACCCGGCGCGCATCGCCGTGGGCGGCGACAGCGCCGGCGGCAACCTCGCCGCGGTGGTCGCGCTCGAAGCGCGCGACAACAAGGGCCCGAAGCTCGTGCACCAGTTGCTGGTCTATCCGGCCACCGACCAGCGGCTCGGGCATCCGTCGATCGACCGCAACGGCGAGGGTTACATGCTGACCAAGAAGGGCATGCAGTACTTCCGCGGCCATTACCTGCCGAACGAGGCCGACTGGACGAACTGGCGCGCCTCGCCGTCGTTTGCGAAGACGCTTGCCGGGCTGCCGCCGGCGCTGGTGATCACCGCCGGTTTCGATCCGCTGGTCGACGAAGGCCGCGAATGGGCCGGGCGCCTCGCAAAGGACGGCGTCGAGACGGCGTATCACGACTATCCGGACATGATCCACGGCTTCCTGCTCTACGGGCGCGTGCTCGACACCGCCAACGCCGCGGTGAAGACCTGCGCCGAGGCGCTGCGCAAGGCCTTCGGGGGTGCGCGATGAAGGCCGAACTCACCCTGCGCCACGGCGGGCGCATCCTCGCCGACGCGCTCGCCGCGCATGGCGTCAAGGTCGCCTTCGGCGTGCCCGGCGAAAGCTACCTGCCGGTGCTGGACGGCTTCCACGACCGCGAAGACAGGATGCGCTTCATCGTCTGCCGGCAGGAGGGCGGGGCCTCCTACATGGCGGAAGCCTGGGGCAAGATGACCGGCGAACCGGGCATCCTCTTCGTCACGCGCGGACCGGGCGCCACCAATGGCTCGGTCGGCGTGCACACCGCCTTCCAGGATTCCACGCCGATGATTTCCTTCGTCGGCCAGGTGGGCAACGAGATCGTCGAGCGCGAGGCCTTCCAGGAAGTCGACTACCGGCGCATGTACGGCCCGCTCACCAAGTGGGTGGCGCAGATCGACCGCATTGAGCGCATCCCCGAGTACGTCAGCCACGCCTTCCATTGCGCCACGGCCGGTCGCCCCGGCCCGGTGCTGCTCGCTCTGCCCGAGGACGTGCTCTTCGCCGAGGCCGCGGTGGCCGACACCCCGCATTACCGGCGCGTGCAGTCCGCGCCCCTGCCGGTGGACATGAAGGCGCTTGGCGCGCTGCTGGCGAAGGCCGAACGCCCCTTCGTGATTCTCGGCGGCGGCGGCTGGTCGCGCACCACCGTGGAGGCGTTTCGCGCCTGGGCCGAGGCCGCCGCGCTGCCCGTGGGCTGCGCGTTCCGCTGCCAGGACCTGTTCGACAACCGCAATGAGGGCTACGCCGGCGACGTCGGCATCGGCATCAACCCGCAACTTGCCGCGCGCGTGCGCGAAGCCGATGTCCTGCTCGTCATCGGCGCGCGCCTGGGCGAGATGACCACCAGCACCTACACCCTGCTCGACGTCCCGGTGCCGAAGCAGACGCTGGTGCACGTGCACCCCGGCGCCGAGGAGCTCGGCCGCGTCTATCACGCCACGCTGCCGATCAACGCCGGGCCCGGTCCCTTCGTCGAGGCGCTCATGGGCCTGAAGGTCGACGGCGGGCGCTGGGCGAAGCGCACCCGCGAGGCGCGCGAGCAGTACCTCGCGTGGAACGCGCCACGGCCGGTGCCGGGCGCGCTGCAATACGGCGAGATCGTGAAATGGCTGTCCGACACGCTGCCCGAGGACGCCGTGCTGACCGGCGGCGCAGGCAACTTCGCCAGCTGGCTGCACCGGCATTTCCGCTACAAGACCTTCCGCACCCAGCTCGGGCCGACCAATGGATCGATGGGCTACGGCTTTCCCGCCGCACTCGCGGCCAAGATCGCCGAGCCGAAGCGCACCGTCGTCGCCTTCGCCGGCGACGGCGACTTCCTCATGACAGGTCAGGAATTCGCCACCGCGGTGCAGTACAAGGCCGCGGTCATCACCCTGGTCATCAACAACGGCATGTACGGCACCATCCGCATGCACCAGGAACGCGAATACCCCGGCCGGGTCTCCGGCACCGAACTGTCGAATCCGGACTTCGCAGGCTATGCGCGCGTCTTCGGCGGCCACGGCGAAACCGTGACCAGGACCGCGGAGTTCGCGCCGGCCTTCGAGCGCGCCGTGGCCTCGGGCAAGCCCGCGATCATCGAACTGCAAATCGACCCGGAGGCGCTGACGCCGTCGATGTCGCTGTCGGCGATCCGGGAGAAGGCGAGGGCGGAGGGGAAGTAGGGCGGAGGGCGGTCGGCCTTCGCGTCAACGCGAACGGTCGACGCAGCCGCCGCCACAATCCGGTTCGACCCGGTCTCCGTCTTTCGCGCAGCGAAAGGCGGAGAAAATGCTGCGCCCCATCGCGCGTTGTCGACGATCGAAGGCAAGGTTTCCCGGGCCTTCGCTTCGCGAAGACCCGGGATCTGGGTCGAACCGGATGGTGGCGGTGCCTGCGGCTGGCGTCGCCCATGACGCCAAGGCCGGAATCAGGACCGGATGTTGGCGGCGCCCGAAGCGGGCGCAATCGTTGACGCTTTGGCCGACGGCCGCTGATCGGACCTACGTCAACGCAATGAACTTCGGATCATCCTGCTGCCCGCGCTCGAACTTCAGGAATTCGTAGTAGCCGCAGCGCTTGGTGTCCGGATAGATGCGGCAGACGCCGGGCCGGGCATGGTAGACGGTGCACTGGCGCTTTTTCTGGTCGAGGAACATGCACACGCTCTTGAAGATCTTGTCCTTGCGGTGCCGAAGGGCATGGGACTTCTCGCCCTTGTCCCAGCGCGTGAAGCGCTTCTCGGCCTGCTCGAAGCTCAGGTCGAAGTGCTTGCCGAGGCGCGCGACGTCACGCCTGGTGATCTCGATCAGCGGGTAGCTGCAGCAGTAGGCGGGGCACTTGTTGCAGTCGTACTTCGGCTTGGGCGCCGCGGCCTTGCGGATGGGGATGACGCGGGCGGGCTTCTTCTTGGCGTTCGGCATGAGGAGCTGTCATTCGGCGCGGCGCGCCGCCGGGGTTCGTGAAAGGCGCGCATTGTACTGCGAGTGCGTCGGTTGCAGCGGCTTGACCCGTTTCGCGACGGGCTGCGTTTCAGTCTTCAGGGGCGCGCGTCATCGGGCGTGCGGGCCCGGACTGAACGGAGGCTGACATGAAGCTGCTCTGGTGCCTGACCCTTGCCCTGGCAGGGCTGTTCTCGACGCCGGCGTTCGCGCTCGGCGGCATGGTGGATCTTGCGGTCCACGACCGCAGCGACGGGCGTGCGCTGAAGGTGTATTGGCATGCGGGGCGCGCCTACATCGCCGGGCGGCCCGGCAACGACTACCGCATCGAGGTGCGCAGCAGGGAGGCGGGCCGCGTGCTCGCGGTGGTATCGGTCGACGGCGTGAACGTGGTGAGCGGCGAGACGGCGGATCCCTCCCAGGCCGGCTACGTGCTCTCGCCCCATGGACGCCTTTCGATCCAGGGCTGGCGCAAGAGCCTCGCGCAGACCGCCGCCTTCACCTTCACGGCGCTGCCGGATTCCTATGCTGCGCGCACCGGGCGACCGGATGATGTCGGCGTCATCGGCGTGGCCCTGTTCCGTGAGCGCGTGGCGGCGCCGCCGGTGGATTCGATCGCGCGCCGCGCCCCCGGCGCCGCGCCGGAAGCCCGCGACAACGCGGGTCGCGGGCAGGCCGAGGCGAAGGCCTCGGCCGACGCCGCGAGCGGCGCGCGCGAGGAGCGCCTCGGCACCGGGCACGGCCGGCGCGAGGTGTCGCATGCCACGCGGGTGGCGTTCGAGCGCGCCACCGCGACGCCGGTTGAAACGATCACGCTCTACTACGACCGGCATGAGGCCCTCGTCGCCGCAGGCGTGATTCGCGAACCGTCCTGCGCGAGTTCCTGCACCCGCTGCGGGCGGCCCTGCGTGTCGCGCCCGCGGCCGTTTCCCGGCGGCTTCGTGCCGGATCCGGGCGCCTGAGCCGGTCGCGCCGCGCGCCTTGCCACTGCGCGCCGTGCGCCTTGCCACCGCGCGGCGGGACGCCGGGCGCGGCGCTACACTGGCACGCGATGGAGGCTGCGGACGAACAACTGATGCTCGCCTATCGCGACGGGGACGCGTCTGCCTTCGAGACGCTGTACGCGCGCCACCGGGCGCGGGTGTTCCGCTTCGTGCTGCGCAGCGTGCCCGCGCGCGGGGTCGCGGAGGAATTGTTCCAGGACGTGTGGATGAAGGTGATCGAGGCGCGCACCCGCTACGCGCCGAGCGCGAAGTTCACCACCTGGCTCTACACCATTGCGCACCACCGGCTGGTCGACCACTGGCGCAAGCGCGGCCTGTCGCTGGTGTCGCTGGATGCGGAAGAAGGCGGCGCGCCCGAGCCGGCGGCGCCGCCGCTGTCCGACCCGGCGCGGCGTGCCGCGCTGAACCAGGATATCGCTCGATTGCTGGCCGCGATCGCCGCGCTGCCCCCGGTGCAGCGCGAAGCCTTCCTGCTGCACGAGGAGGCGGGCCTCTCCGTGCCGGAGATTGCAGAGGCGACCGGGGCGAGCGTGGAGGCGGCGAAAAGCCGGCTGCGCTATGCCACTGCGAAACTGCGCGAAGCGCTGGGGGAGGGGAATGCCGATGGCTGAGCCCGAAGACCGCGACCTGTCCGCCCGGTATCGCGCGCTGCCCGATGAAACGCCACCGGCGGCGCTCGACGCGGCAATCCTCGACGCGGCACGCCGCGATGCCAGGATGCGCCGCGCGTCCGGCCTGCGACGCTGGACCCTGCCGGTGTCGCTTGCCGCCGTGGTGATGCTCTCGGTGCTGGTGACGCTGCGCATCGAGGACGAGCGTCCGGACGTCGCCGCCCTGCGCGAGTCGACCGGGCTCGCCACACCCGTCGAGGAAAAGGCGCCGGATCCCTACGCCGCGCTGCCTGCGGAAAAAGGGTCAGACCCCGTTTCCACCCGGCCGGCGGCGCGTGCCCCGCAGGTCTCCGCGCCGGCCTCCGCCGAGAAAAAGGGGTCAGACCCCATTTCGGCATTGCCGGCGCCCGCACCCGCACTCGCACCCGCACCCGCACAGCGCGACGAGGCGGGCGGCATGGAAAAGAAGCCGGACGAAAAGAAGCTGGATGCCGTGGCGGCTCCGGCAGCTCCGGCTGCACCCGCGCGGGAATCCGGATTGCGGGCGTCGCCGGAGGCGGCATCGGCCGCGCGCGGCAGCGGCTTCGCCGCGGATGCTGCGCGCGCGCCCGTCGAGGCACCCGCGAGTCGCGACCGCGCTGACATGAGCCGGGCGAAGTCCGAGGCACGCATGCAGGACGCGGCGCCTGAATCGCCGCGCGCCTGGCTCGAGCGCATCGCGCGCCTGCGCCGCGAAGGGCGCATCGAGGAGGCGGACAAGGCGCTGGAGGCGTTCCGCAATCGGTATCCCGACTTCGAGATCCCTGAGGCGCTGCGCGAGGCGGTGCTCGGCACGCGCTGAGAAATGGGGGCAGACCCCTTTCTCAGTTGGGGCGGCGCCGAAAAAAGGGGTCAGACCCCTTCTTCGCCTCCGACGTCCCGGATTCGTTGCGTGTCTGTTGAAAAAGGGGTCTGACCCCTTTTTCCGTTTCTACCCCTTGGGCTTCTCGCCCGCGATCTGCAGGAACACTGCCGAGGTGTCGAGCTTGCCGAGCGCGTTGCGGCGCGCGGCCTGGAACTGGCTGCGCACCAGGGCGGCGATCGGCATCGGCCGGTCGAGCGACTGCGCCATGTCGAGGAAGTAGCGCACGTCCTTGTCCATCAACTCGACCTGGAATTGCGCCGCGAAGTCGCGCTTGAGCATTTTCGGCAGCTTGGTCTTCGTGAGCCGGCAGCCGGCCGCGCCTTCGCCGAGGATCTCGAGCGTCGCGGCCTGGTCCAGGCCCGCGGCCTCGGCGGCGAGCGCGGCTTCGGCGAGCGACGCGGTAAGCGTGGCCGAGATCATGTTGTTGATGAGCTTGAGGGTGGCACCGCAGCCCGAGTCGCCGATGCGTCGCGACATGCGCCCCATGGCGGCGAACAGCGGCTGCGCCTTGTCGAAGGCAGCCGCATCCCCGCCCACCAGGAACACCAGTTCCCTGCCCTGCGCCTGCGCCAGGCTGCCCGAGACCGGTGCATCGAGGTAGACGATGCCCCTGGCCGTTGCGGCCGCCGCGACTTCGCGCGCGAGCGCGGGCGAGTTGGTGCTCGAGTCGATCACCACCGTGCCCTTTGCCGCCCCGGCCAGCACGCCGGCGTCACCGAGCATCACCGCGCGCGAGGCGGCGTCGTCGGCGACGATGGAGACCACGAAGTCCGCGCCCTTTGCCGCCGCGGCGGGGGTCCCGGCGACCGTTGCGCCCTTGCCTGCGAGCGCCGCGGTCTTCGCGCGGTCGCGGTTGTAGACCTGCAGCGCGAATCCGGCCTGCATCAGGTTCGCCGACATGCGCGAGCCCATCGCGCCCAGTCCCACGAATGCAACGGTCATCATCACCTTCTCCTTGGTTGCTGCGATCTGCGCCAATCCTAACCCGGCGCGCAGGCGGCCCTTATAATCCGGGCCTGCCCGTTTCAGACTTTCCCGCAGGATCCCCAATGTCCGACGTCCCGCCCATCCTCTGGCAACCCTCCGGTGAGGCGATCGAACAGGCGCAGCTGACCCAGTTCGCGCGCCATTGCGTGCGCAAGTACCGCCTGGAAGAGAACAACTACGAGGCGTTCTACAACTGGACCGTCGAGTCCTCCGAGGATTTCTGGTCGGAGGTCTGGGAGTTCGGCGGCGTGGTCGCCGCGAAGAAGGGCCGGACCGTGCTGGTCGACGGCGACAAGATGCCCGGCGCGCGCTGGTTTCCGGAGGCGCGACTGAATTTCGCCGAGAACATGATGCGCCGCGGCGATCGCGGCGACGCCTTCGTGTTCTGGGACGAGACCGGCTTTCGCCGGCGCATGTCCTACGCAGACCTCTACAGCGAGGTTTCGCGCGCGGTGCAGGCACTGCTCGCGCTCGGCCTGCGCTCAGGCGACCGGGTCGCCGCCTTCATCCCGAACATTCCCGAGGCGGGCGTGTTTGCGCTCGCCGCGATCTCGCAGGGCATCGTCTGGTCCTCCTGTTCGCCGGATTTCGGCACCGAGGGCGTGCTCGAGCGTTTCAGGCAGATCGAGCCCAAGGTGCTGTTCTGCGCCGACGGCTACGTCTACAACGGCCAGCGCCATGATTCACTCGAGCGCGTGCAGGCGATCGCCGAAGGGCTTCCGAGCGTGCGCCAGGTGGTGGTGGTGCCGCACCTGAACGCGCGGGTCGACGTTTCCGACATCCCGAAGACGGTGCGCCTGGACGAGTGGTTGCGTCGCCACCAGCCCGGCACCATCGACTTCGCGCAGCTGCCCTTCGACCACCCGGTGTTCATCCTCTTCACCTCGGGCACCACTGGCACGCCGAAATGCATCGTGCACGGCGCCGGCGGCACGCTGCTGGCCAGCGTGAAGATGCACAAGCTGCAGATGGACATGCGCCCCGGGGACCGCTTCTTCTTCTACTGCACCACCAACTGGGTGGTGTGGAACATCCTGTTCACCGGGCTGTGCGCCGAAGCGAGCGTGATGCTCTACGACGGTTCGCCCTTCGCCAAGAACGCGAAGATCCTGTTCGACTACGCAGAGGCCGAGGGCATCACCCATTTCGGCACCTCGGCGCGGTACCTCGACGCGATGGCCAAGCGCGAGGTGAAGCCGCGCGAGTCGCACCAGCTCCCGGCGCTGCGCATGATCCTCTCGACCGGCTCGCCGCTGGTGCCCGAGAGCTTCGATTACGTCTACCGCGACGTGAAGGAAGACGTCTGCCTCGCCTCGATCTCGGGCGGCACCGACATCATGGCCGCCTTCGCCGACGCGAACGCAATCCTGCCGGTGTATCGGGGGGAACTGCAATGCCGCTCGCTCGGCCTCGCGGTCGAGGTCTACAACGAGGCGGGCGAATCCGTCGTCGGCGAGAAGGGCG
Source organism: Burkholderiales bacterium (assembly GCA_036526195.1). Classification (GTDB taxonomy): domain Bacteria; phylum Pseudomonadota; class Gammaproteobacteria; order Burkholderiales; family SG8-39; genus DATCYZ01. The sequence goes on from DATCYZ010000135.1 coordinate 13,631, forward strand.
AGCTGGTCTGCGTCAAGCCTTTTCCCTCGATGCCGCTCGGCTTCTGGAACGACAAGGGCGGGGCGCGTTATCGCGCCTCGTACTTCGAGCGCTTTCCCGGCGTCTGGTGCCACGGCGACTGGGTCGAGCTCACCGAGCGCGGCAGCATGCTGGTCTACGGGCGCTCGGATGCGACGCTCAACCCCGGCGGCGTGCGCATCGGCACCGCCGAGATCTACGCGCAGGTCGAGCGTATCGACGCGGTGGACGAGTCCGTGGCCGTCGGCCAGCTCTGGCCGCCGGAGAAGCCCATCGATACCCGCATCGTCCTGTTCGTGAAGATGCGCCCCGGCCACAAGCTCGATGCGGCGATGGAAGAGCGCATCCGCGCGGAAATCCGCGCGCACACCACGCCGCGCCACGTGCCGGCGAAGATCGTCCAGGTCGCGGACATTCCGCGCACCAAGAACGGCAAGGTGGTGGAACTCGCGGTGAAGGCGGTGGTGCACGGCATGCCGGTGTCCAATACCGACGCGCTCGCCAACCCGGAGGCGCTGGACCTGTTCAGGAATCTGTCGACACTGCGCTCCTGAGGGCCTTTGCGATCTTGGCGGGCACGCGCGCCACGCGGGAGGCGCTGCGCTTCTTCTCCCGCGCCCCGCTTTCCTCGCTCTCTGCTTCACCTTTCAGCCAATCGACGAAGGCGGCGACTTCGGGCCGGTCTGCGGACTGCTTCGATACGATCGCGTAGTAGGCGCGCGCCGGCGTGGCGCTGCTCGAGAACGGCACCACCAGGCGGCCTTCTTCGATCGCTTCATTCACCAGCGGCGAGCGTCCGAGCGCAATGCCGTGACCGGCAATGGCGGCGGGAATGATCTGCTCGTAGCCAGAGAAGAGCAGGCTGCCCGCGGGCTTCAGGCCGCTCAGGCCCTCCACTTCCAGCCAGGTGCGCCAGTGCAGCCAGGGGTGGCGCGCCTCGCGATCGTCGTAACGCAGCAGCACGTGCTTCGCCAGGTCCGCAGGCACGCGCAAAGGGCGGCGCGGATCGTTTGCAAGCTTCGGGCTGCATACCGGAAACACCCGCTCGCCGAACAGGCGCAGCGCGTCCGGGCCCGCAAACGACGGCGGACCGTGACGGATCGCGACATCCAGGCCGTCGCGACCCAGGTCCATCACGCGCGTGTCGGCGTTGATGCGCACATCGATCTCCGGATGCGCCGCGGTAAACCCCACCAGTCGCGGGATCAGCCAGAGCGCCGCGAAAGAATGCGTGGTGGTGAGCGCGAGCGTGCGCCGGCCGGTGGCGGCCCGCAGGCGGTCGGTGGCCGCGCGCATGGTCGCGAGCACCTGCGCGGCGGCCGGATAGAACTGCTGGCCGGCGATGGTGAGCGCGAGCGCGCGGTGGCGTCGCTCGAACAGCGCGACGCCGAGTTGTTCCTCGAGCTCCTTCATCTGCCGGCTGACGGCCGACTGCGTCAGGTGCAGTTCCTCGCCCGCCTGCGTGAACGACAGCAGGCGCGCCGCCGCCTCGAAGCCGCGCAGCAGGTCGAGCGAGGGCAGGCGGGGCGGGGCGCTGGCGCCGGTATTCACATTCCTATTAAGCATGCGTGTCCTGAGAATTCGTCGTTTGATGAATTGTACGCTGCAGCGCACAATCCATTCCGCATAGCATGCACTTTACGCATGCGTAAGACAAGGAGAACACCATGAGAGTTGAAATGGAACCCGGCGCGATCCGGCTCTTGCCGCACCAGACGCTGCGGGTACGGGACGGCGCAGGCGCCACGATTTGCGCGAGGGAAGGCACGGTGTGGATTACGGAAGAGGCCAACCCGCAGGACGTCGTGCTGGAGCCCGGCGGCTGCTACCGCCTGCGTCACGCCGGCCTCACGCTGGTGAACGGCTTCGGCGACGCAGCCATCACCCTGAACTGATTTCAACGAAAAGGAACGCACCATGAACGCCCTCGACGACAACATCACCCTCACCTACGAAGACCTGGTCCGCGACCCGGAACTGGCCGAGCGCGCAATCCAGCGCGGCCGGCGCATGCACGCCCAGGCGGTCAGCCGGCTGGTGTCGACGACCGCGAAGCGCCTGTTCGGCGCCGATGATGCCGGGATCCGGCCGCCGGCCGCTCCCGCGACGGCATCCCTCGCGACGCCGAACAACGTGCGAACCGCCGCCTGCGGCTGAGGTTCAGCGGCAGGGTCAGGCCGTAGAATGGGGGCTCCCGCAAGGAGCCCCCGATGTTTCAAGCTGACCTGCTGGCTGGAAAACGCATCCTGATCACCGGCGGCGGCACCGGCCTCGGCCGGGAGATCGCCACCCGCTACCTGGAACTCGGCGCCGAGATCTGGATTGCCGGCCGGCGATCCGGCGTGCTCGAGGCGACCGCGAAGGAACTGATGGCGCAGCACGGCGGCGTGGTGCGCACGCACGCCGTGGACATCCGCGACGCGCAGGCGGTGGACGCCATGGTGCAGCGCATCTGGGACGAGGCCGGTCCCCTGACGGGTCTGGTCAACAATGCCGCGGGCAATTTCATCAGCCCGACCAAGGATCTCACCACCAACGGCTTCAACGCCATCGCCAACATCGTTTTTCACGGCTCGTTCTACGTGACGCACGCGGTGGGCCGACGCTGGATCGAGGGCGGCCTCAAGGGATCGGTGGTCTCCATCCTCGTCACCTGGGTGTGGACCGGCTCGCCCTACGTCGTGCCCTCGGCGATGTCGAAGGCAGGGCTCAACGTGATGACCAAGTCGCTTGCGGTGGAATGGGGTCGCTACGGCATACGGCTCAATGCGATCGCCCCCGGCGCGTTCCCGACCGAGGGGGCGTCGAAGCGCCTGCGTCCGGACGGCAGTTTCGAGGATGCGAATGCCTCGAACCCGATGCGGCGCACCGGGAACATGCCCGAACTGCAGAACCTCGCCACCTTCCTCATGGCGGATGGCTGCGAATGGCTGACCGGCGAGACCATCGCGGTCGACGGCGGCGGCTATCTCGCCAACGGCGCCTCCTTCACCGAGCTCGACAAGCTCTCGGATGCGGACTGGGAGCGCATGCGCGAGAAGATCAAGGCGCAGAACGACAAGGACCGCGCCGGGCGCACGGCCTGAGCAGACCCCGATGAGCGCACAGATCCCGCGTCCCGCCGCCACGCTGATCCTGCTGCGCGACGCACCGCAGGGCCCGGAAGTGTTCATGGTGCAGCGTTCGCACGCCGCAAACTTCGTTGCCGGCGCCTACGTGTTTCCGGGCGGCGCAGTGGACGAGGCGGACGGCGCGCCCGCCATGGCCGCGCGCGTGCTCGGTCTCGACGACGAGGCGGCCAGTCGACGCCTCGGCGTGGCGGATTCCGGCCTCTCGTACTGGGTGGCCGCGGTGCGCGAAACCTTCGAGGAGGCCGGCATCCTGCTTGCCTCGGACGCGGGCGGCGCGCCGATCGCGCCGGCGCGCATGGCGGGGCTGGCGAAGAGCCGCGATGCGCTGAACGACGGCGCGCTCGGATTCCTCGCCTTCCTCGAGCGCGAGAATCTCACGCTGCCCGGCGGCGAGATGGCGTACTTCGCGCACTGGATCACGCCGCCGGAGCGCACGCGGCGATTCAGCGCGCGCTTCTTCCTCGCGCTCGCGCCCGCGGGGCAGGCGGGCTCGCACGACACCACCGAAACCGTCGACCATCTGTGGATCCGGCCGAAGGACGCGCTCGAGCGCTTCGAGAAGGGCGAGTTCACGCTGGTCAACGCGACGCGCGATGCGCTCGCGCGGCTTGCCGGGTTCGCCGAGGCGCGCACCGCGCTCGAGCACGCGTTCGCGCTGGAGGAGATCGAGGAGCATCGTGCCTGCTGGGCCATGGGGCGCGACGGCAAGCGCCTGTTCCGGCGCAACGACCCGGCCTACTTCGAGATCCACTGGTGCGACCCGGAGGAAACCGGCACCTCGAGCTACGAGTTGCTCTCGGGCGTGCCGAAGCGGCTCGATGCCCAGGTCACGCGATTGATCGCGCCGAACCCCGGCATGATGACCGGCCCGGGCACCAACACCTACCTCGTCGGCGACGACGAGATCGCCGTGATCGACCCGGGCCCCGCGGACCCGGGCCATATCGACGCGATCCTCGCGGCCGGCGCGGGCCGCATCCGCTGGATCCTCTGCACGCATACCCATGTCGATCATTCGCCCGCTGCGGGCCCGCTCGCGCAGGCCACCGGCGCCGAGGTGATCGGCCTGCCGGCGCCCGCGGGCGCGAGCCAGGACGCGAGCTTTGCGCCGGTGCGCCGCCCCGCGCACGGCGAGCGACTGGTGCTCGGAGACACGGTGCTGCGCGCCCTGCACACCCCCGGCCACGCCTCGAACCACGTCTGCTACCAGCTCGAATCGACGCGCATGCTGTTCACCGGCGACCACGTGATGCAGGGTTCGACCGTGGTCATCGGGCCGCCCGACGGTGACATGCGCGCCTACCTTGCTTCGCTCGAGGCGCTGCTTGCCGAGGACATCGCGGTGATCGCGCCGGGGCACGGCTACCTCGTCGGTGCGCCGCACAAGGAGGTCCGGCGCCTGATCGCCCACCGGCTCGGGCGCGAGAAGAAGGTGACCGATGCGCTCGCGCGCCTCGGCCGGCCGGATGCCGCCACGCTGCTCGCTGCGGTCTACGATGACGTGCCGGAGCGCCTGCATCGCGTGGCCTCGCGCTCGCTCGCAGCGCACCTCGACAAACTGGTGGCCGAGGGCAGGGTTCTGTTCGCGGAAGACCGTTATGCCCTTGCCGGCTGAATCGCGCGATTTTGGCGGCTGGCCAAGCGGGCGTGGAGCCGATAAGATCGGCCAAACTGCGGCCCGCACCCGGTGCGGGCCGCACGCTAGGAGAGACTCATGAGTGACGAGAAGACCATGCGGATGGTCACCAACCTCGACCGGGCCGCGATCGAAGAGAAACTCGGCGAGGTGCGCACCCTGGCGCAGAAGGCCGGGCTCGACGATCTTGCGCGCATGTTCCTCGAGGTGGAAGGCGCGCCGCGCAAGAACATCGAGCCGCGCGTGGCGAATGCGCTGAAGTGGCTCTCCGACAAGCCGCAGCACAAGACGCTCACCGCGCTCCTCGAGCTGGTGGAGTTCAACCTCAAGAACCTGCACTGACGCGCGAATCCCGGCAGGGCGCGCGCGTGGCGCAGTTTGACTTCGATTTTTTCGTCATCGGCGGGGGCTCGGGCGGCGTGCGCGCCGCGCGCGTGTCCGCCGGCTACGGCGCGCGCGTGGCGATCGCCGAGGACGGGCGATTCGGCGGCACCTGCGTCAACGTCGGTTGCATCCCGAAGAAGCTGTTCGCCTACGCGGCCCACTTTCGCGACGATTTCCACGACGCCGCCTCCTTCGGCTGGACGCTGGGCGAGGCGCGCTTCGACTGGCCGACGCTGGTCGCCAACAAGGATCGCGAGATCGCGCGCCTGAACGGCATCTACGAGCGCATGCTCGCCAGTGCCGGGGTCGAGATCGTGCGCGCGCGCGCGACGCTTGCCGGCCCGAACACGGTCGAGGCCGGGGGGCGCCGCTACAGCGCGCGCCACATCCTCGTGGCCACCGGTTCCTGGCCGCAGTTGCCGAAGATCCCGGGCGTCGAACTCGGCATCAGCTCGAACGAGGCCTTCGCCCTGCCGGCGCTGCCGCGGCGCGCGCTGGTGGTGGGCGGCGGCTACATCGCGCTCGAGTTCGCCTCGATCTTCAACGGCCTCGGGGTGCAGACGACGCTCGCCTACCGCGGCGCGCGCCTGCTGCGCCATTTCGACGCCGACCTCGGCGAGCGCATTGCCGTCGAACTCGCGGGCAAGGGGATCGAGGTGCGCCTCGGCGCCGACCCGGTGTCGATCACCGCAGGCGCCGGCGGCGCGCGCAGCATCGCCTTCAAGGCGGGTGCGACGCTGGAGACGGATCTGGTCATGTTCGCCACCGGGCGCGTGCCGAACACCGCGAATCTCGGGCTGGAGGTGGCCGGCGTGCGCCTTGGCAGGAACGGAGAGATCCTCGTCGACCGGCACCTTGCCTCGAGCGTTCCCTCAATCCATGCGATCGGCGACGTCGCCAACCGCCACAACCTCACGCCGGTGGCCACTGCCGAGGGCATGGCGCTTGCGAAGACGCTGTTCCGGAACACGCCCACCGAGATGGATTACGAGAACATTGCCACCGCGGTGTTCTCCAACCCGGCCATCGCGACGGTCGGATTGTCGGAGGCCGCGGCGCGCGAGAAGCACGGCGCCGTCGACGTCTACCGCGCCTCGTTCCGTGCCCTCAAGCACACGCTTGGCGACGCCACCGAGCGCACCTTCATGAAGCTGGTGGTCGAGCAGGCCGGGCAGCGGGTGGTCGGCGCCCACATGATCGGCCCGGAGGCGGGCGAGATCATCCAGGGGGTGGCGATCGCGGTGAAGCTGGGGGCGACCAAGGCGCAGTTCGACGCGACGATCGGCATCCATCCCACTGCGGCGGAAGAATTCGTTACCATGCGGGAGAAAGCGGTCTGAAGGAGGTCCGGTGGCCTTCGAGGGGCGGATCGAACGTTCGATCGACGAGCTGAAGGAGCGCGTTCACGCCTCCCTCGTGATCGAGTTGTGGAACGGTCGGCGCATCGCGTTTGCCGAGCCGGCCCGGGTGACGCTGCGCCTGTCGAATCCCGACGCGGCGCGCAGCCTGGCCGAGGCCGATCTCGCCACCCTCGGCGAGGCCTACGTCGAGGGGAAGATCGAGATCGATGGCCCGATGCGCGAGGCGATTCGCGCCGCCGAGGCGATTGCCCGGCGCGGCCGCGGCTACCGGCCCGGCCGCCTGCCGAGGCGCCTCAACCGGCACAGCCGCGCGCGCGACGCCGAGGCGGTGCGCTATCACTACGACGTTTCCGACGATTTCTACGCGCTCTGGCTCGGGCGCGAGATGGTCTATTCCTGCGCATACTTCCGCACCGGCGAGGAGGACCTGGATGCTGCGCAGGCGCAGAAGCTGGAGCACATCTGCCGCAAGTTGCGGCTGCGTCCCGGGCAGCGTCTGCTCGACGTCGGTTGCGGCTGGGGCGGGCTGGTGCGTCATGCGGCCCGTCACCACGGCGTCGACGCCACCGGCATCACGCTCTCGGCGAACCAGCATGCGTGGGCGAATGCGCGCATTGCCGAGGAGGGACTCGGTGCGCGCTGCCGCGTGCTGCTCGAGGATTATCGCGACCATGCCGCCGGCGAGGGCTACGATGCCGTCGCCTCGGTCGGCATGTTCGAGCACGTCGGGTTGAAGAACCTGCCGCTGTATTTCTCGACCCTGCATCGCCTGGCTCGGGACGGCGGCCTGGTGATGAACCATGGCATCACGGCGGTCGACCCGGAAAGCCGGGAAGTGGGCCTTGGCGGCGGCGCCTTCATCGAGCGCTACGTCTTCCCGCACGGCGAGATTCCGCATCTCGGCCTGGTGCTCGCCACGATGGGGGCCGCCGGGCTCGAGGCGATGGACGTGGAGACCCTGCGGCTGCACTACGCGAAAACGCTCTGGCACTGGAGCGACGCGCTCGAGACGCGGCTCGACGCGGCGCGGGCGATCGCCGGGGAACGGCGCGCCCGTGTCTGGCGCACCTACCTCGCCGGCTGCGCACACGCCTTCGAGCAGAACTGGGTGACCATCCACCAGGTGCTCGCCGTGAAGAGCGGCGACCCGGCGCGCAACCCGCTGCCGTGGACGCGCGACTGGATCTACGCCGAGGGCTGAGCCGTCCGGCCGCGCCTCACAGTCCCCGCACGATCAGCCCGGCCCCCGAGGCGAGCAATACAAGCGCCATCGCCCGCAACAGCGCTTCGCGCGACACCCGGAGGTACATGCGCCGCGCCAGACCAAGGCCGAGCCAGGCCGCCGGCAGCACCGCGAGCGCGCACAGCCACACGGTCAGGTCGAGCAGCAACCCGCTGATCAGGAAGGCGGCCACGCGCAGCGAGATGCTCGATAGCGTCGCGAAGCCGAGCGTGGCGCGCAAGGCCTCCTTCGACAGGCCGCGTTGCGAAAGGTAGATGACGTAGGGCGGCCCGCCGGCGCCGAAGAGCGTGCTGGTCAGCCCGCCCGCGAGGCCGGCGAGCCAGGCCCAGCCGGCGGCGATGCGGCCGCTGCCGCCGGGCTTCGCCAGGCTCCAGAGCGCATACACGATCACGAAGGTGCCGAGTGCCAGCATGCCGGCCTTGCGCGGAAGGTTGACCAGCAGCGTGACGCCGATCGCGGTGCCGACCACGATCATCGGGATCAGGCGCATCCACTCGGCGCGCACCGCGTTGCGCGGGTTCTCGGCGCCGACACGCGCCGCGTTGGCGAGGTCCATGAGCGAAAAGAGCGCCAGCGCAAACGGCAGCGGGACGAAATGTGTCGCCAGCGGGATGGTGATCAGCGCCGCGCCGAAACCGGTGAGCCCGAACACCAGCGAACCGGCGAAGGCCGCGGCGGCGAGGATTGCGAGCGTGGGAAGCCCGCCGGGGAGCTCGAGCAGGGCGTTCAGCATGGCAAGGCCTCAGCCACGGAGGACGAGTTCCGCGCCCTTGCCGCCATTGGCGCGCCGCAGGGTGCGCAGCATGCGGACGAACGGCAGGCCGAGGCGCGTCTCGAGCTTTTCGGCGCGCGCCTCGAGCAGCGTCCAGGCGATGCGGTCCGGGCCGCCGCGCGGCGCGAAGGCAATGAGGTTCGGGTCCGACAGGGCCGGCAGCAGCACGGGCGCGCCGCCGAAGGCCTGCTCGATGCGGCCGAGAAAGCGCTTCAGGCTGCGGTCATCGCTCATGAAGTTGACCACCATCAGCCCGGGTTCGCTGAGCGCGAAGTGCGCGGCGTCGTAGAAATCCTGGCTCACCAGTCCGGGTGCCTGCGCCTCGTCGTCGAAGCCGTCGACCATCAGCAGGTCGCAGCCTTCGGGGGCGAGCGCGGCGCAGCCATCGCCGATCTCGACCGTGAGTCGGTCGTCGTCGGGCGGAAGTGCGAAGTGCCGGCGCGCCGCCTCGACCACGCGGGCGTCGCATTCGACGGCGCGCACCTGCGTGCGGTGCAGCCTGCGATGGAAGAACTTCGCGAGCGAGCCGCCGCCCAGCCCGATCATCAGCGCCTGGCGCGGGCGCGGGTGCAGCAGCAGGCCGCCCATCATGCAGCGCGTGTAGTCGAGCGCGAGGGCGAACGGGTCGTCGATGCGCATCGCGCTCTGGATCGCTTCGCCGCCGATGTGCAGGCTGCGCAAGCCGCGCGATTCGCTGACCGCGATCGACGGCGCGCCGCGCAGGCGCTTCAGCCAGGCGGGCGCGCGCAGGCTCATGCCTGCGCGCCCGCGGGCGCCGGCGCGCGCCGCAGCAGCGCCAGGATGCAGGCGGTGGCGGCAAAGGTCAGCACCGCCGCGGCAAGGATCGGCAGGTCGTAGCTGCCGGAGGCATCGAAGGCGAAGCCCGCGAGCGAGGGGCCGGCCAGCGTGCCGATGCCGGCGCCGGTATAGAGCACGCCGATGATGCCGGACACCGCGCGCCCGCCGTACAGGTCCATGACGATGGTGGGCAGCAGCGCCACGCAGGCGCCGTAGCAGGTGCCGAAGGTAAAGCCGAACACCGCAAGCAGCCACCAGGTCGAACTCGCCCACCACAAGAGCAGCATCGCGCCGAGCCCGGCATACAGCACCGCGAGCGCCGGCTGCCGGCCGAGGCGATCGGCGATGCCGCCGACCGCAAAGCGACCGACCAGGCTGCCAAGACCGATCAGGCTCACCAGCGTCACGCCCTCGGCCTCGCTGTAGCCGAGGTCCTGCGCGAAGGGACCGAGGTGCACCATCGGCACGAACAAGCCGACCCCGCACAGCGCAAGCGAGGCGTACAGCAGCCAGAACGGCGCGCCGCGAAGCGCCGCGCCGAGCGAGGCGCCGGGGATGACGGCGCGCGCCGCCGCGGTGGCGCGCGAGCCCGCCGTCACGCCGCCGGGGGAGAGACCGCGTCGCGAGGGATCGTTGTCGATCGCGAGCGCCGCCGCGCCGCCGACCACCAGCATGCCGAGCGCCAGCACCTGGTAGGCTGCCCGCCACCCGAAGACCCCGATCAGCCACGCGGCGAGCAGCGGCACGATGAAGTTGCCGGCGCCGATGCCGGCGATCGCGATGCCCGAGGCGAAGGCGCGGTTGGCGACGAACCACGGCTGCACCGCACCCACCGAGGGCACGTAGGTGAGGCCAACGCCGATGCCCAGGCCGATGCTGTAGGTGAGGTACAGCATCTCCACCGTCTGCGCCCGGCTCGCGAGCCACATCGCCGCGACGAGAAAGAGCACCCCGGTGAGGGTCACGCGGCGCGGGCCGAAGCGATCGGCCAGCATGCCGCCGGGCGCGCCCAGCACGAACCAGAGGAAGGCGGCCACCGAGAACACCAGCGCGACATCGGCGCGCGAGGCCGTGAACTCGGACTGGAAGGCGGTAAAGAAGGCGGCGAAGGAATAGGCGGCGCCGAAGCCCGTGAACATCAGGGCGAAGGCGGCCGCGACGACCACCCAACCGTAGTGCTCGCGCGCGCGGTTCAATGCGGGATGCTGCAGCGGGTCGCGCGGCGCAAGGCGGCGCGGGTCAGCGCTTGCGCGGGTGCGCCTGCGGTTTCACGGCGGCCTTGCCGGCCACCGCCGCCACCAGCTCGACTTCGAGCAGCAGGTCCTCGTGCACCAGGCGCGTCACGCCCACCAGCGTGCTCGCGGGCGGGTGCTTCGTGTCGAGATAGCGCGAGCGCACCTCGCGATAGGCCTTCAGCGACTCGGGGGTCAGGTTGACCACGTAGACGTTCACCTTGATGACGTCGCGCCATTCGGCGCCGGCCGCCCTGAGGTTGTGCGACAGGTTCTGGTACACCTGCTCGGCCTGCGCGCGCATGTCGCCCTTGCCGACGACGGCGCCATCCGGGCCGAAGGCCACCTGGCCGGAGATGGTGACCAGCGTCATCGGCCCGTCCACGGCAACCGTATGCGAGTAGCCGCGCGGTTCGGACAATTCCTTCGGGTTCAGGTGCTGCCTGCGCATCGGGTGCTCCTTGTGCCTTGGGGTCAGACGACCAGGACGATCTTGCCGATATGTTCGCCGGACTCCATCAGACGGTGGGCGTCGGCCGCCTGCGCGAGCGGGAAGCTGCGGAACACCTGCGGACGGATGCGGCCGGCCTCGACATGGGGCCAGATGGTTTCGCGCAGCGCGCGCGCGACCTTGCCCTTGTACTCGATCGTGCGCGGCCGCAGCGTCGAGCCGCTGACGGTGAGGCGGCGGCGCATCACCTCGTTGATGTCGAACTCGGTCTTCGGCCCGCGCAGGAAGGCGATGAACACCAGCCGCCCGTCGTCGGCCAGGCACTTGAGTTCCTTCGGCACGTAGTCACCGCCCACCATGTCCAGGATCACGTCCACGCCGCGCCCGCCGGTGGCGGCTTTCACCTCGGTGAGGAAGTCCTGCGTGCGGTAGTTGATCGCCTTCTCGGCGCCGAGCTTCACGCAGGCGGCGCATTTCTCGTCCGAACCGGCGGTGACGAAGACGCGGTTTCCCGTGGCGACCGCCATTTGGATCGCGGTGACGCCGATGCCCGAGGCGCCACCCTGCACCAGCAGCGACTCGCCGGGCGCGAGGCCGGCGCGGTCATAGACGTTGTTCCACACGGTGAACATGGTCTCGGGCAGCGATGCCGCCTCGACGTCGGTGAGTCCCTTCGGGATCGGCAGCGCTTGCACTTCCGGCGTGGTGCAGTACTCGGCGTAGCCGCCGCCCGGCGTGAGCGCGCAGACGCGATCGCCCGGCTTCCAGAGCTTCACGCCTTCGCCGCAGGCCACCACTTCGCCTGCAATCTCGAGGCCGGGCAGGTCGGAGGCCCCCTTGGGCACCGGGTAGTTGCCGGTGCGCTGCAGGATGTCGGGGCGATTCACGCCGGCCGCGGCGACCTTCACCAGGATCTCGCCGGCCTTCGGTTGGGGCAGCGCGCGTTCGGCGCTCACCAGCACCTCGGGGCCGCCCGGGGCTTTGATTTCGACGGCGCGCATGCGCTCGGGGAGGGCTTTTGTCATATCTGGTGTGGCGCTGGAAGCGATCGGGGCGGGGCGAGGATAATATCCGCATTCGCCGAGCGGAAGCAAAGACCGGCTCTCCATGAGAAACGTGCAGCATCGCGGTGCGTGGTTCCGCCTTCGGGCGCTTGCGGCGCAGGGCGTCCCGGCGCTGCTCGTGCTTGCCGGGATGCTCGCAGGCGCCGCGGCGCTGGCGCATGCGCCATCAGGACAGGTCGCGCCGCTGATCGTCGACCAGGCCGCGCCCGGGCAATTGCTCGGCAAGTACACCGCGGTGCTGGAAGACCCGTCCACCGGACTGACCATCGAGGACGTGCGCTCGCCGCGCTTCGCGCCCTCGTTCCGGCCCGCCGGCGTCGGCGTGATGAACTTCGGCTACACCGCGTCCGCCTGGTGGTTGTGCTTCACGCTCGTCAACCGCGATGCCTTGTCGCGCGAGAGGCTGCTCGAGGTGCGCTACCCGAGCATCGACGCGATCGAGGTCTACGCGCCGGGCGCCGATGGGCAAATGGTGGTGCAGCGCGGCGGCGACCGGCAGCCGTTCACCGGGCGCAGGGTGCAGAACCGCAACCATGTCTTTCCCGTGACGCTTGCGGCCGGCGCGGAAACCACGGTGTTCGTGCGCCTCGCATCGAGCAGCGTGCTTACAGCGCCGGTGCACCTCTGGGCGCCCGAGGCGTTCGCCGCGCAGGAACGCGACACGCAGATGCTCCTCGGCCTGTTCTACGGCCTGGTGCTGGCGCTTGTCCTGTACAACTTGATGTTGTTCGTCGCGCTGCGCGAGCGGATCTACCTGGTCTATGTCGCCTACGCGTCTTCGTTCAGTCTGTTCCTGTTCTCCTTCGACGGCCTTGCCTTCCAGTACCTGTGGCCTGAAAGCGTCTGGCTCGCGAACCATGCGCTTGCCACCTCGCTCGCCGCCTCCATGCTGTTCGGCGCCATGCTGGCACGCGAGTTCCTGTCGATGCGCGAGCAGGCACCGTGGATCGACCTGTGGATGCGCGGCACCATGGTCGCGGGCGGCGTTCTGGTGCTGGCCGCGGCCACCGGCGCCGTGCTCAGCTACAGCACCGTGCTGCGCTCCATTTCGCTGATCGGCATCGTCACGGCCGCGCTCGCCCTGTGGGTCGCGGTGCGCAGCCTGCTGCGCGGCTTCCGCCCGGCCCGCTTCTTCCTGCTCGCCTGGTCTGCGATGATCGTCTTCATCTGTCTCGGCGCCCTGCGCAACTTCGCGCTGGTGCCGAGCAACGTGCTGACGATCTACGGCCTGCACTTCGGACTCGTCGTCGATGTCCTGTTCCTCTCGTTTGCGCTTGCCGACCGCATCAGCCTGCTGCGCAGCCGGACCCGGCGCGCCGAGGACGACGTGCGCTCGATCCGCGACACGCTGGTCGAGACGCGTCGCAGGTCCGACCAGATGCTGAAAGCGCGCATCGTCGAGCGCACCGCGGAACTGCACGATGCGAACGCGCACCTGCGCACCGAGGTGGCCGAGCGCGACGCGCTGATGCGCGAGTTGCGCGAGCGCGAGGAACGCATGCGCTTCATGGCGCAGAACGACCCGCTCACCGGCCTGCCGAACCGGCTGTCGATGCAGCAGCGGCTCGAACTGGCGCTGCAGTTCGCGCGCCGCAACCGTCGCAAGCTGGCGGTGCTGATGGTGGATCTGAAGGCCTTCAAGGCCCTGAACGACACGCGCGGGCACCTGGTGGGCGACCAGGCGCTGGCCGCCGTGGCGGGGCGCCTGCGCATGGGCGTACGCGGCGCGGACACGGTGGCACGCTACGGCGGCGACGAGTTCGTCGTGCTGGCGGGCGACCTGGACCGGTCCGAGGATGCCGGCATGATCGCCGAGAAGATCTGCGACACGGTGAACGTGCCGCTGGCGCTGGAAGGCGGCATGGCGCGGCTGGCCTGCGCGATCGGCATCAGCGTGTTTCCGGACGACGGCGAATCCGGCGAGGCGCTGCTGGGCCGGGCCGAGCAGGCCCTGACGGAGGCCAAGGCCGCCAGCGAAACGCGCTGGGCGTACTACGCGCCGGTGAACTGAGCGCGCGCGCAGCGCGCCTTTGCCGCCCAGTCGAGGTCCACGTTGCCGCCGGAGAGGACCACGCCAACGCGCAGGCCCTTCGCGGCGACGGTGCCCGAGAGCAGCGCGCAGGCGCCGAGCGCGCCGGTGGGCTCGACCACCAGCTTCATGCGCTCCCAGAGGAAGAACATGGCCTCGAGCAGGCGCGCGTCCGGCACCGAGACCATGTCCGAGACATGCGCGAGCACCAGCGGGAAGGTGAGCGCGCCGAGCGACTGCGTGCGCGCACCGTCGGCGATGGTGTCGGGCGGGGGCACGCTTTGCAGCGTGCGCGAACGGAACGAACGCACGCCGTCGTCGCCTGCCGCCGGCTCGACGCCGATCACGCGACAGCCCGGGGCGAGCGCCGCCGCCGACACCGCGCTGCCCGAGAGCAGCCCCCCACCCCCGCAGGGCACCAGCAGCACGTCGAGCGGCCCGGTGTCCTCGAGCAGTTCCTTCACCGCCGTGCCCTGCCCGGCGATGACGTGGGCATGGTCGAAGGGCGGGATCACCGCGAGGCCGCGCTCGGCGCCGATCGCCTGCGCCATCGCTTCGCGCGAGCCGGCCTTCGGGTCGTAGGTGACGACTTCGGCGCCGTAGCCGCGGGTCGCCTCGAGCTTCACGCGCGGCGCGTCCGCCGGCATGATGATCACGGTCGGCACGCCGAGCAGTTTTCCGGAGAGCGCCACCGCCTGCGCGTGGTTGCCGGAGGAATAGGCGACCACGCCGCAGCGCTTCGTTTCGGCGTCGAGTTGCGACAGCGCGTTGTAGGCGCCGCGGAACTTGAATGCGCCCATGCGCTGCAGGTTCTCGCACTTGAAGAACACGGTCGCGCCGGTCGCGGCGTCGATGGTGGCGGAGGTGAGCACCGGGGTGCGGTGCGCGACGCCGGCGAGCCGCGCGTGCGCCGCCTCGACGTCTGCCCAGTTCACTGCAAGTGCGGGCTTCGGCACGGCGCTCATTCGTTGCTCCTCATTTTCCATTCCAGTGCGCGAGTGCCGCGCGCGCGATGTCCTCGCCCCATTCCTGCGCGAAATGGCCGGCCTGCGCGTGGACCCAGGGGTCCGCGCAGTTGCGGATCCGGCGGCGCAGGGCATTCATCACCGGCGGACCGAGCACCGGGTCGGTGGCGCCGATCGCCATGAAGGCTTCGCCCGCCCAGTCGGTCGTCCAGAATTCGCGCGCGCGGCGCGAGATCTGCGCGCCGGGCGCGTCCGGCCGGTCGGGCACCAGCGCCGGAAAGCGCCGCACGCCGCCCTTGTAGGACGCATCCGGGAACGGCGCCTCGTAGGCGGCGGCTTCGGCCGGGGTCAGGTGCGGGCAGGCACGCGACATCAGCTTCGCGCAATCGAGGTCCGGGTTCTTCGCCACATAGCTGCGCCACGCGACGAAGCCCTCGGAGAGCGGTTCGTCGCCGGTGCCGAGCGCGGTGTTCATGGCGAGCAGGCGGGCATAGCGCTGCGGGGCTTCCATGGGCAGGGTGAGGCCGAGCAGGCCGCCCCAGTCCTGCACCACCAGCGTGATGCCGGAGAGGTCCAGCGATTCGACGAAATCGAGCAGGAACGCGCGGTGAAAATCGAAGGTGTAGACCGCGTCCTCGGCGGGCTTTTCGGAACGGCCGAAGCCCGCGAAATCCGGCGCCACCACGCGCGCGCCGCTTCCAAGGAACACGGGAATCATGCGCCGGTAGAGGTAGCTCCAGGTGGGCTCGCCGTGCAGGCAAAGGAACACCTGCGTCGCGTCCTTCGGGCCCTCATCGAGGTAATGCATGCGCAGGCCGCGCCAGTCGAACCAGCGCGGCGCCCAGGGGAAACCGGGCAGGTTCGCAAAGCGATCGTCGGGCGTGCGCAGGATCTCGTTCATATAACCATTCTATCGGTGCGCGTACAATTTTGGCGGACCGAATCCGGAGGCTGACATGGACTATTCGAAATACCAGACGCTGCGCATCCGCACCCTCGAACCCGGCATCCTCGAAGTCGCCATGGGCACAGACGCCGCGCGCCTCCCGGTGGCCACCGCGCGCATGCACGCCGAGATGGCCGAGGTGTGGCTGGACGTGGACCGCGACGAATCGGTGCGCGTGGCGATCCTGCGCGGCACGCCGCGCGGCTTCTCCGGCGGGGGCGACCTCGCCATGGTGGAGGAACTCACCACCGATTTCGCCGCGCGCGCGCGCGTCTGGCGCGAAGCGAAGGACCTCGTCTACAACATCATCAATTGCTCGAAGATCGTCGTCTCCTCGATGAACGGGCCGGCGGTCGGCGCCGGTCTGGTGGCGGGACTGCTGGCCGATGTGTCGATCGTGGCGAAGAACGCGCGCATCATCGACGGGCACACGCGCCTCGGCGTCGCCGCGGGCGACCATGCCGCGATCGTCTGGCCGCTGCTGTGCGGCATGGCAAAGGCGAAGTACTACCTGCTGACCTGCGATTCGCTCACCGGCGAGGAAGCCGAGAGGATCGGCCTGGTGTCGCTCGTGTGCGAGGAGGCCGAACTCGAGGCGAAGACCCTGGAGGTGGCGCGCAAGATCGCGGCGGGCGCCCAGACCGCGATGCGCTGGACCAAGTACAGCCTGAACAACTGGCTGCGCAGCGCCGGGCCGACCTTCGACACCTCGCTGGCGCTCGAATTCCTCGGCTTCACCGGCGGCGAAGTGAAGGAAGGCATCGCCTCGCATCGCGAGAAGCGCAGCCCGGATTTTCCGCCACCGCCGAAGTTCTGAAAAAAGGGGGGGCAGCCCCCTTTTCTACAGCGGCGGTCGCGAAAAAGGGGTCGGATCCCTTTTTCGATCAGAAGCACCCGTCGGGGAAGAAGCGTTCACCGAAAAAGGGCTCTGACCCCTTTTCTTCAGGACTTGCTGAAGTCCAGTTCTTCGTCGCCCGAGGCGACGGCGGCAGGGGCGGAAGCGGGCGCAGGCGCAGGGTCCGCGGCCGGCGCCGCGGCGGGCGGTGCGTCGCCGAGCAGGCGATCGAGTTCGCGCTTGATGTTCGCCGCGTCCGGACCGATGCGCCCGAGCGAAGAGAGCAGCACCCGCACCGGCAGGTCGACAAGCGTTGGGTCCGGACGGTCGTGCAGGTGCGCGACGTTCTGCAGCGACGGCATGATGTGCGTGGAGCGCGTGCCGGTCATGGCACTCTCGATGCCCTGAATGGTGGCGGCCTGCGCGCGGGCGATGCCCATGAGCAATTCGGTCAGTTGCTGCGTGCTGATGTTCGGCATGGCGGACTCCCAGGTGCGAACCTTCGACGATGGTACCATCGGCGCGCATGACAGCGCGCAGCCGCCGTGGACGCTTGCGCCGCGTGATTCATGCGCTCGGCCTGGCCTGCGTCCTGCTCCTCGCGGCGCTTGCGCTGCACCTCGCACTGGAACCCGACAACACCGTGTTCTCCGGAAAACGACCCCAGAATCTTGGCGCCACGGACGGGCGGCTTGCGCCCTGCCGGAAGACGCCGAACTGCGTCTCGAGCCAGGCGCCTGCCGCGGACGCCGAGCATTCGATCGCGCCGATCGCCTTCGCGGGCAACGCGCCCGAGGCGATGGCGGCGGCACGCGCGGCGCTCGCGCAGGTCCGCGGCGCGCGCGTGATCCGGGAAGAAGGCAGCTATCTGTATGCCGAGGTTCGCAGTCGCCTGCTCGGCTTTGTCGACGACGTGGAACTCCTGTTCGACGCCCCGTCCGGGGCGTTCCAGGTGCGCTCGGCCTCACGCCTCGGCCGCCGCGACTACGGCGTGAATCGCGCCCGGGTCGAGACGCTGCGCCGGCTGATCAGCGCGGCGCAGCGCCGCTGAGGCCCGTCGACCCGATTCAGCCCGGCTCGCGGTCGGTCGTCGTCTTTCCGGGCGGAATCGCCAGAAGGTGCGCGGGGTAGGGCTCGACGCCCGCCTGCAGCGTGTGCGGCGGGTCGCGCCGCAGCCGCGCGGCCAGATCCTCGTTGGCGAGGGACTGTGCGTACCGGATGTTCCTCTGCATGTCCTCGACATAGAGGTTCTGCCCGCCGAAATGCCGTTCGGCATAGGCGTAGACGCCGTCGAGCTGCTCGTCGAGCCGCTTGCGCGCGCCGGCGTAGAAACCCGGCGTCTTGTGCACCAGGTCGTTTCCCGAGGAGAACAGCACCAGTTCGCTGCCATCGGCATTGCGCTTTCGCGTGATGCCGCCGAGCACGAATTCGGGGTAGAGCCGGTCGCGGCATTTCTCGAGATAGCAGCGGTCCGCCATCTGCGCGATGATGTCCGCGGTGCCGAGAATGAAGCCGACGCGCCGCATCAGCGGGTCGGCGAGGTGGATCGACTGCGCCGGGCGTTCGTAGCCGGTGAAGTGCACGATCTGCGCCGCCGCCGCAGCGTGCTGCGACAAGCCGCTTTCGCGCAGGTAGCCGCGCAGGAAGTTCGAGCTTCGCGTCACGTGGTTCCTGGTGTACTCGGAGCCGTAGCGATGGCGCCGGTCGTTGCGCCGCCGCAGGTAGCCGTGGTCGTGCAACAGGGCGGTGGCGAGCCCGACACTGAAGTGCTCTGCGTCCAGGGGGGGGGCGCCATTCACGCGGCCGCGCTCGTAGCCGTCCATCAGGCGCGCCATGGCCAGCGTGACGTCGAACACGTGCTGGATGTCGTGGTACTCGGTGTCGCACGGAAGCCAGTCGGGATGCTCGCCCGCGTACATGCGCACCACGTCGCCGAACACCCGCTCGAGCGCATCCGTCCCGGCCCCCTGGTAGAGGTCGCGGAAGAGGCGCAGCAATTCTGCGCGCACGGCGTCCGCGTCGGTGGTGCGGATGGTGTCGGTGACGTCGAAATCGTTGCGTCGCATCAGGTTCGTGACCCCTTCAGGACTATTCTCCTTGTCCTGCGACCAGAGGGCAAATCAGCACATCAGGCCCGGTTTCGGCGCTTCTCGCGGCAGGGGAGTCGGGATAGGATGCGCGAGACCGGTGCCCGCGGATGTGACGCATGTCACGCGGGCCGGTCCATCGCACGAAAGATTACGTCAGGCGCGCGGGGCGGGCGTCGGCA
The DNA here is from genome assembly GCA_036526195.1 of Burkholderiales bacterium. Classification (GTDB taxonomy): domain Bacteria; phylum Pseudomonadota; class Gammaproteobacteria; order Burkholderiales; family SG8-39; genus DATCYZ01. The sequence continues at coordinate 32,765 of DATCYZ010000135.1, forward strand.
CACTTCGGGGGAACGCCGCTTGGCCAACGATGCGCTGACCGGTGAGGAACGCGAACAGATCCTGCAACGCATCCTGCTGCTCGAGACCGAGCACCGGGATCTCGACGACGTGATCCGGCGGCTGGTCGCGGACCCTGCGCAGGACGCGTTGCAGTTGCAGCGGCTGAAGAAGCGCAAGCTCTCGCTCAAGGACCAGCTCGAACGCCTGCGCGCGCGCGTGATTCCCGACCTCATCGCCTGAGGCATGCAGGGGCGGCCGGCGTGATCGCACTCATCCAGCGCGTGCGCGAAGCGCGTGTCACGGTTGCGGGCGAGACGGTCGGCGAGGTCGGCGCGGGCCTGCTCGCGCTGGTGGCGGTGGAGCGCGGCGACGCCGAAGCGCAGGCGCAGCGCCTGCTCGAGCGCGTGCTCGGCTACCGGGTGTTCGCCGACGCCGCGGGCCGGATGAACCGCTCGCTTGCCGACACCGGCGGTGGCCTGCTGGCGGTGCCGCAGTTCACGCTCGCCGCAGACACGAACTCCGGCGCGCGCCCGAGCTTCACGCCGGCGGCCGCGCCCGCCGAGGGCGAACGCCTGTTCCTGCACTGGGTCGCGCTTGCGCGCGCCCGTCATGCGCGGGTCGAAACCGGCCGCTTCGGCGCCGACATGCAGGTCATGCTGGTGAATGACGGGCCGGTGACCTTCTGGCTGCGCGTGCCGCCGTCATTGAATCCCTAGGTTTTGCGGCCCCCGTTTCACCCCGCACGTTGGCCCGGGCATCCGAATCGGCGTAAGCTTTGGCGCGATCTTTCCCTCCAGAAACCCCCGCATGTTCGATCAGTTTGTCGGCACCAAGCCGGTGGAAGAGCGTCACCGGATCGACGAGACCGCGCTCGACGCGTGGATGCGCGCGCAGGTCGAGGGCTACGCGGGCCCGCTCACGGTCGAGCAGTTCAAGGGCGGGCAGTCGAATCCGACCTACCGGCTCACGGCAGGCGGCAAGCGCTACGTGCTGCGGCGCAAGCCGCCCGGGAAGCTGCTGCCCTCGGCCCACGCGGTGGACCGCGAGTTCCGCGTCATCAAGGCGCTCTTCGCCACCGGCTTCCCGGTTGCGCGGCCGTACGCCCTGTGTGAGGACGACGGCGTCATCGGCACCATGTTCTACATCATGGACTGCGTCGAGGGGCGGGTGCTCTGGGAGCAGGCGCTGCCCGAGCAGACGAAGGCCGAACGCGGCGCGATCTGGGATGAACTCAACGCCACCATCGCGAAACTGCACGGCATCGACTACAAGGCGGCGGGGCTCGAGGGCTTCGGCCGGCCGGGGCAGTACATCGCGCGCCAGATCGACCGCTGGACCAAGCAGTACCGCGCCTCCGAACTCGAGCGCATCGAGGCCATGGACCAGCTGATGGCATGGCTGCCGAAGAACATCCCGCCAGGGGACGAGACCACCATCGTGCACGGCGACTTCCGGCTCGACAACACGGTGTTCCATGCCACCGAGCCGCGGATCCTCGCGGTGCTCGACTGGGAGCTCTCGACCCTTGGCCATCCGCTGGCGGACTTTGCGTACCACTGCATGAGCTGGCACATCGCGCCGGGCAAGTTCCGCGGCATCGCGGGACTGGACCACGCGGCGCTCGGCCTGCCCAGCGAGCAGCAGTACATCGACGCCTACTGCCGCCGCACCGGCCGCGACGGGATTCCCGCCTCGGACTGGGACTTCTACATGGCGTACAACCTGTTTCGCATCGCCGCCATCGTGCAGGGCATCGCCAAGCGCGTGGTGGACGGCACGGCGGCCTCGACGCACGGCGCCGAGGCCGGCAGTCGTGCGCGCGGCATGGCTGAACTCGGCTGGGCGCTGGTCGAGAAAATTCTGAAGAGAACCTAGGAGCACGACATGGATTTCGAATATTCCCCGAAGGTGAAGGACCTGCGCACGCGGCTGATCGCGTTCATGGAAGAGCACGTCTATCCGAACGAGTCGAAGTACTACGCGCACGTGCGCAGCGACAAGCGCTGGGAGCCGGTGCCGATCATCGAGGAGCTCAAGCCCAAGGCGAGGAAGGCCGGGCTGTGGAACCTGTTCCTGCCGCATTCGAAGCGTGCCCCCGAGGGCCTGTCGAACCTCGAGTACGCGCCGCTGTGCGAGATCATGGGCCGCGTGTCCTGGGCGCCGGAGGTGTTCAACTGCTCGGCACCGGACACCGGCAACATGGAAACCATCGAGCGCTACGGCACCGAGGCGCACAAGAAGCAGTGGCTCGAGCCGTTGCTGAAGGGCGAGATCCGCTCCGCCTTCCTGATGACCGAGCCCGCGGTGGCGAGCTCGGACGCAACCAACATCCAGTGCCTGATCAAGCGCGAGGGCGACGACTACGTCATCAACGGGCGCAAGTGGTGGTCCTCGGGTGCCGGCGACCCGCGCTGCAAGATCTACATCCTGATGGGCAAGACCGACCCGGACAACGCGTCGCGCCACAGCCAGCAGTCGATGATCCTGGTGCCGCACGACACCCCGGGCATCAAGATCCTGCGCCACCTGAACGTCTTCGGCTACGACGACGCGCCGCACGGCCACATGGAAATCGACCTCAAGGACGTGCGCGTGCCGGCCTCCAACATCCTGCTCGGCGAGGGCCGCGGCTTCGAGATCGCGCAGGGCCGCCTCGGACCGGGCCGCATCCACCATTGCATGCGCTCCATCGGACAGGCCGAGCGCGCGCTGGAGAAGATGTGCAAGCGCGCGAGCGAGCGCGTCGCCTTTGGCCGCACGGTGGCCGAGCAGGGCGTGACGCGCGAGCGCATCGCGCAGGCGCGCATCATGATCGACTCCACCCGGCTCATGGTGCTGCACGCGGCCTGGAAGATGGACACCGTCGGCAACAAGATCGCCAAGAAGGAGATCGCCATGATCAAGGTGCTGGCGCCGAACATGGCGGCGCAGGTGATCGACTGGGCGATGCAGGTGCACGGCGGCGGCGGCGTGTCGGACGACTTTGGCCTCGCCTTCGCCTACGCGCACCAGCGCACGCTGCGCTTCGCCGACGGCCCGGATGAGGTGCACCGCAACGCCATCGCCAAGCAGGAACTCGGCGAGCAGACCTCGGTGGGCGAGGCGCTGGGAAAGAAGAAGGCGCGCTAGCGCCGGAGCCCGGCGTTTGGTAACATATATGTTACTATAACGTCGGTTTCGGCGTCCGGCGGCTCAGGCGGCGCGCAGCACCTTCGCCACCGCCTGCGCCGCGGCGGCGAGTTCCGCCTCGCTGTTCAGCACGTCCGGACACAGGCGCAGGGTTTCGCCGCGCGCGTCGCAGGTCACGCCCGCGGCCTCGAGCGCCTGCACCAGGCGATCGGCCTGCGCGTGCCGCAGTGTGAGGAAGGCGCCATGGGCCGCGCCCTCCCCCCCGCAGGCCACGCCCTGCGCCTTCAGGCGTTCGGCAAGCCGCGCCTTCTGCTCCAGTCCGTAGGCGCGGATGCGTTCGGCGCCGAGCGCCAGCGTCACCTCCAGCCCGGCGAGCGCCTGCGCGATCGCCACCACCGGTGGCGTGGACTCGAGCCAGGCATTGCCGCCGGCGGCGAACTCGGGCGGATCCGGGCGCTCGTAGCGGAACATGTCGGCCTTGGCGAACCAGCCGGTATCCGGCGTGCGCAGGGTCTCCACCAGCCCGGGACGCACGTAGAGCCAGCAGGCGCCGGGGCCGCCGCGGGTGTACTTGTACGAGCCGCCGACGGCGAAGTCGGCGCCGAGCGCGTCGAGGTCGAGCGGCAGCGCACCGGCATGGTGATAGACATCGAGCAGCACCAGCGCCCCGGCGGTGTGCGCGGCGCGGATGCGCCGGGCGAGGTCCGTCACGACCTCGCCCGATCGGAACTGCACCGTGGACAGCACGACGAGGCCGGCGGCGCCGGTGGAGAGTTCCCGCCACGGTTGCAGGCGCAGCTCGATGCGGCCCTGCTCGCGCCAGACGCGCAGGATGAAATCCAGCGAGTCGAACTCGCCGTCGGAGGCGACCACCCGCAACTTGCCGCGGGTCGCGCCGGTCAGCGCGCCGAGCACCGCGCGCAGGCCCTGCCCGGCACTGGTCTTGGGCACGATGCAGTCCGCGCGCTTCGCGCCCACCAGCTTCGCCGTGAGCGCGCGGAAGCGCTCGCGCTCGGCCTCCCAGCGCGTCCACGCGCCGCCGAGCTCGGCGTACCAGGCCTCCAGCGTGTCCTGCACGTCCTGCGCCATGCGGTCCGGCGGCCAGCCGAGCGAATGGTTGGCGAGGTAGATGCCGGGCCGCGCGCGCGCGCGCGTGAACCGCGGCCAGAGCGACGCGCGTAGCTTCGCCTCCGTGAGCGGGCCGTCGATCATGTCTTCTCGATCTCGGTGCGCACGTCGATCAGCTCCGGAAACAGCTCGATCTCCAGCGTGCGCCGCAGGAAGGCCACGCCCGCGGTGCCGCCGGTGCCGCGCTTGAAGCCGATGGTGCGCTCGACCGTCTTCACGTGCCGGAAGCGCCAGAGTTGGTAGTTCTGCTCGACGTCGACCAGCTTCTCGCACATCTCGTAGGCGTCCCAGCGTCCGGCGGGATCCTCGTACACCATCTTGAACACCGCGGTCACGCCCGCATGGCGCTCGTAGGCTTGCGTCCAGTCGCGTTCGACGCGTTCGCGCGGCACCGGCAGGCCGCGGCGCGCGAGGTGGCGCAGGAACTCGTCGTACAGGCTGGGCGCCTTGAGCAAGCCCTCGAGCCACGCGTAGGTCTTCGGCGCATGGCGGTAGACCTCGATCATCGCGGCGTTCTTGTTGCCGAACAGGAACTCGATGGCGCGGAACTGGAACGACTGCAGGCCCGAGGCCGGGCCCAGGGTGTCGCGGAACTGCACGTACTCCGAGGGCGTGAGCGTTTCCAGCACCGCCCATTGCTCGAACAGCTGGCGCTGCACCTGCTTGGCGCGCGCGAGGATCTTGAAGCTGGCGTCGAGCCGGTCGGCCTTCACGTGCTCGATCGCCGCCGAGAGCTCGTGCACCAGCAGCTTCATCCAGAGCTCGGAGGTCTGGTGCTGGATGATGAACAGCATCTCGTCGTGGTGCGCGGACCGCGGCTGCTGGGCCGAAAGGATCTTTTCGAGCCCGAGGTAGCCGGCGTAGGAACTGCGGTCGGTGAGCTCGAGGATGATGCCGGGATCGGTGACGGGCATGGCGGGGGTCCGGAGCGTGGGCTCCCCTATAATGCCACCGCCACCCCCCGAGGAGACGAACCATGCTCAAGCTGTGCGGATTCCATGTCAGCAATTACCACAACAAGGTGCGGCTCGCCCTGCTCGAGAAGGGCATCGATTTCGAGGAGGACGCCAATTGCCGCCCCTCGCAGAAGGAGGACTGGACCGCGCGCTCGCCCATGGGCAAGGTGCCGTTGTTGGAAGTCGACGGCAAGCCGATCAGCGAATCCTCCGTGATCCTCGAGTATCTCGAAGAGGCTTATCCGGCCCGGCCGCTGCTGCCGAAGGACCCGTTCGCGCGCGCCAAGGTGCGCGAGCTGACCACCCATGTCGAGTGGCACCTTGAGATCGTCGCCCGGCGCCTCTACGGCCAGGCCTTCTTCGGCGGCACGGCCTCCGACGAACTGAAGCAGGCCGTCGACAAGGAACTGTCGAAGTCGGTCCGGACGCTGATGCAGTTGGCGAAGTTCGACCCCTTCATCGCCGGCAAGGATCTGACGATCGCCGACCTGGCGGCGTTCGTGCACCTGCCGCTGATTTCGCTCGCCACGAAGATCGTGCTCGGCCGCGACGTGCTCGAGGGCGTGGCGCAGGTGAAGCCCTACCTGAAGATGCTGCGCGAGCGCCCCGTCTTCGCGCGCGTCGATGACGACCGCAAGACCGCCTCGGCGGCGATGGCGGCGGCCGCGAAGAAGTAGCCGGCGCGCCGCGGTGGGCGACGCAACCGTCTATCTGAGGTTCCTCGCCACGCTTACGGCGGTCCTCGACCCGTTCCTCGCGGTGCCGATCTTCATCGCCGTGACCGCAACGCGCGATGCTGCCTCGCGCACGGCACTGGTGCGCGCGATCACGCTGACGGTGTTCTTCGTGCTGGTCGGCGCGGCGCTGATCGGCGAGGACCTGTTGCTGTTGATCGGCGCCAGCCTGCCCGCGTTCCGCGTCGGCGGCGGGCTGGTGCTGCTCCTCATGGCGCTTGCCATGCTCAACGCGCAACCCGGTGCGGTGCGCCAATCCAAGGACGAGGCTGATGCGCTCGAGGCGGGCGGCCAGCGGCCGGGCATCGTGCCGCTCGCGGTGCCGCTGCTCGCCGGACCGGGCGCGATCAGCACCACCATCATCGCCGCGCAATCCGCGCCCGGCTGGTTTCATCGCGCACTGATCATCGCCTGCGTGGTCGTGGTGTGCGCGCTGACCTGGGCGGTGCTGAAGCTCGCAGGGCCGATCGGCGCACGCCTCGGGCAGACCGGGCTCAACATCTCGACGCGGCTGCTCGGCCTCTTGCTCGCCGCGCTCGCCATCCAGACCATGGCCGAGGGGCTACGGACGCTGTTTCCGGGGCTCGCCTGAGCCCGCGCTTTCGCCTGCGAGCCTAGAGCGCCAGCGGATTCCTCGGCGCGCGCTCTTCCAGCACGTCCTCGACCCGCGCCTTCACCGCCGGCTTGATGCGCGGATGGGTGAGGATCCAGAAGCGGCCCGTCTTCACCGCGGCGACCACCATCCCGGCCACTTGTTCTGCCGAGACCTTCCCCGAGGCGACTGCCTTCTTCATCATCGCCTCGGCGGCGCGTTGTGCTTCGCTCTTCTCCGCGTGCGCGTTCGCAAGCTCTGCCGGCCGGCTGCGTTCCGAGTCCGAGATGCCGGTGGGCACGTAGGCGGGACAGAGCACCGAGACGCCGACTTTCGAACCGCGCAACTGCAGGTCGTGGTGCAGCGTCTCGGAGAGCGTCACCACGCCGTGTTTGGAGACGTTGTAGATCGCGGTCGCGGGCACCGAGAGCAGGCCGGCCACCGAGGCGGTGTTGACCACGTGGCCGAGGTCCTGCGCGAGGAAGCGCGGCATGAAGGCGCGCACGCCGTGGATCACGCCCCAGAGGTTTACCCCGAGGCCCCATTCCCAGTCGGCGAGCGAATTCTCCCAGGCGGCGCCGAGCGGCGAGACGCCGGCGTTGTTGCACGCGAGGTGCACACCGCCCAGCGTCTCGACGGTGCGGGCGGCGAAGGCTTCGACGTCTTCGGCTTTCGAGACATCGACGCGTTGCGTGTGCGCACCGACGCCGTGCGAGGCGACCTCGCCCGCGACGCGCGCGAGGTTCGCCGCGTCCACGTCGGCGAGCGCAACGTGCATGCCCTCGCGCGCGAAGGCGAGCGCCATCGCGCGTCCGAGACCCGAGGCGGCACCGGTGACCGCCGCGACCCTGCCCTTCAATTCCATCATTGCGCCTCCAGCCAGTCTGCCGCCTCGCGCCACAGCGTATCGCGGAAGTGCTCGCGAAAGAAGCCGAAATGCCCGATCGACTTTACGCCGAGTTCGGCCGGCGTCACGCGCCGGATCTCGCCGGTCGCGTTCGGGTAGAGCGCGACCAGGGCGCGCACCGCACGCTCCGGCGCGAACCGGTCGTCGGTCGGCGAGATGACCCGCAGGGGCACGGCGAGGCGCGCAAAGCGCGCATGCGCGCCGAGCGCGCCAACGACGTACTCCGGGTCGCGGCACCAGCGCACCCATTCGAGCGCCACGTCGCGCGGCAGGTCCTCGCCCATGCCGATGCGCGAGGCCGCCGCGTAGCCGAACAGGCGCGCGGTGGCGGGGATCGCGACATGGGTGAAGCCCCACATGCCGAGCCGGCCGAGCCCGTCCCAGTGCTTCCAGTAGCCGCTTTGCGAGCCGACCGCGAGCATGGCGGCGATGCGCTCGGGTTTTGGCTGCAGGCCCATCGCCTGCCCGCCGAAGCTGTGGCCGACGGCGTAGAGGCGCGCCGCCGGGGCGGCCGCCTCGAGCGCGTCCCAGGCCGCGGGAATGTCACGCTCGACCCAGTCGAGCAGGTGGGCCGGGTCGCCGCGCAAGGGACGCGCGCGCGAGCGGCCGATGCCGCGGTAGTCGTAGGTCAGGGTGGTGAAGCCGCGCCCGGCGAGGTAGGCCGCGAACTTGCCATAGAAGCGCTGCGGCACGCCGACGGCGGCCTGGATCGCAACGGCGCGCGAAGCTTTCGCGGGCGGCTCGAACAGGGTCGCCGCAAGGCGCACGCCGTCGCTTGCGACGAGCTCGAGCTCGCGCGTCACCGGACCGCGTGCCACAGCATCGACACCCCGCCGGCGACGATCAGCGCTTCCATCACGAGGATGTGCAGGTGCGCGCCAAGGCGCGCGACGAGGAAGGCGCCGAGCGCGCTGCCGGGGAGGGTGCACATGCCGATGGCGATGCCGAGCGCCGCCTCGGGCGCGTTCAGCAGGTCGAATCGCCCGAAGAGCAGCGCCTTGGCGAGGTCGACGATGATGGACGCCAGCGCGTCGGTGGCGAGCACCGCGGTGCCCGACATGCCGGTGCCCAGCAGCAGCGAGACCAGGATCACCCCGGTGCCGGTGGCGAATCCCGAGGCGAAGCCGAACACGCCGGACCCGGCGGCAAGGCCCCGGGTGCCGAGCTGGATGGCGTGGCGCTTGAGCAGGCGTCGCATCGGGATCGAGGCGAGTACGAAGACCGCGAGCACGAAGGTGAGGGTGCGCGCATCCAGGCTTGCGTAGATCCAGGTGCCGAGCGCCATCGTCGGCAGCGCCGCGCCGCAGACGATGGCGACCGCGCGCAGGTCCACCGACTTGCGGTAAAACCAGAAGCGTCCCGCGTTGATGATCACGCCGGTCACCGCCAGCACCGGCACCACGGCCTTGGCGCCGATCAGCGGCACCAGCACCGCGGTGAGCACGATGCCGGTGCCGAAGCCGCCGACGGCGCCGAGCACGGCGGCGCCGAGCGCAAGCAGCGCGACGAGCGCGAGGGTGGTCGGATCAAGCAGCACCGCGCGGCCGGGGGTCAGGCCGGCGCGGCGGCCGGGGCGGGCACGGCGCGCGGCCGGCCTTCGGCGTCGATGGCGACGTAGGTGAGCGTCGCCTCGGTGACTTTCACCACCTTCGGGTCCTCGCGCCCGCGCTCGGCGTAGACCTCGACGTTCACGGTGATCGAGGTCCTGCCGATGCGCACCACCTCGGAATACAGCGACAACAGGTCGCCGATCTGCACCGGTTGCTTGAAGACGAAGGAATTCACCGCCACGGTGGCGACACGGCCGCGCGCCATGCGCCCGGCGACGATGCCGCCGGCGACGTCCACCTGCGCCATGATCCAGCCGCCGAAGATGTCGCCATTGTGGTTCGCGTCCGCCGGCATCGGCAGCACGCGAAGCGCCGGGATCCGGCCCGCGGGCAGCGTCAGGCCCGGGGGCTGGTAGGAGGCGGAGCCCATCAGGCCTTCTTCGATTCCAGGTAGTGCAGCGGCCCGCCGCGGAACGGCGCGAAGCCGGAGCCGAAGATCAGTCCGGCATCGATCAGGTCAGCCTCGGCGACGATGCCTTCGGCCAGTACGGCCTTCGTTTCCATGAGGTAGGGCTCGATCACCGATTCGATGAAGCGTTCATCGAACGCGCCGGGCGCGCCCTTCACCGCCTTGCCCTTCTCGTAGCGGTAGACGCCCTCGCCGGTCTTGCGCCCGAGCCGGCCCAGCGCCACCTTGTCCGAGAGGATCCTCGGCGGCTCGACGTCGCCGCCGCGTCCCTTCTTCGCCAGCGCCTTGCCGGCGTGCAGGCAGATGTCCAGCCCCACGGTGTCGGCGAGCTCGATCGGCCCCATCGGCATGCCGAAGGCCTCCATCGCGGCGTCCAGCGTCTCGGGCGCGGTGCCCTCGTCCAGCATGCGGAAGGCATTCTGCATGTAGGGTCCGAGCACGCGGTTGACGAGGAAGCCCGGCGCGTCCTTCACCGGCAGCGGCAGCTTGTCGATGGCGCGCACGAAGGCGGCGGCCTTCTTCGCCAGGTCCGGGTCGCTGTTGGCGCCCGAGATCACCTCGACCAGCATCATCTGCGGCACCGGGTTGAAGAAATGGATGCCCACCAGCCGGGAGGGATCCTTCAGCGCGGTGGCGATGTCGGCGAGCTTGAGGCTGGAGGTGTTGCTCGCCAGCACCGCGCCCGGCTTCGCCTTCGCCTCGAGCTCGACGAAGAGCTTCTGTTTCGCCTCGAGGTTCTCGAAGATCGCCTCGATGATCACGTCCGCGCGTGCCGCGCCGGCGCCGGCGACGTCGGGAATCATGCGATCGAGCGCGTCGCGCTCGCGGCGCTTGTCGCGCAGCCGGCGCGAGAAGAGCTTTGCCGCGCGCTTCACCGCCGGCCCGAGCCGCTCGGGGGCAGTGTCCTGCAGCGTCACCGTCATGCCGCGCATCGCGCAGATCGCGGCGATGTCGCCGCCCATCACGCCGGCGCCGACGATGTGCACGTGCTTCGGCGTGAAATCCACCCCCTTGGCCACGCCCTTCAGCCGCTCCTGCAGGAAGAAGATGCGGATCAGGTTCGCGGTGGTCGGGTGCCCGAACAGCATCTTGATCGAGCAGGCCGGGTCGTCCGGCGCGGTGAACGGGTTGCCGTCGTACTTGCGCCACAGCTCGAGGATGGCGTAGGGCGCGGGGTAGTGTTCCTTGCGCGCGCGCTTGGCCACCTGCTTCATCGCCTGCTTGACGACGAAATTGCGCCCGACGCCGAGCATCAGCCTGTCGAGGAGTTTCAGCGTGCGCGGGCGGCGCGCTTCCAGCGTCACCATGCGCGCGGTGTTCTCGAACACGCGCAAGGGGACGCATTCGTCGACCAGCCCCATGCGCTTCGCGCGGCGCGCGTCGATGGATTTCCCCGTCAACAGCAGGTCGAGCGCCGCCGCCGGCCCGACCAGCTTCGGCAGCCATTGCACGCCGTGCCAGCCGGGCAGGATGCCGAGCATCACTTCGGGCAGGGCGAAGCGCACCTTGGGGTCGTCCAGCGCGACGCGGCTGCGGCAGGCGAGCGCGAGTTCCAGCCCGCCGCCCATGCAGAAGCCGTTCACCATCGCCGTGGTGGGGAAGGGCAGGTCCTTCAGTTTCTGCAGCACGTCCCAGCCCAGGCGCACGAAGGCGAGCGCGGCCTCGGAGGAGTCGAAGCGCGTGAACTCCTCGACGTCGGCGCCGGCAACGAAGCCGGCCTTGGCCGAGCGCACGACGAGGCCCTTGGGGTGGGTCGCCGCGATGGCGTCGAGCTCGGTGGCGAGTTCCTCGAGCGCCTGGCGCGAGAAGGTGTTCGCCGACTCGCCTTTCTTGTCGAAGGTGAGCCAGACCAGGCCCTGGGCGTCCTGCGTCCAGTTCCAGTGTTGCGAAGTGCCTTGCACGGCAGCGCGGTCCATGGTGTCTCCCTAAAGTGCTTCGACGAGCATGGCGCCGCCGAGGCCGCCACCGATGCAGATCGAGGCCATGCCGCGCTTTGCCTTGTTGCGCTCGAGCAGCTTCAGCATGTGCAGCACGATGCGCGCGCCCGACGCCCCGACCGGGTGGCCGAGCGCCACCGCGCCGCCGTCGACATTGAGTTTTTCCTCGTCGAGCGCGCCGAGCGCGCCGGGCAGGCCGAGTTCCTCGCGGCAGTAGCGCTCGTCCTTCCAGGCCGCGAGGCAGCCGAGCACCTGCGCGGCGAAGGCCTCGTTGATTTCCCAGTAATCGAGGTCGTTCAGCGCAAGGCCGTGGCGCTGCAGGATCGGCGTGGCCGCATGCACCGGGCCGAGGCCCATCTGTGCCGGGTCCAGTCCCGCCCACTGCGAATCGAGGATGCGGCCGACCGGCTCGAGGCCGTGGCGCGCCACCGCCTCTTCCGAGGCGAGCAGCAGCCACGCGGCGCCGTCGGTGATCTGCGAGCTGTTGCCCGGGGTCACGTTGCCGTACTTGCGATCGAAGAAGGGCTTGAGCTTCGCCAGGTTCTCCACCGAGGAGTCCCTGCGCACGCCGTCGTCGAGCGCGTGCACCTCGCCCGAGGGCTCGTACACCGCCTCGACCTCGCCGCCGCCCGGCGCAAGCCAGCCCTTTGCCTGCGCCCGCACCACGCGCTGGTGGCTGCGCACCGAGAAGGCGTCCATCTGCGCGCGCGTGATGCCGAAGCGGTGCGCGAGGTTCTCCGCCGTCTGCCCCATGAGGAGACCGACCATCGGGTCGGTGAGGCCCTTCATGATGCCGATCACCGGCGAGAGCAGGGATTTGAGCGGCAGTTGCGCGAACGCCGCCAGTTTCTGGCCGGTGCCGCGCGCCGAGGCGAGCGCGGCGAACCACAGCACCATGGCATCGGCGTAGAGCAGCGGGGCGCGCGAGAGCGCGTCCACGCCGCCGGCGAGCACCAGCTGCGAGCGGCCCGCGAGGATGTTGTTGATGCCCGAGTCGAGCGCCTGCATGCCCGAGGCGCAATTGCGCATCACGGTCCAGCCCGGCACCTTCTGGCCGCAGCCAAGGCGCAGCGCCACCACGCGACCGATGTTCACCTCATCGACCGAGGGCGCGGCGCAACCGAGGATGACTTCATCCAGGTCCTGCGGCGAGAACTTCTGCCGCAGGAGCAGCGCGCGTCCGGCCTGCGTGGCGAGGTCGCCTGCCGAGAACGGTCCCGGGCGGTTCCTTGCCTTGAGAAACGGCGTGCGCGCGCCGTCGACGACATAGATGGGCTTGGCATATCCGGCCATGGCGGGGTCTCCCTTGATTCGTGGTGTCGTTGCGTCAGGCGGCGGCGCGGGCCGGCGGCGCATCGTGCTGCGCGATGCGCGCCGAAATCTCGGCACGTCCGAAGTCCTGCGGGAAGTCGTCGACCTTGATCACGTCCTTGCGCAGGCGCTCCTTCTTCGGCCAGAGCTCGCGCTCGGCGGCGGTGAGCACGCCCTTCTCGCAGGCCGACACCGCGGTGTCGATGCCCGAGCGCGGCGTCAGCGCGCCGCGCTTCACGGCTTCGCGCAGCTTCTTCTCGATGGGCTCGCAGGCCACGGTGGCGAGGAAGGCCGCCTCGAGGTTGCCGGTGGAATCGGACGCATCCTTCGGCACGTACATCCCGGCGGTGAGCCGGTCGCGCGCGGCGCCCGGCTCGAGCGCGATCTTCGCGCATTCCTGGTTGCGCGAATCGAGCGACGGCCGCCACGGCATGCCGAGCGGGAAGATGGTCCAGCGCAACAGCGTGGCGAGCGCCTTCACCGGGAAGTTCGACAGGATCTGGTCGATCGCCTGCTGCGCGTGGTAGAGGGCATCGCGCACCGACCAGCGCACCAGCGGCAGGTCCTCGCGCAGGCGCCCCTGCGCCTCGTAACGCTTCAGCGTCGCCGAGACCAGGTACATCATCGAGAGCACGTCGCCGAGCCGTCCGGAGATCTTCTCCTTGCGCTTGAGCGCCCCGCCCATGGCCAGCATCGACATGTCGGCGAGGAAGGCGAACGCTGCCGACAGGCGCGAAACGCTGCGGTAGTAGTGGCGGGTTTCGGGGGCGCAATCGGCCGGCGCATGCGCGAAGCGCGCGCCGGTGAGCCCGTGGCCGAGCGCGCGCAGGCCGTTCATGACGACGTGCAGTACGTGCGAAGTGAAGGCGTCGTCGAACTCGGCCACTGCGGCAGCGCCCTGCATTTCCTTCGCCGCGCGCATCTCGCGCAGCACATAGGGATGGCAGCGGATCGCGCCCTGTCCGAAGATGATCAGCGTGCGCGTGAGAATGTTCGCGCCTTCCACCGTGATGCCGACCGGCAGCACCTGGTAGCCGCGTCCGACCCAGTTGTTCGGTCCGAGGCAGATGCCCTTGCCGCCGTGGATGTCCATGGCGTCGTTGACGCAGATGCGCGCACGCTCGGTGAGGTGGTACTTGGCGATCGCCGAGATCACCGCGGGTTTCTCGCCGCGGTCCACGGCGCCTGCGGTCAGCGTACGCACCGCGTCCATCATGTAGGTGTGCGCCGCGATGCGCCCGAGCGCCTCCTCGACGCCCTCGAGCTTGCCGATCGGGGTGCGGAACTGGCTGCGCACGCGCGAATAGGCGCCGGTGTAGCGCGTCAGTGCCTTGGCGCCGCCGACCGAGGAGGCGGGCAGCGAAATCGAGCGGCCCGCTGCCAGGCAGCCCATCAGCATCATCCAGCCCTTGCCGGCGTACTCCGGCCCGCCGATGATCCAGTCGATCGGCATGAAGACGTCGGTGCCCGAGTTCGGGCCGTTCTGGAACACGGCGTTCAGCGGCAGGTGCCGGCGACCGATGTTCACGCCCGGGGTGTCGGTGGGCACCAGCGCGCAGGTGATGCCGAGGTCTTCCTGCCCGCCGAGCAGGCCTTCCGGGTCATAGAGCCGGAAGGCAAGGCCCAGCAGGGTCGCCACCGGGCCGAGCGTGATGTAACGCTTGTCCCAGGTGACGCGCATGCCGAGGGTTTCCTTGCCCTGCCACATGCCCTTGCAGACCACGCCGTGGTCCGGAATCGAAGCCGCGTCCGACCCGGCCTCGGGCGAGGTGAGCGCGAAGCAGGGCACGTCCTGGCCCTTGGCGAGGCGCGGCAGGTAGTGGTCCTTCTGCGCCTCGGTGCCGTAATGCAGCAGCAGTTCGGCCGGTCCGAGCGAGTTGGGCACCATGACAGTGACCGCGGCCGCGTTCGAGCGCGTCGAGAGCTTCATCACCACGGCGGAATGCGCGAGCGCGGAAAAGCCGAGGCCGCCGTACTTCTTCGGGATGATCATGCCGAGGAAGCCCTGGTCCTTCATGTACTGCCAGACCTGCGGCGGCAGATCCTGGCGCTCGTGCGTGATCTCCCAGTCGTCGACCATGCCGCAGAGCGTTTCGCAGGGACCGTCGAGAAAGGCCTGTTCTTCTGCAGAGAGCACCGGTTCGGGCGTGGCGAGCAGCTTGTCCCAATCGGGCCGGCCGGAGAACAGGTCCCCGTCCCACCACACCGTGCCCGCGTCGATCGCCTCTTTCTCGGTCGGCGACATGTCCGGCAGGATGCGCCGGTAGATGCCGAGGACCGGGCCGGTGATCACGGCGCGCCGGATCGGCGTGACGAACAGCAGCGCGGCGAGGACCGCGACGACGAAGATGAAGAAGCCGAGCATGGGACGATCTCCTTGCAAATTCGGTTCAGGCGGCCTTGCGCGCGCTGGAGCGCGCCGCCGGGGCGAGCAGGCCGGCGGCGAGGAACGCGGTGAGGCGGTCCTCGAGCAGCGCCGGGTCGTATCGGTCCTCGGGTTTCGCGCCGGCGATCAGCTGCACCGTGTCGGTGGCCGCCAGCGTGTAGGACAGGGTGCCGAACATGAAGTGCATGCGCCAGACGAGGTCTTCGTGCAACACCCCGGGCAGGGCGCGCGCGAAGGCCGCCTTGAAGCGCTCGAGCACCGGCGCGTAGAGCTGGCCGATGAGCGCGCGGATGGCGCGCGAGGGGTCGGTGTAGCTGCGTCCGAGCAGGCGGATGAAATTGCGCCCGCCGCGTGCGTCGGCCACCAGCGAGAGCGAAGTGCTGATGAAGGCGCGGATGATGGTCTCGGGCGCGAGCGCGTTGCCGCCCGCTGCGCGCTCGGCCTGGTCCAGCGCGGCGAGGCGCGCGGCATTCATCGGATCGAGCCGGCGGCGCAGCACCGCCTCGATCAGCGCGTCCTTCGAGCCGAAGTGGTAATTGACCGCGGCGAGGTTGACCCCGGCGCGCGTAGTGAGGCTGCGCATCGAGGTGCCCTCGAAGCCGTGCTGCATGAACAGCGCTTCGGCCGCGTCGAGGATACGGGTCTGGGTTTCGTGGATCGGCTTAACGGCGCGCAGGGTCATCGGCGGGGTTCCGGGTTCAAACGAACGTTTGAATAATACGGGCGTGTGATCCCTGCGTCAAACCGTGCGCCAGAGGGAACTGCCTCGAAAAGTGCGGCAAAAAGGGGTCAGACCCCATTTCGAGGGGGCAGTCATTCCGTCGGCAGAATCGCCCGAAGAAAAAGGGGTCAGACCCCTTTTTCGGCGGGTTGCGGCTGTGCGACCCTGCAGGGATGAGCGGCGGCTATTTCTTCGGACTGATTGGCCTGTCGATGGCGTGGTTGCTGTCGATCCTGCTGCTGGGGGCGAACTTCATGGCGTGGCGGGCGGCGGCGCGCGCCAGGCCGGGTGAGCGCACGCCGTCCGGCATTCCGCTGCTGCCCGGCATCGTCGCCTCGGTCACGGTGTTCTTCACGCTGCCCTTGCTGAAGACGCACGCGGACCTCGAGGTGCCGTGGCCGTTCCTGTGGATCCTGCTGCCGCTCGCCCTCGATCCGCTGGGGCCGGTCGCCTTCCTCTTCGGCTGGCTCGGGGCGCGCCGGCGCGATCCGGGCGAATGAGCCGGCGCGGTTAGAATCCGCGCCTTCCCCATGGCGACCCACGGACACCACAGCGCGGCGCCGTCCGCGTCCCTGCACGGCAACGAATGGCGCGTGCTGCGCCTGCTCGCGCCCTACCTCTGGGAATACCGCGGCCGGGTGCTCCTCGCGCTCGGCTTCCTCGCGCTCGCCAAGTTCGCCAACGTCGGCGTTCCGCTGGTGATGAAGGAGGTGGTGGACGGCCTCGACCCGCGCACCGCGGTTCTGGTCGTGCCGATGGCGCTGCTCGCGATCTACGGCCTGCTGCGTTTTTCCACCGTCCTCTTTGCCGAGCTGCGCGACGTGGTGTTCGTGCGCGTCACGCAGCGCGCGATCCGCCGCGTGGCGCTCGGGGTGTTCCGCCACCTGCACAGCCTGAGCCTGCGCTTCCATCTCGACCGGCAGACCGGCGGCATGAGCCGCGACATCGAGCGCGGCACCAAGGGCATCTCGACGCTGCTCTCCTACCTGCTGTTCTCCATCGTGCCCGTGATCCTCGAGTTCGCCCTGGTGGCCGCGGTGCTGCTGGGCAAGTTCGACTGGCGCTTTGCCGCCATCACCTTCGGCGCGGTGGCCCTGTACCTCGCGTTCACCGTGCTGGTCACGGAGTGGCGCATGCACATCCGGCGGCGCGCCAACGAGCTCGACTCGAAGGCCAACACCCGCGCCATCGACAGTCTGCTCAACTACGAGACCGTGAAGTACTTCGGCAACGAGGAGTTCGAGGCCCGGCGCTACGACGAGCAACTGGTGCAGTACGAGGCGGCGGCGGTGAAGAACGAGGCCTCGCTCGGCGCCCTCAACATCGGTCAGAGTTTCATCATCGCCGCGGCGCTCACTTCCCTCATGTTCCTCGCCGCCGAGGGCGTGGTGGCGCAGACCCTCACGCTGGGCGACCTGGTGCTCATCAACGGGCTGCTGATCCAGCTCTACATCCCGCTCAACTTCCTCGGCATGGTCTACCGCGAGATCAAGCAGTCGATGATCGACATGGACCGCATGTTCCGCCTCATGGGCGAGCACCGGGAGGTCGACGACCGCGAGGGCGCGGTCGACCTGCCGCCGGGACCGGCGACCGTGGAGTTCCGCGCCGTCGATTTCCGCTACGAGCCGGCGCGCGCGATCCTCGAGCAGGTGAGCTTCACCATCCCCGCCGGCCGGCGCGTCGCGGTCGTCGGCCACTCGGGGTCCGGCAAGTCGACCCTCGCGCGGCTGCTCTACCGCTTCTACGACGCCACGGGCGGCGCGATCCTGGTGAACGGCCTCGACATCCGCGACGCGCGGCAGGCGAGCGTGCGCGGCGCGATCGGCATCGTGCCGCAGGACACGGTGCTGTTCAACGACACGGTGCGCTACAACATCCACTACGGCCGGCCGGAGGCGAGCGATGCCGAGGTGATCGAGGCGGCGCGCGCGGCCCACATCCACGCGTTCATCGAGAGCCTG
>DATCYZ010000136.1:0-6198 GCA_036526195.1 Burkholderiales bacterium
CCGGCCGCGGGACCGGCCTTAAAAGAAAAAGGCCGGTCGCGGGGCCGGCCTTTCTCCATCGTCCAGAAGGACGCCTCAGACCATCAGCGGCACCATCAGCAGCGCGACGATGTTGATGATCTTGATGAGCGGGTTGATCGCCGGTCCGGCGGTGTCCTTGTAGGGATCGCCCACGGTATCGCCGGTGACCGCCGCCTTGTGCGCGTCGGACCCCTTGCCGCCGTGGTTGCCGTCCTCGATGTACTTCTTGGCGTTGTCCCAGGCACCGCCGCCGGTGGTCATGGAGATCGCCACGAACAGGCCGGTGATGATGGTGCCCATCAGCACGCCGCCCAGCGCCTGCGGCCCGAGCACCAGCCCGACCACGATCGGCACCAGCACCGGCAGCATCGAGGGAACGACCATCTCCTTGATCGCCGAGCGGGTCAGCATGTCGACCGCGCGGCCGTACTCCGGCTTCGCGGTGCCTTCCATGATGCCCGGGATCTCCTTGAACTGGCGGCGCACTTCCACCACCACGGAGCCCGCGGCGCGGCCCACGGCTTCCATCGCCATGGCGCCGAACAGGAACGGCACCATGCCGCCGATGAACAGGCCGATGATCACCATGTGGTTCGACAGGTCGAAGGTCAGGTGCTTGCCGGCGCCTTCGAGCGCATGCGTGTAGTCGGCGAACAGCACCAGCGCCGCGAGGCCCGCGGAGCCGATGGCGTAGCCCTTGGTCACCGCCTTGGTGGTGTTGCCCACGGCGTCGAGCGGATCGGTGATCTCGCGCACCGAATCCGGCAGGTTCGCCATCTCGGCGATGCCGCCGGCGTTGTCGGTGATCGGGCCGTAGGCATCGAGCGCCACGATGATGCCGGTCATCGACAGCATCGAGGTCGCCGCGATCGCGATGCCGTACAGGCCGGCAAGCGCGTACGAGCACCAGATCGCCGCGCACACCGCGAGCACCGGCCAGGCCGTGGCGCGCATCGACACGCCGAGGCCGGCGATGATGTTGGTCGCATGCCCGGTGTTCGAGGCGTCCGCCACGTGCTGCACCGGCTTGTACTGGGTGCCGGTGTAGTACTCGGTGATCCACACCAGGAACCCCGTCAGCACCAGGCCCACCACCGTGGTGCCGTACAGGTGCCACACGGAGATCATCTTGTTCACGCCGTTGATCTCGAAGGGCACGGTCTTGACGATCTCGCCCATCATCACCTGGGTGATCGGATAGAACGCGATCAGCCCGAGGATGCCGGCCACCCACAGGCCCTTGTAGAGCGCGGGCATGACGTTCTTCTCGCCCGGCTTCGCCTTGACAAACCAGGTGCCGATCACCGAGGCGATGATGGCGAAGCCGCCGATCACCAGCGGATAGACCACGGCGTTCACCGAGGCGGTCTTCACCATCAGCGCGGCGAGGATCATCGTGGCGATGATGGTCACCGCGTACGTCTCGAACAGGTCCGCCGCCATCCCGGCGCAGTCGCCGACGTTGTCGCCGACGTTGTCAGCGATCACCGCCGGGTTGCGCGGGTCGTCTTCCGGAATTCCGGCTTCGACCTTGCCCACCAGGTCGGCGCCGACGTCCGCGCCCTTGGTGAAGATACCGCCGCCGAGTCGCGCGAAGATGGAGATCAGCGAGCCGCCGAAGGCGAGGCCGACGAGCGGCTTGAGGATGTGCTCCAGCGAGGCCTTGTCATGCGCGTTCGCGTAGAGGAAGGCGAAGTAGCCCGCCACGCCGAGCAGGCCGAGGCCGACGACGAGGAAACCGGTGATCGCGCCGCCCTTGAAGGCGACGTTCAGCGCTTCCTGCAGGCCGGTGCGCGCGGCTTCCGCGGTGCGCACGTTGGCGCGCACCGAGATGTTCATGCCGATGGCGCCCGAGAGGCCCGAGAAGACCGCGCCGATGAAGAAGCCCCAGGCCGTCGCCCAGCCGAGCTGGGGCGTCAGGCCGATCACCAGAAAGAGCACCACGCCGACCACCGTGATGGTGTAGTACTGGCGCCGCAGGTAGGCGATCGCGCCTTCCTTGATCGCGCTGGCGATTTCGCGCATGCGCTCATTGCCGTCCGGCAGCGAGACGATCCAGCGCGCTTGCTGCAGCCCGTAGGCGATGGCGAACAGCGAGCAGCCGATCGCGAACCAGAGTCCATCCATGTTTTTCTCCCAGTACCCCACCGGCGAACCCGATGGGCCCGCAGCCCCATACACGGACCCAAGGGGTCCGCAACCAAGCCCGCAATTTTAGCAGAAACCGCTCGGCCCAAGCCGGGGCCGGGACGACCCGAGGCCGACCTCAGGACGCGAACCGGGTGCGCAGGCGTCGCGGTACGCGCGCCAGCCGCAGGCGCGCGTGCACCGGAAGACCTTCGCGCCAGAGCACCGGCGCCTCGCCGGCGATGAGCGGCGCGAGATAGCGCCGGCCCGCCGCCGAGACGTGCAGTCCGTCGGCGGACAGGTACGCGCGGGGCAGCTTGCGTTCTCGATTCGCCACCTGCGCAAGCGGCACCGCCCGTACCGTCCAGCGATAGGGCCGGTCGCTGCGCCGGACGATCCCCGGCATGACCGCGTTGCGTCCGGCGAGCGCCAGCTTCACCGCGGCGCGCCCGACGGCGAGCGCCTGCGCGAGGTCGGTGCGCGAGGCGATATGGCGCCCGGCGCGCTGCAGGTAGTCCGCCACCGCCCAATGGGTCTTGAAACCGAGCTTCGACTGCACCAGCGCCGCGATGCGCGGCGCGACGCCGCCGAGCTGCGCGTGGCCGAAGGCATCGACCGTGCCGGCCTCGGCGAGGAACCGTCCCTCCGAGTCGCGCAAGCCCTCGGACACCGCCACCACGCAGCAGCCCCGCCGCTTCACGGTGTCGCGCACCCGGGCGAGGAACCGCGTCAGGTCGAAGCGGATTTCGGGAACGAGCAGCAGGTGCGGCGCCTCGCGCGGCGTGCGCCCCGCGAGTGCGCAGGCCGCCGTCAACCAGCCCGCATGCCGCCCCATGACCTCCAGCACGAAGACCTGTGTCGAAGTGCCCGACATCGAGGCGAGGTCGATGCCGGCCTCGCGGATCGCGGTGGCGACGAACTTCGCGGCCGAGCCGAACCCGGGGCAGCAATCCGTACCGACGAGGTCGTTGTCGATGGTCTTGGGGATGCCGATGGCGACGAGCGGGTAGCCCAGGCCCGCCGAGAGCTGCGAGAGCTTGAGGGCGGTGTCGGCGGAATCGTTGCCGCCGTTGTAGAAGAACCAGCCGATGTCGTGCGCGCGCAGCACCTCGACGATGCGCGCATAGCGGGCGTGATCCTCGTCCAGCCCCTTCAGCTTGTAGCGGCAGGTGCCGAACGCGGCGCCCGGCGTGTGGCGCAGCGCGCGCACCGCGGCGGGGGACTCGCGCGAGGTGTCGATCAAGTCTTCGTGCAGCACACCGAGAATGCCGCCGCGCGCCGCGTACAGCCGGCCGATGCGGCGCGGCGCCGCGCGTGCCGCCTCGATCACCGCCGAGGCGGTGGCGTTGATCACCGCCGTCGGGCCGCCCGACTGGGCGTAGAGCGCGTTACGTGTCCGCGCGGCAGACAACGGCGTTCAGCGCCTCGCGTCCACGGCGGCAAAGGCCCGGTCGCGGATCTCCTCCACGCCACCGCGTCCCGAGATACGCAGATGCGCGGGCGCCGCCGCGTCGCCGGTCGCCGCCCAGCGCGTGTAGTACTCGATGATCGGCCGCGTCTGCGCCTTGTAGATATCGAGCCGCTTGCGCACGGTGTCCTCGAGGTCGTCCTCGCGCTGCACCAGCGGCTCGCCCGTGACGTCGTCCAGACCCGTCTTCTTCGGCGGGTTGAAGACGAGGTGATAGGTACGCCCGGAGGCAAGGTGCACGCGTCGGCCCGCCATGCGTGCAATGATGTCCTCGTCGGGCACGTCGATCTCCAGCACCGCATCGAACGCCACGCCCGCCGCCCGAATCGCCTCGGCCTGCGCGATCGTGCGCGGAAAACCGTCGAACAGATAGCCCCTCGCGCAGTCGGGCTGCGCGAGGCGCTCCTTCACCAGCGCGATCACGATATCGTCGGAGACGAGCTGGCCGCCGTCCATCACCTTCTTGGCCGCCACGCCGAGCGGGGTGCCGGCCTTGATGGCACCGCGCAGCATGTCGCCGGTGGAAATCTGCGGCATGCCGTAGCGTCCGCACAGATACGCCGCTTGTGTCCCCTTGCCCGCACCGGGCGGACCGATCAGGATGATTCGCATGATTCGCTCTGCCTCCGTGGATCGCGCCAGTTGATGAAGTGAAAAGCTCGGCTGATCCCGCGCGGCGAAGCTAGCCTGATTTTCCCGCGCGGTCAAACACGGCGCGCGCCGCATCGAGGTCCGCCGGGGTATCCACGCCGGCCGCCGCGACGTGCGAGCTCACGGCGACGGCGATGCGCTCGCCGTGCCAGAGCACGCGAAGTTGCTCGAGCGCCTCCCAGGCTTCGAGTGGCGAGGGCGCGAGCGTGGCATAGCGGCGCAGAAAGCCGGCGCGATACGCGTACAGCCCCGCGTGCCGGTAGCAGGGCAGGCCTGGCGGCAGCGGCCGCGACGCCTCCGCGGTCCCCGCCCAGGCGTCGCGCGCCCAGGGGATCGGCGCGCGACTGAAGTACAGCGCACAGCCCTGCGCGTCGAGCACCACCTTGACCACGTTCGGATTGAACAGGTCCTCGGCGCGTGCGAGCGGGTGGCAGGCCGTGGCCACGCTCGCCGCCGGTTGCGCCGCGAGCGCAGCGGCCACCTGCGCCACCAGGGCGGGATCGATGAGCGGTTCGTCGCCCTGCACGTTGACGACGATCGCCTCGTCGCCGAGCCCGAGCGTCGCGGCGGCCTCGGCGATCCGGTCGGTGCCGGAGGCGTGGTCGGCGCGCGTCATCAGCGCGCGATAGCCGGCCGCCTCGACCGCGTTCGCGATGCGCGCGTCGTCGGTGGCCACCGCCACGGCCTGCGCGCCGCTCGCGGCGGCGCGCTCGCAGACATGCACCACCATCGCGCGCCCGGCGAGTTGCGCCAGCGGCTTGCCCGGAAAGCGCGTCGAGGCGTAGCGCGCGGGAATCAGGACGCTGAAGTCCACCGGCCGTCCCATGCCGCGCGCGGGCGCCCGGCTCAACCGTCCGCCTCTTCGTCGGCCGGCAGCCGGCGCGCCTCTTCCTCGAGCATCACGGGGATGCCGTCCTTGATCGGGAAGGCCAGGCGGTCCACGGGACAGATCAGTTCGTCTCGCGCGACGCGCATGCGCAGCGGCCCCTTGCACAGCGGGCAGACCAGGATTTCCAGCAGTCGCGGGTCGACGGCGCTCATGGTCACACTCCTCGTTCAGCGCGGGCCGCGCGCCGGGCTCTGGCGGTCGCTGCGCAGGTGTTCCAGCCGCGCGAGCAGCCAGTCGCGAAACGCGGGTTCCGGCACCGCGTCCACCGGCAGCATCCAGTGCGCAGCGTGCGCGAATGCGCGGCATTTTACCGCGTCCTTCTCGGTCATCACGACCGGAAGATCGTCGCCGAAGGCGAGATCCGCCGCGCAAAACCGATGGTGGTCGGGAAAGGCATGCGGCAGCACGCGCAGTCCGAGCCCCTCGAGGTGGCGAAAGAACCGCGACGGGTCGCCGATGCCGGCCACCGCGTGCACCGGGCTTGCCGCAAAGGCGCTCGCCGGGCGGCGGTCACCGGCATCGATCAGGCGCTCGAGGACCGCGCCCGCGAGCGAGACCGTGAACACCGGCACCGCGCCGGCGAACGCGCGCAGCCGCGCGGGATCGATGCCATGGGCCAGCACCGCATCGACCGACGCGAGCCGCGCCGGCGCCTCGCGCAGCGGCCCCGCGGGCAGGCGCCAGCCGTTGCCGAAACCGCGCGCATCGACCACCGCAAGTTCGAGGTCGCGCGCGAGTCGGTAATGCTGCAGGCCGTCGTCCAGCACCACCAGGTCGACGTCCGGGTGCCGCGCGCGCAGCGCATCGACGGCGCTCGCGCGATCGCGGCCGATCCACACCGGCAGGCCGCTGCGGCGCGCGAGCAGCAGCGGCTCGTCGCCCACCTCGTCGGGGCTGGCGGCCAGGTTCACTTCGCGCGCGCCCTGCGCGCTGCCACCCCAGCCGCGCGCCAGCAGCGCCGGATGCGCGCCCGCGGCGCGCGCCTGTTGCGCGATCCAGAGCGCGATCGGCGTCTTGCCGCTGCCGCCGGCGACGAGGTTGC
>DATCYZ010000137.1:0-24600 GCA_036526195.1 Burkholderiales bacterium
GTGCCTCTGGAGAAGCGCCGTGACGGTAAAAAAAATCCCGAAAAGAATTTTTGGGACAACAAGTTAGGTTATTTGATGCCGGGACTTTTTTTGCGCTATTTCGACCAACAGAAGGGCTCGTTGACGCTGCCAAGGAGCATCGCGGGAACCGATAGATGTCGATACATCTCGAATGGTGCCCCGCACGAGATCGTCGATTGCTCTCGATACATCTCGATAGATGCTGAAAGTTTTTTTCGGGGATCAGATGAGATTGACGGTAAATATGACGGTAAAAATGCTACTCGCGAAACGAACTTCTAAATGGGACAACGGTTTACGGATGCAGTTAATGATCGAGTGGGAGTGAGCGGCCCTCGTCCGAGGCGAGGGTGTGTGCCGGTTCGGGGTAGAGCAGCTTGACCGCGACCGGCCGGTCGAGTTCAGGGTCGTCGGCGAGATAGACCGCCCCCTGCAGGCCCGAGCCGAGGCGCCGGCGCAGCCTGAAGCGGCCGACGCAGGGCGGGGAGCGTTCCGGGGCAGGGGCGAGCAGCATGGGCGGAGCCGGGGGGGGGCGGACGATTCGTCCCCGGTTTATCGACCCGGCGGTCGCGGACTTGAGCCCGCAGGCGCCCGGAAGGCCGGTTGCGGCGTTCCGTCAGAGCCGCTGCAGCTTCTTCGCAGCCCCGGCGTACAGCACGTCCCGCATCGCGCCCGAGGCGCGCGCGTGGAAGGCCACGGCCTCGGGGTCGAAATCCCCCGCCGGCACCGGCGTCGGCGCGAAGTGGCCGAAGCGGTCCTCGCCGCGCACCAGCGCGGCGCAATCCCAGCTGCCGACCACCTGCTTCGTTTCCGGCGGCATGAAATGCATCGACACGCCGATGCGCCGGTCCGCGGAGAGGTTCGGACCGGAGCCGTGCGCGAGGCAGTAGTTGTGCAGCGACATCTCGCCGGCGCGCAGCGGCATGTAGGCGGCCCGCGCTTCGTCGATGCCCTCGCGGATCGACTGGCCGCGAGTCAGCATGTTGTCGCCGTCGTAGGTGTCTTCATGCGCCAGCGTCTCGCCAAGGTGCGTGCCCGGCATCACCTTCATGCAGCCGGCCTCGAGGCTCGCTTCCGACAGCGCGAACCAGGCCGTCACCACGTTCCGGCTGGACAGGCCCCAGTAGGTATTGTCCTGGTGCCAGGAAACGAAACTCTTCGAGCCCGCATCCTTGATCCAGAAGATGGTGCTCCAGCACAGGATGTCCGGCCCGATCAGCTGCTCGATCGGGTCGAGCACGCGCGCATCCCGAATCAGGTCGTCGAGCCACTTGAACAGCAGGTGGGTGCGGCTGCGCTGGACGGGCTCGAGTTTCCCGCCCTGCGTGGCCTCGAAGGCCTCGAGTTGCCGGCGCAGGCCGGCCACCTCGGCCGCGGGCATGACGGGCACCGGACAGACGTAACCGTCCCGGCGGTACTGGGCGATCTGCTCGGTACTCAGGGGCATGTCAGGATCCCTCCGCAACAGCGACCATGATACTGAACCGCGACGTTCGTGCCGCCCCCGGCCGGTATCATGGCGCCTGTTTCGCAATCGGCGCGTTGCGCTGCGCGCGCCCGCACATGACCCCACCCGACCAACCCATCCTGCGCGACATCGTGCTGCTCGGCGGCGGCCACAGCCATGTCGGCGTGCTGAAGCGCTTCGGCATGCGGCCGGTGCCGGGGGTGCGCCTGACCGTCATCTGCCGCGACACGCACACGCCGTACTCCGGCATGCTGCCCGGTTACATCGCCGGCCACTACGGCTACGACGAGGTCCATATCGACCTGAGCCGTCTCGCCACCTTTGCCGGGGCGCGATTCTTTCATGACGAGGCGGTCGGACTTGACCGCGCCACCGGCCGGGTCCTCTGCCGCAATCGCCCGCCGGTGCCCTACGACCAGCTGTCGATCAACATCGGCTCGACGCCGAGCACGCGGGACGTCCCCGGCGCCGAGGCCCACGCCGTGCCGGTCAAGCCGATCCACGCCTTCAACGACCGCTGGCTGGCCCTGCTCGGGCGCGTGCGCGCCCACGCCGGCACGACCACCATCGCGATCGTTGGGGCCGGGGCGGGCGGCGTCGAGCTGACCCTTGCCATGCAGTTCCGCCTGCGTAACGAACTGCAGGCGATCGGGCGCAACCCCGACGAACTGCGCTTTCACCTGTTCGACGCCGGCCCGCGCATCCTGCCCACGCACAACGCGGCGGTGCGCAGCGCCTTCGAACGCGTGCTCGCCGCGCGCAAGGTCGAGTTGCATCTCGGGTCGCCGGTGGCGCAGGTGGCGGCAGGCCGCCTGCAGACCGCCGCCGGCGCTTCCGCGAACGCGGACGAGATCGTCTGGGTGACCCGCGCGCAGGGCGCGCCCTGGCTGAAGGACACCGGCCTCGCGCTGGACGCGGGCGGTTTCATCGAGGTGCGCGACACGCTACAAAGCATCAGTGACCCGAAGGTGTTTGCCGCCGGCGACATCGCCGCCATGGTCGATGCCCCGCTCGAGAAGGCCGGCGTGTTCGCGGTGCGCATGGGCCCGCCGCTGGCGAAGAACCTGCGTCTCGCAGTCGAGGGAAAATCGCTTGTGCCATACCGGCCGCAACGCCGCTGGCTGGCGCTGATCAGCACCGGCGACAAGTCGGCCATCGCCTCGCGCGGCAGCGTCTACTTCCAGGGCGACTGGGTGTGGCGCTGGAAGGACTGGATCGATCGGCGCTTCATGGTGAAGTTCAGTGACCTTCCGGTCATGGAGGAAGCCGCGAGCGGGGCGCGCAGTCCGGTGGCACTGGAAGCCGAGGAAGCCGCGCAGGCCATCTCGGCGATCGCCATGCGCTGCGGCGGCTGCGGCGCCAAGGTCGGCGCCACCGTGCTCTCGCGCGCGCTGGGCGCCCTGCAGCCGGTCGAGCGCAACGACGTCCTGATCGGCCTGCACGCGCCGGACGACGCCGCGGTGGTGCGCGTACCGCCGGGCAAGGCCATGGTGCACACGGTGGATTTCTTCCGCGCCTTCATCGACGATCCCTGGGTCTTCGGCAAGGTGGCGGCGAACCACGCCCTGGGCGACATCTTCGCCATGGGCGCGGAAGCGCAGTCGGCCACCGCCGTGGTCACCGTGCCCTCTGGACTGGAGTCCAAGGTCGAGGACGTGCTGTTCCAGATGATGTCCGGGGCGGTCGAAGTGCTGAACGAAGCGAACTGCGCGCTGGTCGGCGGCCATACCGGCGAAGGCCGTGAGCTGGCGCTCGGCTTTGCGGTCAACGGCCTGATCGACGAGAACGCGGTGCTGCGAAAGGGCGGCATGCAGGCCGGCGACGTGCTGATTCTCACCAAGCCCGTCGGCACCGGCACGCTGTTCGCCGCGCATGCCAGGCTGGAGGCGCGCGGCCGCTGGATCGACGCGGCCCTGGAATCGATGTGCCAGTCGAACCGGCTCGGCGCGCGCTGCCTGATCGAGCACGGCGCCACCGCCTGCACCGATCTCACCGGCTTCGGCCTGCTCGGGCACCTCGTCGAGATGACCCGGCCCTCCGGAGTGGACGCGGAACTCGACCTGTCGGCGCTGCCGGTGCTCGCCGGCGCCGAGGAAACGGTCGCCGCCGGCATTTTGAGTTCGCTGCAACCGGCCAACGTGCGCCTGCGCCGCGCGCTGAAGAACCAGGCCGAAATGGTCGGGCACCCGCGCTATGCGCTGATCTTCGATCCGCAGACCGCGGGCGGCCTGCTTGCCAGCGTTCCCGCGGCGCGTGCCGAGGCCTGCCTGCGCGCGCTGCGCGAACTCGGCTACGCCCAGGCGGTGGCGATCGGCCGCATCCTGCCGCAGGGTGAGGCGCTGGAACCGGTCACGCTGCGCGCCTAGGTGGCGCCCACCGGCCTCCGGCCGCGCCGCCGGGCCGGCCAGCACAGCGCGACCCCGAGCAGGGTCACGCCGATGGCCGTCAGGTTGATCTCGGCGTGGCTCAGGCCGATCACCTTTTCGTTCGCGGGCAGGGCGAGGATCAGTCCGCCGAGCACCAGCAGGATGCGCCCCGGCCAGGCCGTCGGGCCATTGTCGATGGTGCCCACGCCGTACAGGTAGCCCTGCAACCCGCCCGAGATGATGATGATGCCGAGAATCGCGGTGCCGAGCACCAGCGCAATCTCGCCGATCGGTCCCTTGCCGATCAGCGCCGGGTTCAGCACGAAGAAGAACGGCACGAAATAGATGATGCTGCCGAGGCGCATCGCTTCCAGGCCGGTCTTCATCGGGTCGGACTTGGCGATCGAGGCCGCGGCATAGGCGCCGATGGCCACCGGCGGCGTGATGAAGGAGATCATGCCCCAGTACATCAGGAACAGGTGCACGGCGAGCTTGTCCAGGCCGCCGCTGACCAGCGCCGGGCCGATGGTGACCGCGAGGAACAGGTAGGCGGCGGTGACGGTCATGCCGATTCCGAGGATGAAGCTGGTCACCGCGCCCATGATCAGCAGCATGATCACCGAGTCGCCCGCCAGGCGAACCAGTTCATAGGTCAGGCTGCCGACCTTCCCGGTGAGGGTCAGCGCGCCGATGATCAGGCCGACGCCGGCGAGCACTGCGGCGAGTTCCGCGAACAGCTTGCCGACACCATCGACGAAATCCATGAACCGCTTGCCGTTCCAGCGGTGCTTCCTGCTGATCTGGTTGATCACCAGCAGCATCACGGTGGCGTAGTAGGGCGCCTGCGCCTCGCGCTGCATGTAGAGCAGCATCACGATCAGCAGCACGAAGACGAAGACGAAGTACCAGCCGTCGCGCAGCACCCGAGAGACCGGCGGCAGTTCCGCTGCCGGCAGGCCCTTCAGGCCGAAGCGCGCCGAGTAGGCGTCGATCTGCATGAACAGGCCTAGGTAGTAGAGCAGCGAGGGAAATGCCGCGGCGATGACGATCTCGGCGTAGCCGATCTCGAGGAAGGTTGCCATGACGAAGGCGGTGGCGCCCATCACCGGGGGCATCAGCACGCCGCCGGTCGAGGCGCAGGCCTCGACGCCGCCGGCGTAGGCGGGGCGAAAGCCGACGCGCTTCATGGCGGGGATCGTCATCACCCCGGTGGTGAGCACGTTGGTGATCACGCTGCCCGACATCGAGCCCATCAGGCCCGAGGCGAAGATCGCCACCTTGGCCGGGCCGCCGCGACGCCGCCCGAGCAGGGCAAAGGCGAGGTTCAGGAAGAACGCGCCGCCGCCGGTGTACTGCAGCGCGACGCCGAAGACCAGGAAGCCGACCACCAGGTTGGCGAACGCCCCCATCGGAATGCCGAGCATGCTCTCGGTGCCGAAGATGTGGAAGCCGGCGGTGACGGTGGCGGAGACCGCCTGTCCCTTTAGGAAACCGGGCGCGAGGTGCGAGAACACCGGATACACCGACAGCAGCAGGCAGATGACGAAGATCGCCGTGCCGCCGGCGCGGCGCAGGGCTTCGAGGATGATCACCCAGAACACGAAGGCAAGCGCCAGCGCGTGCGTCGGCGCCGTGTACTCCCAGCCCTGCGTCAGGATGGCATTGCCCTTGAAGGTGAAGTACATCGCAATGCCGAAGCTGAGCGCCGCGAGCAGCGCGTCGTACCAGGGCAGGTGATGCTGCGAGGCCCGCCCGAGCGGAAACAGCAGGAACACCAGCGGCACCAGCATTGCCAGCATCAGGTAGAAATACTCGGTCTCCAGGAAGACATAGGTGCCGAAGACGTTGCCGAGGCCGAAGATCATGTACGCCGAGAGGAGCACCGAGCCGAGCGCGCCGAATGCGATGAAGGCGCGGATCAGCGGCGTTTCGTTCCGGTAGCGCTTCAGTTCGACGGCCTCTGCCGCTTTTTCGCCTGCAGTCACGTCCTGGGTCATGGCATGCCTGTCGTGTGGTGGAGAGGGACCGGGGGTCGACAAAAAAAGGCCGGCATCACGCCGGCCTGATCCTGCCTGGGTGTTCTCGCGATGTCGTTACTCGAAGACCACCGGCATGCCGGCGCCCTTGAGCGCAGCGGCGCGCACCTTGAGCCATTCGGTGGCGAATGCCTCGTCCTCCGCTTTCGACGAGGCCATCTTCTTCCAGGCCGCGGCGAGCACGTCCTGGCGCTTGAGCAGCGCGGCGTTGTGCGCGTCATGCTCGGCGGTCCAGGTGCCCTTTTCCTTGTAATAGCGGATGGCCGCGGCGTGGTACGGGAAGATGTAGCCGAGGTTCTGCGCCGAAAGCTGGTAGCCGTCCATGCCCGGGCCGTTCTCCTTGAACGACTCGTAGTTCTCCATCACCGCCTTCGTCAGCCCGTAGGCGAGGTCGTCGGAAGTGCCCGGGACGGCGACGAAGATCGGGTAGGGGTAGTTACTGCCCTGGTGCGGCACCGGTGTGTCCTTGGCACCCTGGATGAGCGCCGTGACCATGGTCGGCGCCCACCATGGTGCCACCGCCTTCGCGCGCTTCCAGCCTTCCTTGTCGGTGTGCGTCAGGGGCGGGAAGTAGATGCCGCGCGGCGAGGCCGCCAGCTGCGCATAGGCGCTGGAGATCGTGCTGCCCCAAGCGGCGTCGGCCTGGCCGTTGATCACGGCGTCGATCGACTGCTTCCAGCCCGGCACCTCGATCTTCTTCACGTCGGCCCAGGTCAGGCCGCCGAAGGCGAGCATGGCGGTCATGTTCTGGTTCAGCGCGTCGCCGCCCTTGATCCAGGTGACCCGCTTGCCGCGCATGTCGGCGGCAGTCTTGATGCCGGCGTCGGCGGCCGCCATCGCCTGCTGGCCGTTGCGGCCGATGTTGTTGAAGAGGTTCGTCAGCCGCATCGGACCCCAGTCCTTGGCGGCAAACATCAGCACGCCTTCCTGGGCGAAATAGGCGGCGATCCCGCAGGCGCACAGCGGCGACTGGCCGGCCTTGAGCGGGGCCATGCGCGAGACGTCGTTCTTGCCGGGGATGATGCGCAGGTCGACGTTGTACTTTTCCTTGAGCATCTTGCCCAGGCCCACCGACTGGGCGTAGCCCGAGGAGGTGGTGCCGTAGGCGGTCCAGGAAATGCTGGCCGGGATCTTTGGCTCCGCGGCAAGCGCGGTGCCCATGGAAAAGGTCAGCGCGGCGAGGACTGCGGCGGTTCGGGTCAGGGTGTGGGTCATCTGGCTCCTCCTTTCGCGGCCGGGCACGGTGCCCGGACGTTGCTCAAAGAACCGACCATAACCCGCATCGAGAATCAGACAAAATTGTAAGTTACATTAATAATACTTTACAATACATTGATATCACTATTAATTTAGTATCATGAAATAATTCTCATCTGTTTCATGGATTTATTTTTAGCCAATTCGCCGGTATCAGGAACCGCCCCCCGGCCAGGTTCAGGCCCTTGTCCGCACTGGCCAGAGAAGCCGCGCGCAGGGCGACGAGGAACGCCCCGGCCACGGTCCGGTGGAAGAACCAGGGATTCACCTGGGTCGGCGAGGGCACCGGACCGGCCGCCTGCGCCGCCTCGAAATAGAACGCCTTCAGGTCGTCGCACAGGAAGCGCAGTCCGTAGGCCGGCGAGGTCAGCGGGGCCGGCGGCGCGGGCAGTTCGCCATCGAGGAACGCCGCCGCGTACTTCGCCCAGGCCTCGGGCGCCTGCGCCGACAGGCCGACCGTGCTGCGCCCGAGGCGCGCGCGGGCCTTCTCCCACCATGGACGCACCAGCGACATCTCAGCGGCCAGGGCCGCTGCCCATTCCGCGGAGGTGGCCGGGGTCGCCCGGGCAGGCAGCTCGAAGGGCGGCGACCAGGCGGGATTGGCGGCCTGCGTCGGCGCGTCCTCCGGAAAATCCTCCAGGATCACCGGGCCGTCGCTGCGCTCGAGCAAGGCGAGGGCCGCGCGCAGGACGCGGCGCTGGAAGCCTGCGTCGCCGGCCTCGCCCAGCGGCCGCCCCAGCGGGAACGGCACGAACAGGCCGCGCGGACCGCGCGTCTTCTCCATGTGCGGACGCACCAGGCCGATCGTCACCGTGGCGATTCCGAGCCCCTCCAGCATGTGACCGAGCGCGCACACGGCGCGCGTGCAGAACGGTCAGACCGGCAGCAGCAGGGCGGCGTCCACGCCCTCGGCCTGCATCTGCGCTGCGATGCCGGCGGCGGTGTCCGCCATGGTGCGCGGGTCGGTCGAGCCCATCACCGAGTAGTGGGTGTCGGCGACGGAACCGATCACGCCGCAGGCGGCAAGCGCGCGCAGCCGATCGATCGGGTAGACGGTGTTGATGTCCGATTGCCAGGCCGCGCGGTCGAAGTTGATCGACACATGGCTCATCAGGAGGTCTGCGGCCGGCAGCGACGCGGCAAGCGTGCGGACTTCCGCAGTGCCCGGCAGGAACGGCGCCTCCCCGCGTCGCACCAGCGCCGCGGAACTCACCATCGCCACGCGACGCTTCGCCAGCGGACCGCCGGTGACGAAGGGCGTCGAATCGAACGCCATCATTTCCAGTCCGAGCACGACGCCGCGCGTCGGTTCCGGGATGTCCTCGATACGTGCCATCATCATTCCTTGTGGTGCGCGGGCCGACAGGGTCCCGTTTCGGCGATCATACAGACCGCGCGCCGACGCGCGCGGCACGATGGGCATGCGGAACAGGGGGCATGGGTGAGCCTTGGGGAAGACGAGCGCTGGATGCGGGAGGCCCTCGGCCTCGCCGGGCGCGCGGCGTCCGCGGGCGAGGTGCCGGTCGGCGCGGTCGTCGTTCTGGACGGGCAGTCGATCGGCGAGGGCTGGAACCGCCCGATCGCGCTGGCCGATCCGAGCGCGCATGCGGAGATCGCCGCATTGCGTGCCGCAAGTGCCGCACGCGGCAACTACCGCCTGCCGGGCACGACGCTGTACGTGACGCTGGAACCCTGCGCGATGTGCGTCGGCGCGATGTTCCACGCGCGCGTCGCGCGCGTGGTGTTCGGCGCCGCGGACCCGAAGACCGGCGCCGCCGGCAGCGTGCTGGACCTGTTCGCCGAGCCGCGCCTGAACCATCATGCGGTGGTGCAGGGCGGCGTGCTCGGCGCCGAGTGCGGCGCGTTGCTGAAGGCCTTTTTCGCGGGACGCAGATGAAGATCGATATCGACGCGGCCGCGCAGGTGCTCAGCCTGCTGGAGGATTCAGGCGCGCTGGTGCGCCGCTACAGCGTGTCCACCGCGAAGAACGGCCTGGGCGAAAAGAACGGCTCGCATTGCACGCCGCGCGGCCGCCACATCATCCGGGCGAAGATCGGCGCGGGCGCGGCCCCCGGCACGGTGTTCGTCGGGCGCCGGCCGACGGGCGAGGTGTGGACGCCGGAACTCGGTGCCAGCCATCCCGGTCGCGACTGGATGCTGACCCGCCTGCTATGGCTCTCGGGGTGCGAACCCGGCCAGAACCGGCTCGGGGACGTGGACACCATGCGGCGCTACATCTACATCCATGGCGCGCCGGAGACCGCCGAGATGGGCCGGCCCGGCTCGATCGGCTGCATCCGCATGCGCAACGATGACATCATCGACCTGTTCGAGCGCGTGCCACCCTATACGCCGGTCAACGTCCGCGGCTAGCGCAGCGGGTCGGATCCGCGGTCGCTGCCGGACTCAGCCGCCGAGGAACAGGCGAGCGACCTCGGGATCGTCGAGCAACTCGTTGCCGGTGCCGGCCATGGCGAGTTCCCCGGACACCAGCACATAACCGATATCGGCGAATTCCAGTCCCTTTTTGGCGTTCTGCTCGACCATGATGATGGTCTTGCCGTCCTTCTTCTGCAGGTCGGCGAGGATCTCGAACACCATGTCGATGAAGCGCGGCTCCAGGCCGATCGACGGTTCGTCGACCAGCAGCACCTCGGGCTTCATCACCAGCGCGCGCGAGATCTCCAGCAGGCGTCGTTCGCCGCCGGAGAGCACCCGGGCCTTGTGATGGCGCCGGGCGGCAAGCCGGTCGTACCGGCCGAACACCTCCTCGGCCGCCTCGCGTGCCGCGGCGCGCGAGGGCAGCAGGTAACCGCCCATCCACAGGTTTTCCTCGACCGTCATGTCGGGGAACACCGACTTGTCCTGCAGGATGTAGGCGACGCCGGCCTCCTTCAGCGTGCGGTTTGTGCTCAGGTGGGCGATGTCGCGCTTCGTGCCGGAGGCATCGACCTGAATGCGGCCGCCGAAGATCCGCGTCAGGCCGAAGATCGAGTGCAGCACGGTCGACTTCCCCGCGCCGTTCGGGCCGATCAGGCACAGCGACTGGCCCTTGCCGACGTGCAGGTCGATGCCGTGCAGGACCTCCATGTTGCCGTAGCCGGCGCGCAGGCCCTCGATGGAGACATAGGGCTTGCCCGCGGCGAGTTCGAGCAGCCGTCCGGCCGGGATCTCGGTGCGCATCTCCTCGACCTGACGGATCACGTCCTCGACGGAGATGACGGTGTCGACCCCGCCCTGGTGATAGCCGCCGGCGCGTTGCTTGTCGTCGGCCATCAGTGGGCTCCGAGGTAGGCGTTGATCACCCGCGGGTCGTCGCGCACCTCGTCCGGCGTACCCTCGGCGAGCATCTCGCCGTGGGCGAGGCAATAGATGCGCTGCGCGAGGTTCATGATCACCCGCATGTTGTGCTCGATGACGAACAGCGTGATGCCGAACTCGTCGTTGGCGCGCTTCAGGCGGTCGATCAGGCCGTTGATCAGGGTCGGGTTGATGCCCGCGGTGGGCTCGTCGAGCAGCAGCACCTTCGGCTCGTTCATCAATGCCATGGCGAACTCGAGGAGCTTCTGCTGGCCGAAGGACAGCGTCCCCGCGACCAGCATGCGCTTCTGGTACAGGCCGACGAACTCCAGCAGCCGCTCGGCCTTCTCGGTGACGCGCGGCGGATAGCGCCGGAACGAGTCGCGCCAGGACGCGGCGCGGTGCGGCTCCGAGATCAGCATGTTCTCGAGGCAGTTCATCTTGCCGTAGATGCGCGTCTGCTGGAAGGTGCGCACCATGCCGAGGCGGGCGATGCGCTGCACGCTGTAGCTCGAAATCTCGCGGCCCTGGAAGCGGATCGAGCCGCTGTCGATCGGGTGGTGGCCGACGATGGAATTGAACATCGTCGTCTTGCCCGAGCCGTTCGGCCCGATCAGCCCGGTGATGCTGCCGGCCTCGACCTTGAGCGACACCTCGTGGTTCGCGACCACGCCGCCGTAGGACTTGCTGACCGACTTGACCTCGATCAGGGGCGTGCTCATGAGGCCTCCTTCGCGGAACCGGACGCCGCGGCGTCGGCGCTCATCGCCGCATCCACCTTGACTCCGAACCACTCGGGCTTGCGGTCCTTCACCCAGCCGAGGATGCCCTGCTGGAAATAGACCACATTGACGATGATGAGCAGGCCGAGGGCGATCCACTGCCAGCCGAGCAGGTAGGTCCAGGTGACTTCCTTCAGGGTGTGGAAGATCGTCGCGCCGATGACCGGGCCCCAGAGTGTGCCCTTGCCGCCGAGCAGCGTCATGGCCACCATGAAGATGCCGAAGGTGACCGTCGGGTAGGCCACTTCCATCGGCTCGATGAAGCCGGTCATGTTGCCGAAGAGCGCGCCGATCATGGCGAGGAAGAACGCCGAGATCGCCCAGGCGAAGGTCTTGTAGCGCTTGGTGTGCAGCCCCATCGCCTCGGCCTTGTCCTCGTCGTCGCGGATGGCGTTGATCGCGAGGCCGAAGCGCGTGCCGTAGAGCCAGCGCAGGAACAGGTAGCAGGCGATCGATACCGCCATGCACAGGCAGTAGAAGAACAGACTGCGCACTTCCGGTTCGCCCGGAAACACCGGCATCGAGATGCCGCCGCCGCCGCCGACGTAGGTCCACGCGCCGGTGAGTTCCGCTGCCGAGAGCGCAATGCCCAGGGTGCCGATGGCGAAGTAGGGGCCGCGCAGGCCTAGCAGCACCCAGCTCAGGACCACCGCCAGCACCACGCTTGCCAGCGCCGCGAAGACCAGGCCCAGCGCCAGCCCGCCGTAATACTGCGCGTCGCTGAAATCGACCTTGATCGCGCCGAAGGCCGCGGTGTACTCGCCGACGTCGTAGTACATGCCGATCTGGGTGATCGCGGAGATGTACATGCCGAAGCCGAAGAAGATGATGTTCCCCAGCGAGTTGTAGCCCATCTGGCCGCCCATGGTGTCCCAGGTGAGCGCGAACAGGATCATGATCCAGAGCATCGCGAACTGGAACGTGTAGCCCGGAAAGAGCAGCGGTGCGGCGACGCCGGCGACGAGGATGCCGGCATGCAGGATCTTCGAGCCGCGGGTCATTGCAGGTTCTCCCGGCGACGCATCATGAGGAACTGCTTCCAGACAAGGATCACCACCAGCAGGCCGACCACGGTCGCCTGCTGGAACTGGGCGCCGAGCACGAAGCCGCTGTATTGCTCGATGGCGCCCAGGCCGAGCGCCGCGATGATGACCCCGGGCAGGTTGCCAAGTCCGGCCGCGGTGACGATGACGAAGGCGCGCACCGAGTAGGCGATGCCGTAGAACGGCTGCAGCACCCAGATCATCGAGATCAGCACGCCGGCGGCGCCGCAGATCGCGGAGTTGAGCGAAAAGGTGAAGGCATAGACGCGCTCGGTGTCGACGCCGAGGATGCGCGCGGCACGCGCATCCTGCGCCGTGGCGCGGATCGCCTGCCCCATGCGGCTGCGCTTCATGTAGAGCACCAGCGCCACCGCCAGCAGCCCGCAGAGCACGAAGGAGACGATGCGGATGTCGGTCACGGTCACCATGCCATCGAAGAACACCCGGGTGTCGAAGCCGGAATCGGCGGTGCGCACCTCGGGCCCGAACGCAAGGTTGAGACCCTGCTGCATGACGATGGCGAGGCCGAAGGTGGCCAGCAGCGACGTGAACAGGTCGCGCTGGATGACCCGGCGGATGATCAGCCAGTACAGCACCCAGCCGAAGGCAAACATCACCGCGGCCACCGGAAGGAGCGCGAGAATCGGGTTCAGGCCCCGTTCCGCGAGCCACCAGCCGAGGTAGCCGCCCATCATGACGAAGTCGCCCTGCGCGAGGTTCTTGACGTTCATCACGCCCCACACCAGCGCAAGACCGTAGGCGGCGAGGGCGAAGACCGCGCCGATCAGCACGCCGTTGACCAGCAACTGGACGTTGAAGACCGGGGCGAGCCCGAGTATCTGGAGGTTATCCCACATGGCGAAAGACGCCGCGCGGACCCGTGTTCCGGGTCCGCGATCCAGCCAACGGCGTCAGCTTGCCTTGCCTACTTGCTCGCCTGCTTGGCGCCACCCGCGTTGCGCGGGAACACCAGCTTGTGCGAGGCCCACTCCGACGGCGCCACGACGTGGTAGCCGCCGTTCTGCACCTGGCGCAGCACCATGGGCTTGGCGATGTTGTTGCCCGCGGGCGAGAATTTCACCTTGCCGTAGAACGTGTCCAGGTTGGTGGCGGCGATCGTGTCGCGCAGCTTCTCGGTATCGAAGCTCTGCGCGCGGGTGAACGCATCCGCCCAGACCTGCACCGCGGCCGAGGCCTGCGCCGACTGGTAGGGCACGGTGTCATAGCCGGTGTAGGTCTTCAGGAACAGGTCGTTGTACTGCTTCGCGGTGCCGAACAGGCTGTCCTTGTAGGACAGCGTCTCGGCCCACTGCGTCGGGCAGAGGATGCCCTCGGCGCCGGCACCGAACTTGCCGATGATGTCCGCGGACTCGCAGTGCGTCATCGCGATCATCGGCACGCTGATGCCCATTTCGTTGATCTGGCGGCCCGCGGTGCTCGCGCCCTTGGTGTGTCCGGAGACCAC
Organism: Burkholderiales bacterium; assembly: GCA_036526195.1. Taxonomy (GTDB): domain Bacteria; phylum Pseudomonadota; class Gammaproteobacteria; order Burkholderiales; family SG8-39; genus DATCYZ01. The sequence goes on from DATCYZ010000137.1 coordinate 13,739, forward strand.
CAGCAGGTCGGGCTTGAGCGCCTTCACCTTGGTCAGGGTCGCCGACATGTCGCTGAGGTCGCGCGGCAGCTTGTCGTCGATGACGATCTTCATGCCGTACTTCTTCGCGTCATCCACCACACCTGCGCGCACATCCAGCGAGAACGGGTCGTTCTCGAACGCCATGGCGATGCGCACGTCGCTCGGCTTCTTGCCCTGCTTCTTGGCGGTTTCCGCGGCCAGCGCAATGGCGCTCGCCAGGTACTGCTCGGAGGTCGAGAGCACGGCGAACAGGTAGCGGTAGCCCTGCGTGAAGAGGGAGCGCGAGGCGCCTTCCGCCTCCACCATCGGGATCTTGTACTTCTCGGTGACCGGCGCGGCAGCCTTGGTCGTGCCCGAGCTGTAGGGGCCGAGCACGTACTTGACGCCGTCTTGGCTGATCAGTCGCTCGAGCAGCTGGGCGGTCCGTGCCGGGGTCGACTCGTCGTCGTAATACTTCACCTCCAGCTTGTAGGACTTGTCGCCGACCTTCACGCCGCCCTTGTCATTGATCATCTTGACCGCGAGGTCGTAGCCGTCGCGGGCGTTCTTGCCTTCCTGGGAGTACTTGCCGGTGATCGAGATGGCCGAACCGAGGATGATCTTGTCGCCCTCCACTTTGGCAGCCGCGGGGCCGGCAAAGGCGAGAGCGACGGCCGAGGCAGTGGCCGCCAGCAGGAATGTTCGCTTGGTCTTGTACATGGGCGTTCCTCCTTGGGAAAGTCGGGGGGCATCCGGCGTCCTGCGGATGCTATTGTAATGCAAAGTATCATATTGTAACACAATGATCCTGTTATGAAAAACGGACCACCGGTCACCATGACGCGGGAGGGAAACGGCCCCCAGGGGGCTCAGGCAGAACGCAGGCGCAGGCCCCGGATCAGCACGATCGCCAGCATCGGCAGCACGAACCCGATCCCGGTGACCAGGGTCAGCAGGCTGCCGAGCTCGCCGTAGTCCGCCGGCACCGTGACCGCGCGCGAGGCGGCGTCGCGCACCTCGCGGGTCACGGTGAACAGGCGGTTCAGGTATTTGGTGCCGAGTTCGCTCGCCGACAGCGCCAGGTTGGTGAACGAGGCCATGACCGCAAAGAAGGTGGCCTTCAGGTGCGCCGGTGCCGAGTTCGCGATCCACGCCAGCATCGGGATCATCGCGATCTGCCCGAGCGGCGCGGACAGCGCGGTGTCCACCAGCGCGATCGCGCGCGCGTCCACCATCCCGCCGGTGCGCGCCGCCGTCCATTCGTGCAGCCCGTAGTACATGCCGATGGTAGGAAGCGCCAGCAAGGTGCCTGCCACCGTCAGCGCCCCGACGACGTAGGCGATCGAGCGCTCGGCCATGAAGCGCCGGAAGATGAACATCCCGGCCAGCGTCAGCACGCTGGTGATCACCGAGAGTTTCGCGAGGAACCCCTGGTCGAAACCCAGCACGTCGATCATCCACCAGGTGGCGCCGGCGCCCGGCCCCGGCATGGCGCGGAACACGAACACCACGAGGGCGGTGCCAAGCAGGGTTTCGCGCCCCGCCGGATCGAGCTCGCGCAGCAGCTTCCACATCAGGAAGCCGATGATCGAGAACGAGCCGGCGAAGACCGCCTCCTGCCCGTAGCGCAGGTCGGCCAGGCCGATGGACACCACAGTGACGACGAACACCAGGCTGCCGCCGAGGATCCACCAGTTCGGCGCCACGATGCCCGGCGACCGATCGGTCAACTCCACAATCGCCGCGGCGTCGAAGCCCTGCGCGCGCAGGGCGCGCGCGCGGCGCCGGTGCAGGAGGCCGGCGAGCACCGTGCCGAAGACCGACAGGCAGGGAATCACCAGCGCCATCAGGTAGACGTCGGCGTAGAGCGCCGCCTTCGCTTCCTGTGACAGCGACGCCGCGTCGCGAAACAGCCAGACATTCACCAGCGACACCAGCACGGTGCCGCCGATGATGGCCACGCGCCCGAGGGTCTGCATGGTAGTGTGCATCAGTTTCCGCTCGGCCGCCGCGAAGGCCTCGCCCTGCGCATCCACCTGCGGCACCGCCTCGACCGTCATGGCGTCGGCCACCACGTCCTGGATCACGTAGCCCACCGGCGCGAGCAGCGCCGCCAGCACGAACCAGTGCTCGACGGGGAGGGTCGCGCGCATCGCCGCCGGATCCGAGATCAGGCCGTAGAGGATCAGGACGCTTGCGGCGATCAGGCTTGCGCCGAGGTACACCAGCCAGTTCTTCCAGCGCCAGATCAGGTCGACGAGGTGACCGACCGGCATCTTCAGCGCCCAGGGAATCCCGGCCCAGAAGCCGAGCGCGGCGAGGAACTCCGCCGAGAGCCCGAGGTACTCCTTGACGAAGAAGGTGCCGACGATCCCGGTCAGGCCCGAGACCCCCGCGGCCACGTAGACCATCAGCGGCGGCAGGTAGTCGAGCCGCAGCTCGCGCCCGAGCTCGAGGATGTTGCGGTCGATCCAGCAAAGCGCCGCGTTCGCCATGCTCAGCCGGCCGGGATCAGGCCAACAGCTTCGCGATCGTCTCGCGGTTCGGCGGTCGCGCCACGCCGGTCTCGCAGAGGATGGCGCTCACCAGGTCCGCGGGCGTGACATCGAAGGCCGGGTTGCGCACCAGCACGCCCTCGGGGGCCCAGCGCTTGCCGCGGTAGCCGGTCACCTCGTCCGCGCCGCGCTCCTCGATCGGGATCGCGGTGCCGTCGGCGATCGACAGGTCGAAGGTGGAGCGGGGCGCCGCCACGTAGAACGGCACGCCGTGACGCTTCGCCAGCACCGCCAGCGTGTAGGTGCCGATCTTGTTCGCGACATCGCCGTTGGCGGCGATGCGGTCGGCGCCGACGACGATCAGGTCGACCTCGCCCTTGGCGATCAGGTGCCCGGCCATGCCGTCGGTGATCAGCGTCACCGGGATCTTCTCCTCGACCATTTCCCAGGCCGTGAGCCGCGCGCCCTGCAGGTAGGGGCGCGTCTCGTTCGCCACCACGCTCACCGACTTGCCGGCGTCGCGCGCCGAGCGGATCACGCCGAGCGCGGTGCCGTGGCCCGCGGTGGCGAGCGCGCCGGCATTGCAGTGGGTCATGATGCGCGCGCCGTCGGGCACCAGCGCGGCGCCGAGCCGTCCCATGGCGAGGTTCGCCGCCACGTCCTCCTCGAAGATCGCGCACGCCTCGGCCTCGGGATCGCTCGCGCCGCGCATCCGTTCCAGCGCCCAGACCAGATTGACGGCCGTCGGCCGGCTCGCGGCGAGCAGGGTGCGCGCCGCCTCCAGGTCCCCGCCGCGCCGCGCCTCGAGCGCCATGCCGAAGGCGGCGGCGCAACCGATCGCCGGCGCGCCGCGCACCACCATGTCGCGGATCGCCATGGCGACGTCCGCCGCGCTGCGGCAGGCGACGTAGGTCTTGCGCTCGGGCAGCAGGCGCTGGTCGAGCAGTTCCAGCACGCTGCCGGTCCAGCGCACCGCCTGGACGGCAGGGGTCGCGGCGCTCGCCATCAGACGACGCGCTCGTTGCCGCCGTCCACCGGCACCTGCGCCGCGGTGGTCTTGGCGAACAGGCTGCCGCACATCTCGGCGGCCAGTTCGGCCACGTCCTTAGAGGCGACCTCGGTGCGCAGCAGGTTGTTGCTGCGGTACTGCGCCACGGTCAGGTTGTAGGCCTTTGCGCGCGCCGCGAGCACCTCATCGGTCCACAGCGCGGTGTCGTAGACCGCGTTCGGATGCAGCGAGTTGATGCGGATGCCGTCCTTGCCCCACTCGAGTGCGGCGACGCGCGCGAGCTGGTTCATCGCCGCCTTGGAAGCCGAGTAGGCCGCCGCCCCGGGGCCGGGCGCGGGCACGTTCTTCGAGCCGATTACCACCACGCGTCCGCCGCGCGGGGCGAGCTTGAGCAGCGGATGGCAGGACTGCATCAGGCGCAGGTTGGCCTCGACGTTGACCGACATGGTCTTCTGCCAGAGGTCCGCGGCGATGTCCTGGATCGCCTGCGAGGCGGGGAAGATGCCGGCATTCAGCACCAGCATGTCGAGGCCGCCGAAGCGCTTCGCGCCCTGCGCGAGCGCCGCCTGCACCACCGCCGCGTCGGTCAGGTCGCAGGCCAGCCCGAGGACGTCGGCGCGCGGCCACAGCGACGTGATCGCCGGATTCCGGTCGAGCGCCAGCACCGCCGCGCCGCGGCGCAGGAAGGCGTCGACGCAGGCCTTGCCGATGCCGGAGGCAGCGCCGGTGACCAGCGCCACCTCGCCGGTGAACGCGGGCGCGCTGCCGCCCTTGCGCAGCTTGGCCTGCTCGAGGTCCCAGTATTCGATGTCGAAGATGTGGTTTTCGTCCACGGCGTTCCAGCCGCCGAGCGCCTCGGCGCGCAGGATGACATCGATCGTGTGCTCGTACAGGTCCTCGACGATCGCGGTGTCCTTCGCGGTGCGGCCGATGGCGACAAAACCGAGTTCCGGGTCCAGCGCCATGCGCGGCGCGGGATCGAGGATGGTCTTCGGTGCCTTCGCCTTCTGCGACTGGCGTTCGAAATAGGCGCGATACGCCGCCGCGAATTTCTCCACGTCGCGGCCGAGCATCGGCACGGGCTTGGTGCGGATTACGTGGTCCGGCGTCGCCGGCCCGCGCTGCGAGAGTTGCGCCACCTGCGCATGCCGCGCAAAGGCGAGAAAGCGCGGGGCATCGTTCGCGCGCAGCAGCATCGGCACGCCGGCGGCTTCCGACACCGCGCGGCGCAGCGCGGCGATCTCCGTCGGGGCAACCGGCGCCGGCTTCGCCGCCGGCAGCGACACCGCCCAGGCCTTCTTCGCTTCGAGGTAGGCCTCGGCCATGCCGACCAGCGTGATCATGCGCTCGTAGGATTCGCGCGCGTCGGCACCGAAGGAGAACATGCCGTGCGAGAGCAACACCATGCCGATGGTCTGCGGCCCGGCCTGCTCGCGGAACGCGCGCGCGCAGAAGGTGGCAAGGTCGAAGCCGGCCATGATGTACGGGATCACCACGACCTTGTCGCCGTAGATCTCGCGTATGCGCGCCTCGCCCTGCGGCGCGTTCGACACCGACAGCACCGCATCGGCGTGCGTATGGTCGACGTACACGTGCGGCAGGATCGCGTGCAGGATGGTCTCGACCGAGGGCGAGGGCGCGCCTGCGCGCAGCATGTGGGTGTTCAGTTCGTTCACCATCTGCGGGTCGGACAGGGCAGGGAGGTCGGCCAGCCGGCGGACGTAATCGAGTGCCACCGGCGTGAAGCCCGCTTCCTCGATCGTCTCCAGGTCCCAGCCACTGCCCTTGACGAACAGCACCGCCTCGTCCTCCCCGAAGAGGTTCTTCTGCCGCAGCTTGACCGAGGTGTTGCCACCGCCGTGCAGGACCAGCGACTTGTCGCGCCCGAGCAGGCGGGAGGTGTACACGCGCGGACCGAGCGGACCTGCGAAGGTCGCGGCTTCGGCATCGTTCCAGAGGCTTTTCATGCGCAGGGGTCGCTTCGGAAAACGGCAAATTCTATACTGCGCCCATGCTCCGCATTGAACTGCTCGCATGGGACGCGGCACGCGCGTTTGCCGCGCCGATCCGCTTTGCGGTGTTCGTCGACGAACAGCGGGTCCCCGCGGAAATCGAACTCGACGACCAGGACGCCGCGAGCCTGCACGCGATCGCGCGCGATGCGCAGTCGGTGGCGCTCGGCACCGGCCGCCTGCTGCCGACCGCGAAGGAGGCCGGACGCAAGGTGAGCCACATCGGGCGCATGGCGGTGCTGCGGGACGCGCGCGGCCGCGGCGTCGGCGCGGCGCTGCTCAACGCGCTGGTCGAAGCCGCACGCGCGCGCGGCGACGAGGAGATCGTCCTCTCGGCGCAGGTCTCCGCCGAGGGCTTCTACCGCGGCCGCGGCTTCATCGCCGAAGGCGCGGTCTATGCCGAGGCCGGCATCGCGCACCGCGACATGCGACTGCGGCTGCGCGACTGAGGCGCGCGGTCTCAGGCCGGCGCAGGTACCGCCAGGTCGAACTCGAACTGCACCGTCTCGCGCACTGCGCCCGCCGGGTCGCGGCTGCGCTCGGCGAAGCGGGTCCGTGCGCAATCGTCGATGCTCAGGACCGTGGAGCAACGGGTGCCGTAGTCCGGCGAGACGATGCGCGCCGCCGACAGCATGCGTTCGCGCGCCGCGCGCCCCGGCGCGGTGCCGGGCGCGGGTTCATGCAGCGTGGCATCTGCGAGGAGTTCGAACAGCGCGGCCTGTGAGGGGCCCTGTTCGAGTGCCGCCGCAAACCGCGCCTTGCCGGTCACCACTTTTGCCCAGGGCGTGTCGAGCAGGTGGTTCGACAGACCGTACACGCCGGGTTCCAGCTGCCGGCCGCCGCCGTCGCGATTCGACACCCACCAGAGGTCCTCGCGATCCGCGACCAGCAGGTTGAAGCCGCGGTAGGCCGCGCCGCGCGCCGCCACCGCGCGCACCCAGTCGGCGGGCGACATGTCCCCGGCGAGAAAATCCGCGGTCAGCGCGCCGCGCGAAGGCGCGTCGCCCGGCACCGGCGCATCCAGGTCGCGATAGTTCGTGACCGCGGCGAAGCGCCCGCTGCGCGAAACGCCGAGCCAGGTGCCGCCGGAGGCGAGGTCGCGCCCGGCGAGCAGCTGCGGCGCATCGCGCCAGAAGCCTGCCGGCGCGGTGGCGCGCGCGTGGAACTCGTCGCGATTCGCCGCCACCAGCAGCGGATAGCGCGCGTTCGCCTTCCACGCGAACAGGATCAGGCACATGTCCGGTCCGCCGCGACGAAGACCTCGGTGCGCCGCGTCGCGCCCGGCGCCAGAAAGCGGTCGATGCCGAGGCGCGACACCTGCGCATCGAGCAGGGCGGTGAAGTCCGCCACGGCCGCGACCGGCGCGTAGACCTCCATGCAGGTCTGCGCGTCGTCGCGACGCTGCATCCAGCGTCCCTCGACGCCGGACTCGCGCCGGATGACCTCGAACAGCCGTCCGACCGCGGCGCGCAGGGCCTCGCGATGCGCGGAATCGATGCGGTAATAGACGTAGAGGGTCGCCGGCCCCGCCGGCGCTGCGTCGCTCACGCCGCTGCGGGCAGCGGCAGGACTTCGATGGCCGCGCCGCCGGGCGCGATTCGGATCGGCGTGCCGGCCTCGAGTGCGCCGAGCGGCAATACCGCCAGCAGTTCGGTTGCGTCCGTCCCGGCGACCGCGTTCACCACGGTGCCCGCCGGCTGCCCGTCATCGCCGTAGAGGTCCTGCCCGGGCTGCAGCGCGGACGGCCCGGCGACGCGCGCGCGCACCATGCGGCGCTTGAGTTGTCCGCGGTACTGGGTGCGCGCCACCACTTCCTGCCCCGGGTAACAGCCCTTCTTGAAATCGACGCCGCCGAGCAGCTCGAGGTTCACCATCTGCGGCACGAAGAGATCCTGTGTCGCGGCCACAACGCCGGGCAGGCCGGCGCGAATGTCCTCGACGCGCCAGCGCGCAGCGGGCGCCGCAGGCAGGGCGAGCGCGGCGCGCACGGCATCGGCCCGCGCCGCCGGGACCAGCATCAGGACCCGCTGCGCGTCGATGCGCAGCGCCACGGTGCCATCCGCCGCCTGCGTGCAGGCGAGTGGCGCCGCCGGCGCCTCGAGCCCGGCACGTTCGAGGGCACGCGGCACTTCCGCACCGAACAGGCCGTACTGACGCCATTGCGTGCCAACGTCTTCGATCCTGGCCTTGGCCCGCAGCACGAACATCGACAGGCGTTTCGCCACCGGGGACGCCACGCTGGCCGAGACCTGCAGCAGGAAACGGTCCTCGCCCGCGGGAATCACCAGCATCGTGGCCAGCAGGCGTCCTTTCGCCGAACACCAGCCGGCGCGCCGCGCCGCGCCTGGCGCGAGGTTTTGCACGTCGCTGGTCAGCTGCGCGTGCAGGAAACTGCGCGCGTCGGCGCCGCTTGCGAGCAGCAAGCCGGCATCGTCCAGCAGGGCGACGCAGGACGATTCAGCGGCGGGATCCGTGTCACTCATCGTAGAATGGAATATTACCTGCTGCGGTTCGCTTCGGCCGTGCCGGGCGGCCTGGTCCGTTGCTCAAGCGCCTCTTCCTCCTCGTCGTTCTCGCCATCCTGCTCGCCACCGGCTATGCCGCATGGTACGTGGCCACGCCGCTCGCGTTGCGCGCGGTGCCGCTGGAGTTCGAGATTCCCGCCGGCACGCGCTTTCGCGCCGCCACCGCCATCCTCGAATCGGCCGGCGTGCGCGTCGGCGCGCTGCAATTCGAACTGCTCGCGCGCCTGCTCGAGCGCACGCAGACGATCAAGGCCGGCAGCTACGAGCTCACCGAGGCACCGACCCCGGTGCAATTGCTCGACAAGCTCACGCGCGGCGATGTCACACAGGCCGAGGTGCGCTTCGTCGAGGGCTGGACCCTGCGCCAGGCGCGCGCCGCGCTCGCCGCCAACCCGGCGCTGCGGCAGGAAACCGCAAGCCTGGACGAAGCGGCCCTGGCGAAAGCCATTGGCGCGGAATCATCGCGCCTCGAGGGCCGCCTGTTTCCGGACACCTACCTGTTCGCGAAGGGCTCCAGCGACCTGGCAGTGCTGCAACGCGCCTACCGCGCGATGCAGCGTCACCTCGAAGCGGAATGGGCGGCGCGCGACCCATCGGTCCCCTATCGCACGCCCTATGAGGCCCTGATCATGGCCTCGATCATCGAAAAGGAAACCGGGAAAGCCGCGGAGCGTGAACTCGTGGCGGGTGCGCTGGTCAACCGGCTGCGGCGCGGCATGCTGCTGCAGGTCGACCCGACCATCATCTACGGCCTCGGCGAGGCCTTCGACGGCAACCTGAAGAAGATCCACCTGCTGACCGACGCGCCGTACAACACCTATACGCGGCCCGGCCTGCCGCCGACGCCGATTGCGCTCCCCGGGCTGGCGGCGCTGCGTGCCGCGCTGCGCCCGGCACGCACCGAGGCGCTCTACTATGTGGCCCGCGGGGACGGCAGCAGCCAGTTCTCGAGTACCCTCGACGAGCACAACCGGGCGGTCAACAAGTACCAGCGCGCCCCGGCGCGCCGCTGAGAAGGGACGGCAGATGGCGAAGGGCGGAAAGCTGATCACGGTGGAAGGCGTGGACGGGGCAGGGAAGTCCACGCACCTGGCGTTCCTCGCCGATTGCATCCGCGGTCGCGGCCACCGCGTGCTGACGACGCGCGAACCCGGTGGCACCCCGCTGGCCGAGGCCCTGCGCGAACTGCTGATGAAAGAGCCGATGGATGGCGTCGCGGAGGCGCTCCTGATGTTCGCGGCGCGCGCCGACCATGTCGCCCGGGTGATCGAACCAGCGCTGGCCGGCGGCAACTGGGTGCTGTGCGACCGCTTCACCGACGCCACGCTCGCCTACCAGGGCGCGGGCAAGGGCGTGCAGGAAGCCTTCCTGGTCGCTCTGGCAAAGCAGGCGCATCCGGCCCTGCGCCCGGACCTGACCTTGCTGTTCGACTGTCCGTACGACATTTCCCGCCAGCGGCTGGAACGCACCGGAAAGGTGCTCGACCGGTTCGAGCGCGAAGACCAGGCGTTTTTCGAGCGGGTCCGCGACCGCTACCTGAAACTGGCCAAGGAAGAGCCCGCCCGCTGGCGCGTGATCGACGCCTCGAAAGGCCTCGCAGAGATCAAGAAATCGGTTAAGGAAGCCGTTTCATCCGTATGAATATATTCGAGTCTTTTCCATTCAAGAGTGGCTGGGAAAGGCTCGTTTCGGCAACGCAGAACATGCCTCACGCCCTGCTGCTGCATGGGCCGGAAGGCATCGGCAAGACCTGGCTGGCGGCCCGGCTGTCCATGCGCCTGCTCTGCGAGACTGAGAAAGCCGCCCTGGATCCCTGCGGGCGGTGCGATGCCTGCAAATGGGTGCTCGCCGGCACACACCCGGACCTGCGCTGGGTCGAGCCCGACGCCGTGGCCATTGCCTCGGGGCGCTACGACGACTCTGAGTCGGCGGAATCCCCGCGCGCATCACGCGCCGCGAAGCCGAGCCAGGAGATCCGCATCGAGCAGGTGCGGGCCCTCGCCGGATTCCTGAACGTCGGCTCGCACCGGGGAGCGCGCCGGGTGGCCATCGTCCAGCCCGCGGAAACCCTCAATGCCAATTCGGCGAACGCATTGCTGAAAAGCCTCGAGGAACCTCCGGGCAGCGCCACCTTCATACTGGTATCGCACGAGCCTGCCCGGTTGCTGCCGACCATCCGCAGCCGCTGCCTCAGCATCGGTTTCGAAGCCCCCCCTGCCAGGGAAGCCTCGGCCTGGCTCGCGGCCCAGGGCGCTCCGGATGCCGAAAAATGGCTGCGATTCTGGGGGGGCGCCCCGTTCAAGGCGGCTGAAACCGGCGAGGGCGCCAACGGCAAGCGCATCCGCGGACTGCTTGACGCGCTCGAGCACGCCGACTGGCAGGCGCTCGAGGAAGGCATGGACCGTGAAGGCATGGAACTCCTCGTGGCCACGACCCAGAAGTTCGCGCTCGATCGGGCGCTTGAGGCCGCGGGCGGGGAAACCCGCTTTGGTACACGGTTCAAGCCCGGTCGTGGGGGATCCGGAACCTCGGCCGGATGGCTGGAGCTTGCGCGGAAACTCGGTCCGCTTCGGGCCCTGGCGCGGCACCCCCTGAACCCGGCCCTGTTCTCCAAGGATGTCACTTCCATGATTAGACACGCTTCTAAATCATGATTTTGCACGCTGTTTCTGGAATTGGTCCAATAACCCATTGGATCTTCCTGATTTTAAAACGAATAGTCTGAAACTTATATAACCTATTACGTGAAAATACACTCATATCTCTCGGGTTTTATACTTGTTTGTTGTATATGGTCCGCGGATTCTCGCGCGCAGTCCTA
>DATCYZ010000138.1:0-9813 GCA_036526195.1 Burkholderiales bacterium
CGATCTAAGGCCCCGTGTTCGTTCTCGCGAAAGGTCAGCGTCAGGCATTCGAAGGGCTGCGTGGTGCCGTACCAGGCGAACTTGTTCGCCAGCCATTCGATGCGCGGGCCGAACTGCGCGGCGCGCGCCTGGCGCACCATGGAGTTCACCCCGTCCGCGCCGACGATCAGGTCGGCCCCGGCGAGCGCCTCGAGCGAGTGCACGGCACGGTCGAAGGACAGCGACACGCCGGCCGCGACCGCCAGTTCGCGCAGGAAGCGGTTCAGTTCGACCCGGGCGATCGCCGAGAAGCCGTTGCCGTCGATGTCGATCGCCTGGTCGCGGTGCACGATGCGCTGCATCGGCCAGCGTTCCATGCGCACCGCGAGGCTGGCGTGCAGGTCCGGCGCGTCGCGCTCGAGGAAACCCAGCGCGCCTTCCGAGAAGACCACGCCGAAGCCGAAGGTGGCGTCGGCGGCGTTCTGCTCGAACACCTCGACGCGCCAGTCCGGATGCCGCCGCCGCACGAGCGTGGCCAGGAGCAGTCCGGCCGGTCCGGCGCCGAGGATGGCGATGTGCATGGGTCGATTATCGGTAAGATGGCTTCATCCGGCCAGCGTTCGGAGGAAAACACCATGCCACGCCGCGTACCGCGCATCCGCCGCATCGCCATCACCACCGGGGGCGGCGACGCCCCGGGCCTGAACGCCGTGATCCGCGGGGTGGTGATGACCGCGGCGCACCACGGCTGGGACTGCGTCGGCATCCGCGACGGCTACGACGGCCTGCTCGCCCCGCGCCGCGGCCGCGCCGACCTGATCGAGCTCACGCCGGAACGGGTGCACGACATCACCCACCTCGGCGGCACCATCATCGGCACCACGAATGCCGGCAACCCGTTCCGCTACCCGGTGCAGCGCGCCAACGGCACGCTGGTGGAGAAGGACCGCAGCGCCGAACTGCTGCGCGCCCTGCGGCGCGAAAGGATCGACGCCCTGATCGCCATCGGCGGCGACGGGTCCCTGGGCATCGCGCACGCGCTCTCGAAGAAGGGGCTGCGCGTGATCGGCGTGCCCAAGACCATCGATAACGACCTCGCGCAGACCGCCACCACCTTCGGCTTCGACACCGCGGTGTCCTTCGCCACCGAGTGCATCGAGCGCCTGCACACCACCGCGGCCTCGCACCGGCGCATCATCGTGGTCGAGGTGATGGGGCGTTACGCCGGGTGGATCGCGCTGAACAGCGGCGTGTCCGCCGCCGCGCACGCCATCCTGATTCCCGAGATCCGCTATGACCTCGCCAGGGTGGTGCAGAAGATCCAGGAGCGCAGCCGCATCGGGCGCAACTACGACATCATCGTCGTGGCCGAAGGCGCGCGCGCGAAGGGCGGGCGCCGCGCGGTGCTGGAGAAGAAGGTCGGCGTCGCCGAGCGGCTCGGCGGCATCGGCGAGCAGGTGGCCAGGGAACTCGCCGAGCGCACCGGCAAGGACACGCGTCACGTGGTGCTCGGCCACCTGCTGCGCGGCGGCAGCCCGACCACCTTCGACCGGCTGATTTCGCTGCGCTTCGGCGGCGCCGCGGTGCGCGCGCTGGCCGAGGGGCGCTCGGGCGTGATGGTGGCGCTCGCGCCGCCGAACGTGCGCTACGTGCCCCTCGCGAAGATCGCCCGACAGATCCGCAGCGTGCCGCGCAGTTGCGACACCATCCGCACCGCGCGCGACCTCGGCATCTCCTTCGGCGACTGAGCAGGCGCCGGACGCTCAGGTGAAGTCGGGCTTGTACCCCGGCGGCGGCGAGTAACCGAAGCCGCCGATCTTCGCCACCTTCTCCCGCCCGCCTGCCGCCGCGATCAGTTCCGCCTGACGCTTCTTCGCGCGCGCGTCGACCGCCTCCGGATCGAGCATCGCGCGCAGGATCGCCTCGCATTCGGCGACCACGCCGCGCTGCGCCGGATCGGTGCCCAGGTCGCGCAACTCCTCCGGGTCCGCCTCGAGGTCGTACAGTTCCGGCTGATCGGGGTACTGCACGTAATAGACGTACTTCCAGCGACCGTGCCGGATCATGTACTCGGCGGACTTCGAGGACATGCCGTGGTATTCCGAGAGCACGTGGCGCTGCGGCACCTCGCCCGCCGCCAGGCGAAAGAGCGAAACGCCCTCTCCGGTGTCGCCGTCGACGCCGACGCACTCGAGCACCGTGGGGAAAACATCGATCTGCGACACCGGCAGCGTGCGCACCGTGCCCTCGGGCACGCCCGGGCCGGCGAGGATCAGCGGCACCGCGGCCGCCTCCTGATACATCGTCTGCTTGCCCCACAGGCCGCGCGCGCCGAGGTTGTCGCCGTGGTCCGAGGTGTAGAGCACGCGGGTGTTGTCCCCCAGCCCGCAATCGGCGAGCGTCTCGAGCAGGTGGCCGATGTTCTCGTCGAGGGAGGACACCAGGCCGAGGTAGCCGGCGCGCGCGCGCTGCACCGCAGCGGCGTCGAAGTAACTGTCGTAGCCGGTGTTCTCGCCCTGGTCGCGCGCCGCCGGGTGGCGCCAGCGCGCCTGCGGACCGTAGAGCTTCGGCGGCGGCGTGCGGCCGAAGTAGCGGTAGTACCAGTGCGGCGGCGCCTTCAGCGGGAAATGCGGCGCCACCAGCGACACGTACAGCACCCAGGGGCGATCGGCGTGTTTCGGCGCTTCCTCGCGCATCCAGACCTGCGCGCGCGCGGTGATCTCGCGGTCGTACCAGGTGTACTCGGACTCGCCCGGCCCCGCGAGGCCGGCCATCTTCTTGCCGTCGGTGCGCGGCGGCATGTCGTCGCCGCGCAGCAGGCCGTACAGGTCGCCGCGGCCCTCGAACACGTTCATCGGGATGATCTCTTCCGAGAAGCCGTGGTCGTCGCCGGGCAGGCCGCGGAAATGCAGCTTGCCGACCGAGACCACGCGGTGACCGGCGTCGCGCACCCGGTGGTGCCAGCTCGGCACGCTGCCCTCGTAGGCATCGGCATTGTCCCAGAAGCCGATCTGGTGGATGTAGCGCCCGGTGGCGAAGGCGGCGCGCGCCGGCACGCAGACCGGGCTGGTGGTGTAGGCATCCGAAAAACGCGTGCCGCGCGCCGCCAGGCGGTCCAGGTTCGGCGTCTGCACCAGCGTGTTCCCGGAGCAGCCCATCCAGCGCGGGTCGTGCTCGTCGGACATGATGACGAGAAGGTTGGTGTTTTTCATGCGTGGGGTCCTGTTCAGGCCATGCCGACCTGCGGCAGGCGCGGACGGATGTCGTCGGGCCGGCTGCGGATCATGTCGGTGAGTTCGCGCTGCAGCGTCGCGCAGCCCGGGTCGTCGAAGCGGTTGTCCATTTCGTGCGGGTCGTTGGCCAGGTCGTAGAGTTCGCCGGCGCCGGAAATCCTGTCCAGCGTGAGTTTCGCGGTCTTCGCGCGCACCGTGCGCAGGTCCACGTCCACGCCAGAGCGCGAGGCGCGCAGGTCCCATTCCGACAGGGCGAAATCACGGCTTGCGCCATCGGTCTCGACCAGCGCCCTGAGGCTGCGGCTGTGCTTCGCGCCGGGCATCGGCACGCCGGCGTAGTCGGCGAAGGTGGCCGGCAGGTCGAGCGTCGACACCGGGTCCGCCACCACCTTCCCGGCCGGAACGCCGGGGCCGCGCAGGATCAGGCCGACGCGCAGCAGGCCTTCGTACGCCATCGGCCCCTTGAGGATCAGGCCATGGTCGCCGAGCCAGTCGCCGTGGTCGGTGGAGAACACCACCAGCGTGTCCTGCGCGAGGCCGAGGTCGTCCAGCGCAAGCAGGATGCGCCCGACGTTGTGGTCGATGAGTGAGATCATGCCGTAGTAGTTCGCGATCAGCGCGCGCAGTTCGGCGTCGGACTGCGTCGGGATGCGCGAATAGTTCTCGCGGATCTTGCGCAGGTGCTCGACGATCAGCGGCTTGCCCTCGAGGCTCTGGCGGTGCCACCACGGGCGTCGCTCGAGGTCGAGCGTGCGGTGCACCGGCAGGTCGACGTCTTCCGGGTCGTGCAGCCGGCTCCAGGGCTCGGGCGCGTCGAAGGGATGGTGCGGGTCGGGAAACGAGGCCCACAGGCAGAACGGCGCCTTCGCGGACGCCTGCGCATTCAGAAAGGCAATGCTGCGATCGCCGATCCAGGTCGAGTTGTGGAACGCCGGCGGCAGGCCGGAATGGAAGGTCTGCACCGCGCTGGTGTGCGGCGGGAGCCTGGTGTCGTAGAGGCGTTGCAGCGCCTCGCCGCGGCCGTCCTTGTGGAACCAGCGCTCGTAGTGCTGGCCGCGCGGCGGCTTCATCGGCGGCCAGTGGTTGTGCCCCTCGACCATCAACTCGACGTGCTGGAACCCCATGTAGGGTCCGTTCCAGTCCTGCGGCTGGTCCGAGTTGCGGCACTCGGGCGTGCCGGTGGGCGCGAAGGTGTGCGAGGTGGCGAAATGCGCCTTGCCGACGAAGCCGGTGCGCCACCCGGCGCGCGCCAGCGTGCCGGCGAACCCGGCCTCGCCCAGGGCCGCATCGAGCTCGATGCCGTTGTCCGACACACCGTGCGTCAGCGGCAGCAGGCCGGTGAGCATCGAGGCGCGCGAGGGCTGGCAGACGAGGTTCGGCGTGATGCAGGCCGAGAACCGCGTGCCCGCCTGCGCCATCGCGTCCAGGTGCGGGGTGCGAATCCGCCGGCCCTCGAAGCCGTAGCAATCCGCGCGCTGCTGGTCCGAGGTGATGAACAGGATGTTCGGCCGGCCAGGACTCAATTGTCGACCCTCGCGCCGGCGGCCTTGACGATCGGCGCCCAGCGCGTGATCTCCGACTTGATGAACGCCGCAAAGGCTTCGGGAGACTCGCTCGGCACGCTGGCGAGGCCGGACTTGGCGAACCGATCGACGATCAAGGGGTTGCGCAGCGCCTTGCCGAACTCCTCGAACAGGCGTTGCACGATCGGCGCCGGCGTGCCGGCGGCGACCGCCGGCCCCCACCATTGCGTGGTCTCGAACCCCGAAATGCCCGCCTCGGCGAAGGTCGGCGTGTCGGGCAGCAGCGGCTGGCGTCCCTTGCTGGTCACGCCGTAGGCCTTCAGCTTGCCGCCCTTGATGTGCCCGACCGTGGGCGGCAGGCCGAGCGAGGCGAGCGGAATCTGCCCGCCGACTACGTCGCCGATCGCCTGTCCGCCGCCGCGGTACGGCACGTGCGTGATGTCGATGTTGCCGGCCAGCGTCTTGAACAGTTCCGCCGCGAGGTGCTGCGGCGAGCCGTTGCCGGGCGAGCCGTAGGCGAGCTTGCCGGGATTCTGCTTTGCATAGGCGATCAGTTCCTGCAGGGTGTTCGCCGGCACCGACGGATGGCCGACCAGGATGTGCGCGCCGGCGACCATCTGCGTGATCGGGATGAAATCCTTGATCGGGTCATAGGGCAGCTTGGCGAAGAGCGACGGCGCGATGGTGTAGGCGTCGGCGTAGAACAGGATCGTGTAGCCGTCCGCGCCGCCCTTCGCCACCGCCTCGGCGGCGATGTTGGCGGCACCGCCGGTGCGGTTCTCCACCACCACGGTCTGGCCGAGCTGTTCCGAGAGCACGGGCGCGATCACGCGCGCGCTCATGTCCATGGCGCCGCCGGCGGCGTAGCCAAGCACCACGCGAATCGGTTTGTTCGGATAGCCCTGCGCGAACGCAAGGTTCGCGGCCAGCGCGGCCGCCACGGCAACGAGCAGTTTCATGATGGTCTCCCCCTCCGGGATGCGGCGGTCCGTCGAGGGACGGCGCACGCCGTTCGATGGTACAGGGCGGGCCGCAGGCCCGGCAGGTGCGGACCCGCGGATTTGCGAAACCGCAGGCCCGGGTTCAGGCCGACTTGCCGCGCTTCCAGAGCGCCTTGGGCGGCCCGGCCACGCCGAGCCCGACACGGGTGGTCTCCAGGTCGATGATGTCATCCGGGGGCACGTTGGCGATGTTGACGTCGGGGCCGAATTCCTCGATCAGCAGCTTCTTCAGCGCCTCGATGTCGCACTTGCGCACGCCCGGGATCCACGCCCCCGGCAGTTCGATCATCACCCGGGTCATGTCGAGCTCGCGCCCGAGCAGCTTCAGCGTCTTGCGGTTCGGCACGCCGTTCGGCGCCAGTTCCGCCGCCTCGACCAGCACCAGCGCGGCGCCCGCGGCGAAGCAGTCCTCGGCCTGCCCGACCAGCAGCTTCGGGTTCGACAGGGTGTCCTTCGAGCCGACCTCGCCGAACACGATGAGGCCGGCGGCGCGCGCGGCGCGGATCTGGCTGCGCCGTTCGCGCGGCGAGAGCGGCACCACGTTGTCCGAGATCTCGATCGCCGTGAAGCCCAGGCGCAGCGCCTCGCGGTAGAAGCCCGCAAGCGCCTTCGGGCCCTGGGTGGCGTAGACGTACTCGTGGAACTGTCCGCCGAGGAAGGGCTGCACCTTGTGGCGCCGGTAGCGCGCCAGTTTCTTCAGCAGCAGCTTTTCCGGGTACATGCGCGCCGTGCCGGTCTTGATCTTGGCGAGGTCTACATAGGCGCCGCCGAGCTCGAGCAGGTCGGCCTGGAAGGCGAGCCCGATGCCGGCGTCGATCATCATGGTGAGGCCGGACTTGCGCGGCTTGCGGGTGCTGCGCGCCTTCGGCAGCGGGACTTTGGAGAAAGGAGTGTTTGGCATGGAAGGATTCTAGGGTCGGGGGATCGGTTCTTTCCAGCGCCTGTGCGAACCAGTCGGCGCGCCGTCTCCCGCCTGATGGGAACGTATATGTTACTATTCGGGCGAATCCGGCGCCTGTCCGGCTAGCGGGACGCGGCTTCGAGGAACGCGCCCACCTCGCGCAGCACCGTCTGCTCACCGCCGGCGAGGAAGCGCCCGCCGTCCTGTGCCGCCAGTTGTCGCGATCCGGGCAGCTTGTCGAGGATGGCCTTGCGATCGTCCGCCGGCCCGCGCACGCCGCGGTAGTCGTTCCTGCCGTAGAGGTCGAACACCGGGAACGGCGCGTCGGCGAGGTCGTCGAGCGCGCCGTACATCGACATCGCCGCCCAGGCGGCGATCGCCGGATCGCGCCGCGCGCGCCACCAGCTGTAGAACATGCCGGTGCCCATCGCGTGCGACACCACCGCGGGTCGCGCAAAGCCCTTCGATCGCAGCAGCGCGAGCGCCGCCTCGATGCGCCCGCCCGCCTCGGGATGCAGCTTGCGGTACTCGGCCCCGTCGTCCACCTCGGGCGGGTGGACCGGCAGTTGCACCGAGAGCGTGGCCCACCCCTTGTCGAGGAGCGCCACGCGCAACTCACCGGTGACGCCGTGGTCCGGGTGCAGGCCGGCGCCATGCAGCAGCAGCACTGCGCCGCGCGGTTTCTCCGGCGCGGCGTAGAGGGACAGGAACTTCACGCCGCCGAACTCGAGCCAGAGCGCATCGCCCACCACGAGCGACGGCAGCACCTGGTCTGCCCAGCGCTTCTCGCGCGCGAGGTCGGACAGGGATTGGCCAAGCGCCACGGGCACGAAGGCCGGAACCAGCACCGCCACAAGCAGGCTTCGGAGGAATCGGTTCATGGCGCGCGCAATCCCGGAGGCGGAGCCCCTACTCTACGCCCGCCCGCGCATGCGAGACTACCCCTGTGCTCCCGTCCGCCCTCCAGTACTTCCGCGACGCCGTGCAGGCCGGCTCGATCCGCCGCGCGGCGGAGAAGCTCGGCGTCGCGCCGAGCGCGATCAGCCGGCAGGTCGCGCGCCTCGAGGCGGAGCTGGGGCTCACGCTCCTCGACCGCCGCGCCCGCGGGCTGCACCTGACCGAGGCCGGCAGGATGGTGCTGGCCTATGCCGAGCGCAGCGGCGAGCAGTACGCGGTCCTGCGCGAGGGCCTGCAGGGCCTCGCCGGCGGGCGCGCGGGCGAGGTGCGCGTCGCCACCGTCGAAGGCGTGGTGTCGTATTTCCTGTCGAAGTACATCGGCACCTTCGAGCAGCGCCATCCGGGCTTGCGGGTGCAGGTGTCGGTGCTCGGCTCGCGCAGCGTGCTGGAAACGCTGCGCGAAGGCGGCGCCGACATCGCGCTCGCCTTCGGCGTGCGCCCGGGCGCCGGCTTCGTGCAGCACGCCCGGCTCGACCAGCCGCTGTGCGTGATCGTCGCGGCAGACCATCCGCTCGCGCGCCGCAAGAGCCTGTCCTTCGCCGACATCGCCGGGGCGCGCGTCGCCCTGCCGGACCGCTCCTTCGAGATCCGCGCCCGCATCGACCGCATGGCGAAGCGCACCGGCACCGATTTCGTGCGCGTGATCGAGACCAATTCCCTCGAGATGGCCAAGGGCGCGGTGCGCAACTCGGACCTGCTGACCTTCCTGCCGCGCTATGCGGCGCTGCGCGACATCGCCTCGCGCGAGCTGGCCGCGGTGCCGTTGCGCGACCGGCCGTTCGCCGACACCAGCGTCACCCTGCTCACGGCGCGCGCGCACCAGCTCTCGCCGGCCGGTCGGCTGCTGCTCGATGCCCTGAAGACGGGCATGGCGAGCTACCGGCGCACCAGCTGAGGGCGCCGGCGCCGTGCGTGTTCTGTTTATGGCAACGCTGCGTTGCGAGAAACAGGCTGTCCACGGAGCTGCGGCAGGGCTAGACTGGGTGCGCAACCATCCCCACCCAGTCCAGGAGGCCTTCCATGAAAACCCCAACCCTCGTCGGCGCGCTGATCGCCGGCGCACTCGCCGCCGGCGCGGCATCCGCGCAGGACGTGATCCGCATCGGCGCCCCGCTGCCGATCACCGGCCCGCTCTCCCCGGAGGCGCAGAAGCAGCAGCGCGGCTACGACCTGTGGGCCGAGACCGCCAACAAGGCGGGCGGCGTCAAGGTCGGCGCCAAGCGCATGAAGGTTGAGATCGTCTACGTCGACTACCAGTCGAACACCCCGCGTGCGGTGCAGGCGGCGGAGAAGCTGATCACGCAGGACAAGGTGGACTTCCTCTTCGCGCCCTTCGGCTCCGGCGCCGCCAAGGCCGCCTCCAGCGTGTCGGAGAAGTACAAGGTGCCGACCATCGCCGCGACCGCTTCCTCCTCGCAGGTCTACGACCAGGGCTACAAGTACCTGTTCGGCACCTTCACGCCGAACGACACGCTGACCGAGCCGCTCGCCGCCATCGTCAAGAAGCAGGCGGCCGGCGTGCAGCGCGTGGCCATCCTCGCGCGCAACGACCTGTTCCCGCTCGCGATCGCGCAGGAAATGGAGAAGTCCGCCAAGAAGCACGGCATGAACGTGGTGTATTTCGAGAAGTACGCCATCGGCACGCTGGACCACGCCTCGGCGCTGTCGCAGCTCAAGGCGCAGTCGCCGCACTGGATCTTCGCCACCGGCTACACCAACGACCTGATCCTGATGCGCAAGCAGATGGCCGACCAGAAGATCGAGGCGCCGCTGGTGACCATGGTCGCCGCGCCCGCCTACCAGGAATGGATCGACGGCACCGGCAAGCTCTCGGAGAATGTCACCTCCGCCGCGTGGTGGCACCCGGCGGTGCGCTACAAGGGCAAGGACATCTTCGGCAGCACCGAGGCCTACGTAAAGGCCTGGCAGGCGAAGTACAAGTCGATGCCCGACTATGCCGAGGGCTCGGCCTCCGCGGCCGGCGTCATCCTGCAGATGGCGATCGAGAAGGCCGGCAGCATCGACCGCACCAAGGTGCGTGACGCGCTCGCGGCGTTCAACGAAACCACCTTCTGGGGACCGGTGAAGTTCGCTCCCACCGGCCAGATCGACTCGCTCGAGCCGCCGGTGTTCCAGATCCAGAAGGGCAAGCCCACGGTCATCCACCCTGCCGCGATCAAGCAGGGCGAACTGCAGCTCGGCGTCAAGTAAGACCGCCG
>DATCYZ010000139.1:0-62143 GCA_036526195.1 Burkholderiales bacterium
GGTCGCCCACCGCGAGGTCGCCGAACTCGGGGGCGTTCCTTTCCCAGGCCACCGCATGGCAGCCGGACCAGTTGCCCGCGGGCGCGGCGCCGGCGTCGAGCGCCATGCGGATCACGTCCCCTGTATTGAAGCGCGTGCCGCGCACCTTGGCCAGTTCCCAGCCCGGCCCGAGGTAGCGTGCGCGCCATTCGGGGTTGGCCTGGAAGCCGCCGGCGGCGAGCACCACGGATTTCGCCTTCACCTCCACGGTCTTGCCGTTCCTGCGCACGCGCACGCCCTTCACGCCGTCATCGTCCATCAGCAGGCCGGTGACGCGCGCCGCGTACCAGACCTCGATGCCGTTCTTCTGCGCCGATTTCGTGAGCGCATCCACCAGCCCCGGCCCGCCGCCCACGGCTTCCACCGTCAGCCCGCCCCAGAACTTGAAGCGGCCGTTGATGTTGAAGGCCTGCCGGCCCCAGGCGGCGGTGAAGCGCACGCCCTTCGATTGCATCCACGCCACGGTGTCGAGGCTGTTCTTCACCAGCAGTTCGGTGAGGTCGGGGTCGCAGCGGTACTCGGTGACCCGCGCCATGTCGTCCAGGAACTGGTCGGCGCTGTAGGTGCCGAAGTCGGTGCGCTCGATTTCCTCTTTCGTCAGGTCGGGAATCGCGCGCTTGAGGTCGTCCACGCCGTCGTAGGCAACGCGCATCAGTCCCGCGGTGAAGCGCGAGTTGCCGCCGGCCTCGTCCTCGCCCGAACGCTCGAGCACCAGCACGCTCGAGCCGTTCTCGCGCGCCGCGAGCGCCGCGCAGAAGGCCGCGTTGCCCGCGCCCACCACCACCACATCGTATTGCTCAGTCACCGGGGTCCCGCTCCTTTGCCGAAGAATCGTCGAGTGCGGCATGGCGGCCCGCGCGCCGCCCGGACACGAAGGCCCAGGCGAGGTGGTGTCCATGCCCCTTCAATAGTAGCCCGCCCTGTCCGGTGGAGCCGGCGGCGTACAGGCCGGGAATCGGCCGGTCGCTTTGGTCCAGCACACGGTGCATCGCATCCACCGCAAGACCGCCCTCGGCATGCACGAACACCGAACGCACCGGGCCGAGCGCGATGAAGGGCGGCGTGCCGAGGCGGCCCGCCAGGCTCGCGGCGAGCGCGTCCGGCGGCATGCCGAGGCGTTCCGCGAGCGCCTGCGGCGTGGCCGCCTCGTTGAACACGTCTGGCCGGTTGCGCCGGTAGTCCGGCAGGTAGGCATAGGCGACGCCCGGCGCGGTGGAGATGAAATCCGGCCAGGCGGAGAATTTCTGCGCGAGGCGCGCGTCGATCACGATGTACGCGACGCGTCCCGGCTGGTCCGGCACGCGCCACGCGGGACAGTCCGCCTCCTCGCCAAAGCACGCGCCTTCGCGGTTCACCAGCACTGCGCCGGCCTCGAAGAGGGTCGGCGAGGGCGCAAGCGCGGTGGTGAGGAACTGCATGACGAAGGGCCGCAGCAGCGCCGCGGGCAGGTGTTCCAGCGACCAGGCCATGGCGCTGGCGAGCGCCGGCCAGGGCGGCAGCCGGCGCGCCAGGGTCTCGCGCTCGGGCGCGATGAAGCGCAGTTCGGGGCCGAGCGCGAGGTCGCCGTTGACGATGCGCGCGCCGAGCGCCTCGGCCATCGATTGCCCGTCGCCGGTGGCGGTGGGATTCACGCCCTCGACCTTGGCTTCCTGCGCGCCCATGAAGCGCGCCTTGAGCGGCGGGCTGTTGGTGAAGTCGCCCGCGGCGAGCACCACCGCGCGGCGTGCGGTGAGGCGCTCGCCCGTCGCGGTCTCGACGCCGGTCACGCGTTCCCCCTGCCGGGTGAGGGCGCGCACCTGCACGCCGCCGCGGATCGTCACGCCGGCACGACGCGCGCGGCGTTCGAGGTGATAAATGTACGAGCGCGAGTTCGGCAGCACGTTGTGCATGCGCGGCTTGCGGTGCGGGGGCTCGGGCATCGGCCCCATGAAGCGGATGCCCGAGTCGAGCAGCCACCGGAAGGCGGCGGGCACCTCGTCGCAGAGCACGCGGCGCAGCGCATCGTTGTCGCGCGATGCGAGTTCGCCGGCGAAGCCCGGCATGTCGGCCCAGTGATCGGCCGGGCTGTCCTCGATGCACTTGCGGCGCTGGTGCGGCGTGCCGGTGGCCGTGATCGAGCCGATCGACCAGGCGGTCGAGCCGCCGAGCGCCGGGTTCTTCTCGAGGAGCAGCACCTGCGCGCCGGCCGCGCGTGCCTCGATGGCGGCGGCGAGTCCCGCGCCGCCGCCGCCGACCACCACCACGTCGAACGCGGAATCCAGTTTCAGGCCACCCAGGGCTTGCCGAAGGCCGGTTCCTTGTACGGCGTCGGCGGCAGCTGCCAGGTGCCGGTGGAGGGCGGGCGCACCTCGGCGTCGACGTGCACGTCGAGCACGCAGGGGCGCTTGTTGCGGATCGCCTGCTCGAGCGCGCCGGCGAGGTCCTCGCTCTTCGTGATGGTGACGCCGTCGGCGCCGCAGGCGCGCGCCCAGGCGGCGAAGTCCGGGTTGTAGTGCTTGCCTTCCTTGCGAAAAGCCGTGCCGAGCTGGCGGTCGCCGAACATGCCGACCTGGATGTCGCGGATCGCGCCCCAGGCGAAGTTGTTCCACACCACCCAGATGCAGGGCAGGTCGTACTCCACCGCGGTGGCGATCACGTAGGGCGTCATCGAGAAGCCGCCGTCGCCGCACACTGAGATGCAGGGCCGGTCCGGCGCCGCGAGCTGCGCGCCGAGCACGCTGCACACGCCGAACCCCATCGATGAGTAGCCCCAGCTGTTCAACATGCTCTGCGCGCGCTTCGGCTGCCAGAACTGCATGAACCAGTTGTGGTGCACGCCCGAGTCGCAGGTGAGGATGGCATCGTCCGGCAACACCTTCTGCAGCGCGCCGACGACGTACTCCGGGCGCAGCGGCGTGGTCAGCAGGCCGAAGTTCGGCCGCACGTGGGCTTCCCACTCGGCGCGCCAGCCGTCCACCTCGGCGCGCCACTCGGCGAACTGTTTCCTGAGCGGCGGCGCGCCGCGCTCTTCGCGCCGGCCGGCGGCGGCGAGCAGTTGCGCCGCGAACACCTTCGCGTCCGCGATCACGCCGAGCGTCGGCGGGTAGTTGCGGCCGAGCTCCTGCGGGTCGAGGTCGACGTGGACGAGTTTCGTCTTCGGGAAGTTCCACGAGTAGCCCGGGAACCAGCTGGAAGACGAACGGTCGTCGAAGCGGGTGCCGAGCGTGATCACAAGGTCGGCATGCCGCCCGGCCTGGTTCGCCGGGTAGGCGCCGTTGCGGCCGATGAAGCCGAGCGTCAGCGGGTCACCCGCCGGTACGCAGCCCATGCCGTTGGGCGAGGTGATCACCGGGATGCCGTAGGTCTGCTGCAGCCGGGTGATCTCGGGGCCGGCCTCGGACAGTGTCGCGCCGTGGCCGATGAAGATCACCGGCCGGGTCGCGTCGGCGAGCAGGTCGAGCGCCTTCGCCACGTCCGCATCCGAGCCGCCGGGGCGGTGCTGGCCGAAGCGGTGCGAGGCGGCCGGCAGGGCGACCTCGTCCTCTTCCTGGAACACGTTGTAGGGGATGTCGATGTTCACCGGGCCGGGACGGCCGGTGACCATGGTGTCGAAGCCCTGGCGCAGCGCGAGCGGCAGCATGTCCACGCGCGTCGGCTGGAAGGCGCGCTTCACCACCGGGCGGATCACCGAGGGGAAGTCGGCCTGGTTGTGCGCGTAGATCTCCTGGAAGGGCGCGCGGTTCATCTGCGAGGTCGGCACGTTGGCGGTGATCGCGAGGAAGGCGGACGAGTCCGACAGCGCGGTGGCGAGCGACATGACGAGGTTGGCCGAGCCCGGCCCGGTCGAGGTCAGCGTCGCCACCGGTTCGTGCTTCACGCGGAAGTAGCCGTCGGCCATGTGGCCGGCGCACTGCTCGTGGCGCGGCGAGACGAGCTTCAGCCGGTCGCGCACCGCGTGCAGCGGGTCGAGGATGCCGACGTTGCCGTGCCCGCAGATGCCGAAGAGGTAGGGCACCTTCTGCTTGATCAGGTACTCGGCGATCAGTTCGCCGCCTTTCATCCTTGGCATCGGCTTACTCCGCTGGGCCGTCGTCGGCGGGCGTCGTCACCACGAAGAAGACGAGCCCTGAAAGACCGGTGTTGGTGAAGGCGTGGCGCGCGCCCGGGGGCAGGTAGACGTAGTCGTGCGCCCGCATCAGGTGCGGCGTGCCATCGACGGTGAGCATACCTTCGCCTTCCAGCACGTAGTAGATCTGTTCCTGCACGCGGTGGACGTGCTCTTCCACGTACGCATTGGGCGCGTAGCGCGAGATGCGAAAGTCGATCCTGCCCGACCCGCCCTTCTGCGGGCCGACCAGCATCTTCGACAGGGCGCCGCCGAAGTGGCCCGGAAACTCCTTCCAGTCAACGCGGGCCATGGTTTCGACGAAAGCGGCGTTGCGCGGTTGCGGGCGTTTTGCCATCGGAGTCGTCCCTTGTTCAGGTGTTCGGAAAGCCTGTCACGGCGGGTGAAACGGCATTCGCCGTGCGTGGCGCGTACCTTACCATTGCGAAACACGGTCCCGGCGAGCGCCCCCGCGCGCTGGGTCCGCGCGCCGGACGCCAAAGAGGAGCGCGACCCCGATGCCCACGAACCGCCCCGGCCTGCTCTCGGTCTGGAACGACATCGACGCCGAGCATGAGGCCGAGTTCAGCGCCTGGTACACCGAGGAGCATTTCGGCGAGCGCCTCGCGCTGCCCGGTTTCGTCTCCGGCCAGCGCTACCGCGACGCTGCCGCGCCGCTCAGCTTCGCCGCGCTCTACGACACGCTCGACTTCGCGGTGCTGGAGTCGCCCGCCTACCGGGCCTGCCTCGCGAATCCCTCGCCGCGCACGAGATCCATCATGCCGCGCTTTCGCAACATGGTGCGCGGCCTGGGCACCATCGAGGCGGCCTTCGGCGCGCCGGGCGCGGGCGGCGCCTGGCTCGCGGTCATCGAACTGGCGGAACGCCCGGCGGAGGATCGCCTGCGCGCGTTCTGCGAGGCGCTGCTCGCGCAGGGCGCGGTGGCGCGCGTCCGCCTCGCCGTGCCGCGGGCAATGAAGTCCGAACCGAACCCGGAGGCGAAGTTCCGCGCCGTGCCAGACCGGGTGCCGCCGCCCTTCCTGCTGGTCGAGGGCGAGGCCGAGGCCGGCGTGCGCGCCGCCGCGGCGTCGCTGCAGGAGGCGTTTGCCGGCGCGCAGGCCGCGCGCGTGTACACGAAGATCGAGGCGCGCCGCGGCAGCGCCGCGCCCTAGGCCCCCGCGTCCACGAGGTTCGCCGCCACCAGTTCGAGCAGGCTTTCCATTTTCCGGTCCCAGCCGGAATGCGCACGGTTGTCGTCGAAGGTGAGGCGGCAGTTCGAGCAACTGGACACCAGTCGGGTGGCGCCGCTCGCCTCAACCTGCGCCACCTTGATCTCGAAGGCGCGCCGGCGCAGGTCGTCGGCGCGGTGGATGGTGATGACGCCGCCTCCGCCGCCGCAGCACCAGTTCGCGTCGCCGCCGCCGGGCATCTCGCGCAGGTCCACGCCGAGCGCGGCGAGCACGTCGCGCGGCGCCTGCGTCGCGCCCCCGCGGCGCGAAACCTGGCAGGGATCATGGAAGGTCACGGAGGCCTCGAGCGGCTCGAGGCGAATGCGGCCCTCGCGCACGCCGGCGGCGAGGAACTCGGAGATGTGCAGCACCTCGAAGGGCAGCGCCCGCCCGATCAGGTTCGCGCCCTGCCAGCGCATCGCACCATAGGCGTGGCCGCATTCCGGCAGGATGAGCGTGCGCGCGCCGCAGGCCTCGGCGGCGCGCACCAGGCGCAGGCTCATGTCGCGCTGCCAGTCGAGCTTGCCTGAGAGCAGGCCGAAGTTGGTCGCCTCGTAGCCGTCGGAGCGCAGCGTCCAGTCCCAGCCGCCGTGGGCGAGCACCTTCGCCAGCGCGGCGATCGAGGCCGGGTACTTCATGATCTCGATCGAGGAGAGCGTCACCATCACCTCGGCCTGCGGCCGGTCGAGCGGGATCGACACCCCGTGCTCGTCTTCCAGCCATTCGATGCGCTCGGCGAGCACCTTCGGCGTCGCGCCGAGCGGGCTGCCCTCGTGCTCGGCGCGCTCGGCCACGGCCTGCAGTTCGTGCGGCACCAGGCCGGCCTCGGACATCGCGTGGCGCGCGAGCCCGACCAGCGCGGCGATGTCGATGCCCATCGGGCACACCATGGTGCAGCGTCCGCACAGGTTGCAGGTGTCGTAGAGCAGGTCCTGCCACGCGAAGAGTTCGTCCGCGGTTACTGCGGGCTTGAGTCCGAGCGTGCGGTAGAGCCAGGCAAACGGGCCCGCCTCGCGCTTCCAGGCCTGCTTGAAGGGCTCGATCTTCCAGACCGGCGTATGCCTCGGGTCCTTGCTGGCGAGGAAGAAGTGGCAGGCTTCGGCGCAGTGCCCGCAATGGATGCACGACTCCATCCAGGTCGCCACGGCCGGGGTGCTGTCGCGCGCGAACGCGGCCATGGCGCGGCTCACCCGCTCGGCGTCGCTCAGACCGCCCTGCCGGTCCACCCGCGGGTCGGCCTTCTTCACCGACAGGCGCGCCGATTCCAGATCCAGCGGATGCCGCGCGTCGATGCCGTTGCTCATTGCGCTGCGCCTTTCCGCGCGAACGCGGCGCCGGTGCGCGCGCGCGAGACGAAGGCCAGCACCGCGTGCGCGAGCTTGCCGAAGGGAAGCCAGACCAGCAGCAGTTCCAGGCTGAGCAGGTGCACGGCAAGCAACGCCGGGTCGGCCGCGTGGGTCGGCGCGTAGGGTGGTGCCGGGACGTACACCTGCTCGATGAGCGCCATGCCGGTCAGCAGCGGCAGCGTCGTGACGAACCACGAGAACCAGTCGTCGAAGTTCGACAGCAGGCGCAGCACCGGATCGGTCCAGCGCAGCACCAGCGCGATCAGCAGCCCGCCAAGGGTGAGGGCCGTCGCCAGGTAGGTGACGACATCCGGCAGCGCCGGCCAGGCAAGCCCGGTCAGCCGCCGGACAAATTCGATGTGCGGCGCGAAGGCGAGCACCACGACCAGCAGCCCGAGGTGCCAGACGAGCGCATTCAGCGTGGCGGCGCGCCCCGGCGCGCCGTACGCGCCCCGCGGCAGCATGCGCCGCCGGATCGCCTGCCAGGCGCCGGCGAGGACGGCGTTGCTGCGCGGCGCGGAGAGGTCCGGCGCGCCCGGTCGCAAGGTCGCGCGCAGGCGGATCGCCATTCCGGCGAAGAAAACGACGAGGGCGAATGCGAGGCCCGGACCGCGGGCGAACTCGAGAAGCGACATCGCAGGCATGCTCGCGCGCGCAGGGCCGGAGTCGTTTGACATGGATCAAGCCGCGTTTTTCCTCTCTGTCTAGCATGGCGGAGCGTCTTCGCGACGCGCCTGAAAAACGTCGTCAAGAACCGTCCTTCACGGGAGAACGGACCTCCATGCCAGCCGAATCCACCTACAACTACAAGGTCGTGCGCCAGTTCGCGGTGATGACCGTCGTCTGGGGCGTCGTCGGCATGCTGGTGGGCGTGATCATCGCCGCGCAGCTGCTCTGGCCGGCGCTGAACTTCGACATTCCCTGGCTTTCCTACGGGCGGCTGCGCCCGCTGCACACCAACGCCGTGATTTTCGCCTTCGGCGGCTGCGCGCTGTTCGCCTCCTCCTACTACGTGGTCCAGCGCACCAGCCATGCGCGACTGTTCTCCGACGGCCTCGCGGCTTTCACGTTCTGGGGCTGGCAGGCGGTGATCGTGCTCGCGGCGATCACGCTGCCGCTCGGGATCACCAGCTCCAAGGAGTACGCCGAGCTCGAGTGGCCGATCGACATCCTGATCGCCCTGGTGTGGGTGGCCTATGCCGTGGTGTTCTTCGGCACGCTCGCGCGGCGCAAGATTGCGCACATCTATGTCGCCAACTGGTTCTTCGGCGCCTTCATCCTCACGGTGGCGGTGCTGCACATCGTCAACAGCGCGGCGATGCCGGCGACCTTCTGGAAGTCCTACTCGGCCTACGCCGGTGCGCAGGACGCGATGATCCAGTGGTGGTACGGGCACAACGCGGTGGGCTTCTTCCTCACTGCGGGCTTCCTGGGGATGATGTACTACTTCATTCCGAAGCAGGTGGAGCGCCCGGTGTACAGCTACCGGCTGTCGGTGGTGCACTTCTGGGCGCTGATCTTCACCTACATGTGGGCCGGCCCGCACCACCTGCACTACACCGCGCTGCCCGAGTGGGCGCAGTCGATCGGCATGATTTTCTCGCTCATCCTGCTGGCGCCGTCCTGGGGCGGGATGATCAACGGCATCATGACGCTCTCGGGGGCGTGGCACAAACTGCGCACCGACCCGGTGCTCAAGTTCCTCATCGTCTCGCTCTCGTTCTACGGCATGTCGACTTTCGAGGGGCCGATGATGTCGATCAAGACCGTGAACGCGCTCTCGCACTACACCGACTGGACTGTCGGCCACGTGCACTCCGGGGCGCTCGGCTGGGTCGGGCTGGTGTCGATGGGCACGATGTACTTCCTCATCCCGAGGTTGTTCGGGCGCACGGAGATGTACTCGACGCGCCTGATCAACGTGCACTTCTGGGTGGCGACCGTCGGCATCGTGCTCTACATCGCCGCGATGTGGATCGCCGGCGTGATGCAGGGCCTGATGTGGCGCGCGGTGGGCGAGGACGGCACGCTCACCTACACCTTCGTCGAGAGCGTGAAGGCGACCTACCCGTTCTACGCGATCCGCCTGCTCGGCGGGGTGCTTTACCTCTCCGGGATGGTGATCATGCTCTACAACATGCTGAAGACGATCCAGGGCAGCCGGGCGGTCGAGGCGCCGATCCCGGCACCGGCGCACGCCTGAGGCCGCGGGGACCAGACGATGAAACTCACGCATGACATGATCGAGCGCAACCAGGGCCTGATGATCGTCCTGGTGATCCTGGTGATCGCGGTGGGCGGCCTGGTGGAGATCGTGCCGCTGTCCTTCACGAAGTCGGTCACCGAACCGGTGGCGGGCCTGAAACCCTACGACCCGGTGTCGCTCACCGGCCGCGACATCTACATCCGCGAAGGCTGCTACAACTGCCATTCGCAGATGATCCGGCCGTTTCGCGCCGAGGTGGAGCGCTACGGCCCGTATTCTGTGGCCGGCGAATTCGTCTACGACCGGCCCTTCCAGTGGGGCTCGAAGCGCACCGGGCCGGACCTGCACCGCGTCGGCGGCCGGTATTCGGATGACTGGCACCGCGCGCACCTGTTGAATCCGCGCGATCTGGTGCCGGAGTCGAACATGCCGGGCTATCCGTGGCTTGCGCGCACGCCGGCGAATGCCGAGGACATCGAGGCGAAGCTGCGCGCGCTGCGCCGCCTCGGCGTGCCGTACGCGGATGCCGAGATCGCGGGGGCCCGCGAGGCGCTCAAGGGCAAGACCGAGATGGACGCGCTGATTGCTTACCTGCAGGGGCTGGGTACCGCCCGGCAGGGCCGCGCGGGCCAATAGGAACCGGGAGAACGTCATGGACCTGAATTTCCTGCGCAGCCTGCTCACGGTGGCGGCGCTCGTCGCCTTCCTCGGCATCGTCTGGTGGGCGTACGCGCCCTCGCGGCGCGAGCGCTTCGAGCGTGACGCCATGATGCCCTTCGAAGAGGCCGACCACGGAGGCCCGCGCCCATGAGCGAGTTCACCAGCGGCTTCTGGGACTACTACATCGCGATCATCACGCTGGTTTCGGTGATCGGTTGCGCGGCGCTGCTCTGGATGCAGAGCGTGCGCAAGGTGCAGCCGAAGGCCGACGGCAGCATGGAGACCACCGGCCATGTCTGGGACGAGGACCTGACCGAGTACCATCATCCGCTGCCGCGCTGGTGGTCGTGGCTTTTCTACCTGACCGTGGTGTTCGGGCTGGTGTACCTGGTGCTCTACCCCGGGCTGGGCAGCTGGCGCGGCGTGCTCGGCTGGTCGCAGGTCGGCCAGCTGGAGGCCGAGACAAAGGCGATGGCGGCGAAGGTCGCGCCGCTCTACGAGGGGTTCGCGAAGCTCGACGCGCCCGCGCTGGCCGCAGACCCGGCGGCGCGCGCGGTCGGGCAGAAGCTCTTTCTGAACCATTGCGCGCAGTGCCATGCTTCGGACGGCGGCGGCTCGCGCGGCTACCCCAGCCTGATCGATCGCGACTGGCTCTGGGGCGGCACCCCGGAGGCGATTCGCACCACCATCGCGGAAGGGCGCACAGGCGTCATGCCGCCGTTCGGCGCGGTGCTCGATGGCGAGGGCGCGAAGGACGTGGCGCACTACGTGATGTCGCTCTCGGGTCGCGCCACCGACGACATCCGCACCGCGCGCGGCAAGCCGCTGTTCGCGCAGAACTGCGTCGCCTGCCATGGGGTGGAGGGCAAGGGCAACCCGGCGCTCGGCGCGCCCGACCTCGCCGACAAGGTCTGGCTGCACGGTGCCGCGGAGACGGCGATCATCGAGACCATCGTGCGCGGGCGCACCAACCAGATGCCTCCGCACAAGGACTTCCTCACGCCGGCAAAGATCCACCTGCTCACCGGTTACGTTTACGGGCTCGGGGGCGGCGTCCCGCCGCCGTCGAAATAGGCGCCGCCATGACGGCATGGCAAGGCCCGCGCTGAACGTGGCGACTCGGCCCGACGGCGCGGGCGCGCCTGCGCCCGTGGCCGTCATGGAGCAGCCGCTCTACGTTTCGGCGGCCAAGATCTACCCGCGCGCGGTGCACGGCTGGTTCGCGGCCTGGCGCTGGGCGCTGGTGTGGGCGACGCAGCTGGTGTTCTACGGCATGGCCTGGCTGCCGTGGAACGACCGTCAGGCGGTGCTCTTCGACATCGCGCACCGGAAGTTCTACATCTTCGGGCTGGTGTTCTGGCCGCAGGACGTGGTCTACCTGACGGTGCTTCTGGTGATCTCGGCGCTCGCGCTGTTTCTCTTCACCGCCATGGCCGGGCGGCTATGGTGCGGCTACGCCTGCCCGCAGACCGTCTACACCGAGATGTTCCTCTGGGTGGAGCGGAAAATCGAGGGCGACCGGGCGAAGCAGATCCGCCTCGACCGCGAGCCCTGGGGGCTGCGCAAGCTCGGGCTGAAATCGGCCAAGCACGGCGCGTGGATCGCGATCGCGCTGTGGACCGGGTTCACCTTCGTCGGCTACTTCACGCCGATCCGCGAGCTGTGGGACGCGGTGTGGACATTGAACACCGGACCCTGGGAAACTTTCTGGGTGCTGTTCTACGGCTTCGCCACCTACGGCAACGCCGGCTGGATGCGCGAGCAGGTGTGCAAGTACATGTGCCCCTATGCGCGCTTCCAGAGCGCCATGTTCGACCGCGACACCCTGGTCATCACCTACGATGCCGCGCGCGGCGAGCCGCGCGGCGCCGGCGGCAGGAAGTCCGCGCGCGAGGGCCTCGGCGACTGCGTCGATTGCAGCATCTGCGTGCAGGTCTGCCCGACCGGCATCGACATCCGCGAGGGCTTGCAGTACGAGTGCATCGGCTGCGCCGCCTGCATCGACGGCTGCGACCAGGTGATGGACCGCACCGGCCGGCCGCGCGGGCTGATCCGTTACGCCACCGAGAACGCCCTGGAGCGCGGCTACACGCCGCGCGAGATCTGGCGCCGCGCGTTCCGTCCGCGGGTGCTCGTCTACGGCGCCATCCTCGGCCTGATCGTGCTCGCCTCGGGCGTCGCCCTGTGGACGCGCGTGCCGCTCAAGGTGGACGTGATCCGCGACCGGGTGGCGATCTCGCGCGAAGTCGAGGGCGGGCAGATCGAGAACGTCTACCGGCTGCAGGTGATGAACACCCGCGAGACGGCGCGGCGCTTCCTGATCCGCGCCGAGGGCCTGCCCGGCCTCGAACTGGCGGGCGACGCCACCCCGGAAATCGGGGCGTCCGGCGCGCGCATGCTGCCGCTGCGCCTGCGGGTGCCCGCGGGCGCCGCCCCCGGCACCCATCGCATCGACTTCGTCATCGCCGCGCAGGACGACCCGGCGGTCGCGGTGCGCGAGAAATCCGTGTTCATTGTCCGATGAGGCCCGCCATGCAATCGACGATCGTGCAACCCTGGTATCGAGAACCCTGGCCCTGGATCCTCATGGCCGGGCCGGCCGCCGTGGTCGTCGCCGGCGCGATCACGATCTGGATCGCGGTGTCTGGCGCCGACGGACTGGTGGCCGAGGACTATTACAAGCAGGGGCTTGCGGTGAATCGGGTGCTCGCGCTGGAGAAGGCGGCGGCGGCGCGCGGCATCACGGCGCGCGTCGAGCCTTCGGGCGCGACCTGGCGCCTGACGCTCGACGGCGGGCACGCGGCGCCGCCGGCGCTGTTCGTGAGCTTCGCGCACGCCACGCGCAGCGGGCACGACCAGCGCGTACGCTTCGTGCGCGTGTCGCCCGGCGTGTACGCGGGCGCGCCGCCGCCCGCGGTGCCGGGGCGCTGGCGCGTGTCCGTCGAGGATCCGCAGCGCAGCTGGCGCCTGGCCGCGACCTGGCCGGGGTCGCGGGACGCGTTCCACATCGGCGTGCGCTAGCGCGCGGGGAGGGAGGATGCAAAAGGCGATCTGGATTCTCTGGCCCTCGTTCATCGTCGGCGGCCTCGGCGAGGTGCTGTTCTTCACGGTGTTCGACCCGCAGGAGCTGTACCTGTTCGGCGAACCCTCGACGCTCAGCCGGCTCTCGGTCTATTCGATCGGGTTCTTCCTCTGCTGGGCGTTCGCCGCGGCCTCGAGCGCGTTCACCTGCTTCCTGCAGCGCGGCGCGCGGGACATCAACCGCCCCGGGGCGGCACTGAAAAAGGAGCATTCCGATGCATAGGCTCATCCTTCTCGCGATCTCGCTTCTCCTTGCGCTGCCGGTCGCCGCGCAGGACGCCACGCGCGGCAAGCGCCTGTACGAACTGCACTGCGGCGGCTGCCACTACGAAAAGCTGCACGAACGCCCGCACGAGCGTTCGCGCGTGAAGTCACTTTCGCAGCTGCGTACCGAGGTCGCCGAGCGGGCGAAAGGGGTCACGCAGCGCTTCGCGCTCGAGGACCTGGACGACATCGCGGAATACCTGAACCAGACCCACTACCGCTTCGGGCGCTGAGCGTGGCGCGCCCGCGGCACGACGGCCTCACCCTCCGCTTTCTCGGCGCCGCGGGGGAGGTCACCGGATCGTGCTTCCTGGTCGACACCGGGGCGGTGCGATTTCTCGTCGACTGCGGCATGTTCCAGGGCGGGCGCGAGGCGAAGCGGCGCAACCGCGAGGCCTTCGCCTTCGACCCGCGCTCGATCGACTTCGTGCTGCTGACCCATGCGCACATCGACCACTCGGGGCTGATTCCGCGGCTGGTGGCGCTCGGCTATCGCGGCCCGGTGCATGCGACAAGGGCCACCTGCGACCTGCTGGCGGTGATGCTGCCCGACAGCGGCCACCTGCAGGAGAAGGATGCCGAGCGCGAAACGCGGCACGCGCGCCGCGGGCGCAAGCACGGGCGCGAGGTGGCGCCCCTGTACACGGTGCAGCAGGCGCACGACAGCCTGCGCCGCTTGCAGCCTGCCGCGTACGACGACGAGGTGCACCCGCACCCGGAGGTGCGGGTGCGCTTTCGCGACGCCGGCCACATCCTCGGCTCGTCGATCCTGGAGATTCACGTGCGGCGCGCCGGCGCGCGCAAGGAGACGAAGTTCGTCTTCTCGGGCGACCTCGGCCAGCCCGGCCACCCGATCGTGCGCGACCCGACGCGCATCGCCGCGGCCGACGTGCTGGTGGTGGAGTCGACCTACGGCAACCGCGACCACCGGCCGCTTGCCGCCACGCTCGATGAACTCGACGCGGTGCTCACCGAGACCGTGATGAGCGGCCGCGGCAACGTGGTGATCCCGGCCTTCGCGGTGGGCCGCACGCAGGACATCCTGTTCTTCCTGTCCGAGCTCTGCCGCACCGGGCGCGCCTGCCCGTCGCGCATCTACGTCGATTCGCCGATGGCCACCGCGGCCACGCGCATCACGCTCGCGCACCCCGAACTGCACGATCCAGAGACCGGGCGGCTGACGCGCTGGCTCAAGGCCGGGCATGGCAAAGGGGCGCGCGTGCGCTTCACCGAGAACGTCGAGGCTTCGATGGCGATCAACGAGATCGCGGCCGGGGCGGTGATCCTCTCGGCGAGCGGCATGTGCGACGGCGGGCGCATCCGCCACCACCTGCGCTGGAACCTGCCGCGCCCGGAGTGCGCCGTGGTGTTCGCCGGCTTCCAGGCCATGGGCACGCTCGGGCGGCGCCTGGTCGACGGCGTCAAGCGCGTGCGTCTGTTCGGCGAGGAGATCCCGGTGCGCGCGAAGATCCACACCATCGGCGGGCTTTCGGCCCACGCCGACCGCTCGGCGCTGATCGACTGGATCGGCGGATTCCGCAAGCCCCCGGCGCGGACCTTCGTCGTGCACGGCGAACCGCTCGGCGCCCATGCCTTCGCCGCGGCGATCCGCGAGAAGCCCGGCTGGCACGTCGAGGTGCCGGAGCAGGGGCAGGTGGCGAGGCTGGGAGACTGACCCCGCGCCGGAAAGGCACAATTAGTAACATATAAGTTACCATAAGCCCTGGTTCAGCGCCGACCCGATCGAGGCACCGCCAACATCCGGTTCGACCCGATCGCCGGGTTTGTTCCGGACAGCTTCACCGTCCGGAACAAAACCGGCGAAACCTTGCCTTCGATCCAGCACTGTGACCAATCGCAGGCAAAGTTTCGCCCCTTATCCGTTCACGATGAGACCGTGAACGGATAAGCGGCGATCTGGTTAAAAGCAAAACCTCGGCGTACCGGGGTTTGCGCTTCGTTCTTCTCCTCAGTGCTTCGTCCCCAGCACCTGCTCCAGCCCGGGAATGTCGCGGATGCGCACGTGCTTCTGCTGCACTTCCAGCAGTCCGTCGTCCTGGAACTTGGAGAAAAGGCGGCTCACGGTCTCGAGCTTCAGGCCGAGGTAGCTGCCGATCTCCTCGCGCGTCATGCGCAGGTGGAAGTCGGACGCGGAGTACCCGCGGCGCACGAAGCGCTTCGAGAGGTTGAGCAGGAAGGCCGCGAGGCGCTCCTCGGCACGCATCGAGCCGAGCAGCATCATGACGCCGTGGTCGCGCACGATCTCGCGTGAGAGCACCACGTGCAGGTGGTGCTGCAGCGCCGGCACGTCGCGGCCGAGTTCCTCGACCAGCGAGAAAGGCAGCACGCAGACTTCGCAGTCCTCGAGCGCGACGGCGTTGCCGTGATACTGGCCGCTGCCGATGCCGTCCATGCCGAGCAGTTCGCCGGCCATGCGAAAGCCGGTGACCTGCTCGCGGCCGTCCTCGTTCAGCAGCGTGGTCTTGAAGAAGCCGCTGCGCACCGCGTACACGGACTGGAAGGCGTCGCCCGCGGTGAACAGCGTCTCGCCGCGCCGCACCCGGCGCCGGGCGTAGACGATGCCCTCCATGCGGTCCATGTCCTCGCCTTCGAGGTCCTTGGGCAGGCAGAGTTCGCGCATGTTGCAGCTCGAGCAGGTGACCTCGAACTTCTTCGCGCCGTCGGTGCCGCGCAGCGGTATGACGCGGGCGGTGGAGTGTGCGGTGGCGGTCATGGTGGGGCTCCCGGTTTCGGTCAGTGGAGGGTTGCAGCCCGTGCGGCCAGCAGGTCGCGCACGCGCTCGAACTGGGTGGTCTTGTCCAGCGTCTCGCGCGCGCCCAGGCGCCGGGCGAGCCGGCTGTGCGCCTCGGCGCTGAAGTTGCTGAGGACGTAGACGTCGATCTGCGGCGCGGCGGCCTGCAGCGCGCGCAGCACGTCGAAGCCGGTGCCGGCTTCGAGGTTCAGGTCGAGGACGACGACATCGGGCGTCTCGGCGAGGATTGCGGCGATGGCGGTGTCGGCACGCGAGGCGTGGCCCACGCTGCGCGAGCCGGGCACCGAGGCGACGAGTTCCTCCAGGCGTTCGCAGACCAGCGGCGAGTCCTCAACGACGAAGACGCGAAGGCGCTCGTCCGGGCGGTTGGTGCGGGTCGTGTTTTGCATGGACCCAGTGTGCCGTTGCGGCGGCACCGGGCCCATCGGCGGCGGCTGATTGCGGGGCCGGAATCCGCCGCGCCGCCGTGTAGGAATCGTCCTACAGCAGGTCGTTCTCCATGGCGTAGCGCACCAGTTCCGCCGTGCCGGCGAGCTCGAGCTTCTGCAGGATGCGCGCCTTGTGGGTGCTCACCGTCTTCACCGACAGGTGCAGCTGCTCGCCGATCTCGGTCGGCGAGCGGCCGGTCGCGAGCAGGCGGAACACCTCGAACTCGCGGTCCGAGAGCCGGGTGTGCGGCGCTTCCGGCCCGGCACGATGGTTGACCAGCGCGGCGGCGGCGGCCTCGCTGATGTGCACCCCGCCCGCGGCCACCTTGCGCAGCGCCGCCACCAGTTGCTCGGAGGCGCTGTCCTTGGTCAGGTAGCCCGCGGCGCCCGCCTTCAGCGCGCGCGCGGCGTATTGCTGCTCGCCGTGCATCGACAGCACCAGGATGCGAAGCGCCGGCCGTTCCAGCTTCAGCCGCAGGATCAGGTCGATGCCCGAGAGGCCCGGCATCGACAGGTCGAGCAGCACGACGTCGAAAGCCTGCTTTCGCACCTGCGCCAGGGCCTCGTCGCCGGTGGCGGCCTCGGCCGCGACCTCGAACTCCGGCGCGGCCTCGAGCAGGCCGCGCAGGCCCTCGCGCACCAGCTGGTGGTCATCGGCGATCAGCACGCGGATCATGCGGGCGCCTCCGGCGCGGCCGGCACGCGCAGTTGCACCCGCGTGCCGCCGCGCGGCGCGCGCGACACTTCCAGCGTGCCGCCGAGGTACAGCGCGCGCTCGCGCATGCCCTTCAGCCCGAGCGAGCGCGCGAGGGTGTCCGGGTCGATGCCCTTGCCGTCGTCCTCGACATCGAGGCGCACCTCGCCGCGTTCGATGCCGAGCACGATCCAGGCGTTCTTCGCGTTGGCGTGGCGCGCGATGTTGGTGAGCGACTCCTGCAGCACCCGGTAGACCGCGGTCGCCGCCGGCTTGCCGACCGACGCCAACTCGGCGTCCGCGGCCATCTCCACGCTGCAGGCGATGCCGGCGCGCGTGCCGAAATCCTCCACCAGCCAGCCGGCGGCGTCGGCCAGGCCGAGGTCATCGAGCATCAGCGGGCGCAACTCGGCCGAGATGCGGCGCACCGAGGCCACGGTCTGGTCGAGCACCGCGTTCATGCGCCCGGCGCGCTCGCCGAGTTCGGGCGTCCCGCCCGGCAGGCGTTCACGCAGCCAGGCGAGGTCCATCTTGAGCGCGGTGAGCAGCTGGCCGAGCTCGTCGTGCAGGTTGCGGGCGATCAGCGTCTTTTCCTCCTCGCGCGCTTCCAGCACGCGCGCCGAGAGTTCGCGCAACTCGTCCTGCTGGCGCTGCAGCGCGTCCTCAAACTCCTTGCGCCGGGTGATATCGCGCAGGATCACGGTAAACAGGTGCCGTTCGCCCTCGCCGGTCTGCGAGATCGAGGCCTCGATCGGGAACTCGCTGCCGTCGGCGCGCAACGCCCAGAGCACGGTCTGCGCGCCCATCTTGCGGCTGGTGGCGTGGGTGCGGCCGAAGTCCTCGATGTGCCCGCGGTGCGTCGCGCGATAGCGCGACGGCAGGAAGCGGTCCAGGGTGGTGCCGATGGCGGCCTCGCGCGGCACGCCGAACACCTGCTCGGCGGCGCGGTTGAACACCACGATGCGGTGGTTGGCGTCGAGGGTGAGGATCGCGTCCATGGCGGTGTCGATGACGCCTGAGAGGCGCGACTGCGCCTCGTCCACCGCCGCCTGCATGCGCTGGTTGCGCGCCTCGGAGGCAAGGCCGAGGCGCACGATCGCATAGGCGCCGACGCCGAGCACCGCGAGGTCGGAGACGAGGTCGGTTGCCGGCAGCCAGGGATGCTCGGCCCCGAGGATCAGCGCGGAGAAGTTGAGCAGGACGAGCGCCGCCACCACGCCCAGCCCGAGCGCGACGGCGCCCGGCTGCATCCAGGACGGACGCTCCAGGGCATTCGCAACAGGTCTTTTCTCGGGGTCGGGGAGCATCGATGCCGTGCGCGCGCGTCGCGCTTGACTCAGGTCAAGCACCCGCGCCGGCGG
Source organism: Burkholderiales bacterium (assembly GCA_036526195.1). GTDB lineage: Bacteria > Pseudomonadota > Gammaproteobacteria > Burkholderiales > SG8-39 > DATCYZ01. The sequence continues at coordinate 18,166 of DATCYZ010000139.1, forward strand.
GCGGGCATAGTGGGGCGGTCCTGGTGCTGCCGACGACCTTCACGACGTGACGACCCATTCCGCCTCCCAACTGATCATCGACCCGGACCTGATCCGGCGCCACGACGTCAGCGGCCCACGCTACACCTCGTACCCGACGGCGGACCGCTTCGTCGAGGCCTTCGGCGAGGCCGACTGCCGCAACTGGATCGCCAAGCGCAACATCGGCGGCATCACGCAACCCTTGTCGGTCTACGTTCACCTGCCGTTCTGCGACACGCTGTGCTACTACTGCGCGTGCAACAAGATCATCACGCGCGACCACGGGCGCTCGGCAAAGTATATCAAGACCCTCGCGCGCGAGATCGCGCAGGTCGCGGCGCTGCTCGGCGAGGATCGCGCCATCTGCCAGCTGCACTGGGGCGGCGGCACGCCGACGTTCCTGTCGCGCGAGGAGATGCAGGCGCTGATGGACGCGCTGCGCGCGCATTTCGTGCCCGAGGACGACTGGGAATGCTCGATCGAGGTCGACCCGCGGCGCGTCGAGGCCGGGCGCATGGCGTTCCTCGCGGGGCTCGGCTTCAACCGCCTGTCGGTGGGCGTGCAGGATTTCGACCCGGCCGTGCAGCAGGCGGTGCACCGCATCCAGAGCGAGGCCGAGACGCGCCGGGTGATCGACGAGGCGCGCGACGCGGGCTTCCGCTCGGTGAACCTCGACCTGATCTACGGCCTGCCGAAACAGACCGTGGCAAGCTTCGATGCCACGCTCGAGCGCGTGCTCGACATCGCGCCGGAACGCATCGCGCTCTACAACTACGCGCACCTGCCGACGGTGTTCATGCCGCAGCGGCGCATCCAGGCCGCCGACCTGCCGGCGCCGGACGCCAAGCTGCAGATCCTGACGCGCGCCATCGACACGCTGACGCGCGCAGGCTACCTCTACATCGGCATGGACCACTTCGCGCGGCCCGATGACGAGCTCGCGGTGGCCCAGCGCCAGGGGCGATTGCAGCGCAACTTCCAGGGCTATTCGACGCACGCGGAATCCGACCTGCTGGGTTTTGGCGTCTCGGCCATCGGGCGCATCGGGCCTACCTACTACCAGAACGTGAAGACGCTGGACGAGTACTATCGGCGGCTGGACGAAGACCAGTTGCCGGTCTGGCGCGGGCTGGAGCTGTCGCAGGACGACCTGCTGCGGCGCGCCGTGATCCAGGCGCTGGCCTGCCACTTCCGCCTGTCGATCGAGGCGATCGAGGATGCCTACCTGATTGACTTCCGCGCGTACTTCGCCACGGAGATGTCCGACCTCGAGGGCCTGCGCGACGCCGGGCTGGTGGACCTGCAGCCCGACTGGATCGTGGTGACCCCGCGCGGGCGCCTGATGGTGCGCACTGTCTGCATGGTGTTCGACCATTACCTGCGCACCCGCACCGAACGCGCGCGCTATTCGAAGGTGATCTGAGGTGGAGGGCGTGTTCGGCGCCCAGGCGGTCGCCGCGTTGGCGCTGCCCTGGACGCTGCCGCTGGCGCTGCTGGTCACCGGCTTTCTCTCGGGCGTGCATTGCCTCGGCATGTGCGGCGGCATCGTCGGCGCATTCTCCTCGCAGCGTGTCATCCCCGTTGCGCCCGCGCCCCCCGCGCGCGATTGGCCGCGCCAGCTGGCGTTCAACGCAGGGCGGCTGAGCACCTATGCGGCGCTGGGCGCGGCGGCCGGCGCGCTCGGCAGCGCCGGCGGATGGATCGCCGGCACGCTGCCCTGGCAGAGCGCCCTGTACGTGCTGGCGAACGTGATGCTGGTCCTGGTCGGCCTGCACCTTGCCGGGCTGTCCGGCGCGCTGGGCTGGTTCGAGCGCGCCGGCCTTCCCCTGTGGCGGCGCGTCCAGCCTGTTGCGGCGCGCCTGCTGCCGGCGCGCACGCTCGGGCAGAGCTATGCCGCGGGCCTCGCCTGGGGCTGGCTGCCCTGCGGACTGGTCTACGGTGCGCTGACTGCCGCCGCCTTCGCCGGCGGCCCGCTCGCGGGCGGCGTGGCCATGCTCGCCTTCGGGCTTGGCACCCTGCCGAACCTGCTTGCCGCAGGGCTCGCCGCGGCGCGCCTGCGCGGCTTCGCGTCGCGTCGCGGCGTGCGGCTCGCGGCGGGCGGGCTGGTGCTCGGCTTCGGCGTGTTCGGCCTGGCGCACGCGGGCGCGGTGGCCGAGGGGATCCGCCGCGGGTTGCTCTGTCTCTGAGGCGACGCCGATGCCCGCGCATCCCGGCGCCGGTCTGCTCGATCCCGCGGTCTGGATCGCGCTAGGCGCAAGCCTCGGCGCCGGCCTGCTGATGGGCCTGGAGCGCGAGCGCACGCCATCCGCGAAAGCGGGACTGCGCACCTTCGCGCTGGTGACGCTGGCGGGCACGCTCGCCGCGCTCATCGGGATACGCCTCGAGAGCCCGTGGCTCGCGCCGGCCGGACTCATTGCGGTCGCCGCCATGCTGGTCGCTGCGTATGCGCGCGAGGCGCCGCAGGCCGACCCGGGCACCACCACGGTGGCGGCGGCACTCGTCGCCTACCTGCTCGGCGTCCTCGCGGGTCTCGGTGAAGCGCCGCTCGCCGGCGCGCTCGCCGTCGGCGTGACGGCGCTCCTGTACTTCAAGCCCGAACTCGAGGGCTTCTCGGCGGCGCTGACGCGCGACGACCTGCTGTCGATCCTGCAGTTTCTCGTCGTGACGCTCATCGTGCTGCCGATCGTTCCCGATCGCGGCTACGGACCCTACGAAGTGCTCAACCCGCGCCACATCTGGCTGATGGTCGTCCTCATCGCCGGGGTGGGGCTCGCCAGCTATCTCGTGCTGCGCGTCTCCGGTTCGCGCCACGGCGTGCTGATTACCGGAGTGCTCGGCGGTCTGGTGTCCTCGACGGCCACCACCGTGCTCTATGCGCGCCGCAGCGGCGACTCGCCGGACATGGCGCGTATCGCGCTTGTCGTGTCGGTGCTCGCGAGCCTGGTGTCGGTCGCGCGCGTGGCGGCGATCGCCGCGCTGGTCGCGCCGGCGGCGTTCGGGCGCATCGGGCCGGTGCTTGGCGCCGCGCTCGCGGCCGGGGTCGTGGCGACGGCGTTCCTGATGCGCAGGGGTGGGCGTCAGGGCGCGCTGCCGATACCCGAGATCCGCAACCCGGCCGAACTCGGCATCGCGCTGCAGTTCGCGGCGCTGTACGCCATCGTGCTGCTCGGCGCCGCCTGGCTGACGGACCTCGCCGGCGACGCGGGACTGTACGCCGCCGCCCTCGCCTCCGGCTTCGTCGACGTCGATCCCGCGACGCTCTCGGTGCTCAACCTGTTTGAGGCCGGACAGGTGGGCGCCGACGGCGCGGCCACCGCCATCGCGCTTGCCGTGCTTGCCAACCTCGTCTTCAAGCTCGGGGTGCTTGCATGGCTCGGCGGCGTGGCGCTCGCGGTGCGCGCGCTCGCGCCGTTCGGTGCGGCTGCGGCGGGCGGGGCGCTGGCGCTCGCGTTCGGCTGAAGGGCGCCGTGCCCGGACTCAACTCGGGCGGGTGCCCGGCTGCACGCCCATGCGGTCTGCGGCGACGAAGAAGCGACGCGCGTGGTCGAGCAACTGGCCGTCGGTGGGATGGTCGGCGTTCTCCACGGCCACGACGCGTTTCGCGGTCCCGGCTGCGTGCTTGCCGAGGAACTTCATGAATTCCTGCTTGGCCTGCGCCGGGCCGCACACCAGCACCTCCTGCGCATCGGCCAAGGCGTCCGCCACGGCCTTGAAGAAGGCGGGATCTACCTGCGCCTTGCCGGCGCCGACCGCGCCCTTGCGGTGGTGCACCTGCCGCTCGCGACCGTGCGCGTGCACGACGGTGCGCTGGGCCTCGTCCATCGTGAAATGCAGCACGTGCGCCTCGTGGTGGTCGATCCAGGCGACGGCGTGAAAATGTGACATGCGGGAATCCTTTCAGAGGGAATGTCGGGTCTGGTCGGTGCCGCGATCGTGTTCGCGGCGCGACTGGCAGGGAACACAGCGCGTCGCCGCCGGGGCGGCCTGCAAGCGCTTGAATGGAATGCCCGTGCCGCAATCGGTACAGACGCCGAAGTCGGGCGTCTTCACCCGGGTCGCCGCCACCTCCAGGGCGCGCAGTTCGCGCACCTCGCGCTCGAGCGCCGCCACCTCGATGGCGGTCTCGAGGTCGGCGACCGGCTCGTCGTCGGTGTCCTCGAGATGGTTGGCGAGGCGGCTCGCCTCGCCGTCGCCGCTCTGGCGCAGGGCGGCGGAAATCTCGTCGCGCAGGGTCCGGGTTCGCGCGCGGATCGCCTTCGCAAGTTCGGCGCGCTGCGCCGTGCTGAGTCCGGAGTCGGCCATCGGGCGCGGGGCTAGCGGCACACCAGCACGGGCACCTTCGAATGCGTGAGCACCTTGGTGGTCTCGCTGCCGAGCAGCAGGCCGGCGAGCCCGCGACGGCCGTGCGAGGCCATGACGATCAGGTCGCAGCCCTTGGATTTCGCGGTCTTCACCACGCCCTCCCAGGGCGCGTCCTGGGTCAGCCAGGTGGTGTTGCAGGCGATCTTCGCCGTGGAGGCCTCGACCTCGACCACCGCAAGCGCCTTTTTCGCCTCTTTCTCGGTCAGTTCCTTGTAGCGCTTGGGCGACATGCTCGGCACGTAGACGGCGGCCTCGCCGTACATCGGCGGCACGTAGGGCGGCACGACATAGACGCCGGTGAGCTTCGCGTTCAGGGCCTTGGCGAGCTTCGCCGCGGTCCTGATCGCCTTGATCGAAAGTTTCGAGCCGTCGGTGGGGACCAGGATGTGCTTGTACATGAACGTCTCCTCGTTTCGGGTGGCGCCGCAACGCGGCGATTCACTTCCAGCCTACTGCCGCGCCGGGCCTGCGGCTTGACCTGCATCAAGCGCCGCAACGCGCCGCGTGCCGGGCCTCAGGCGCCGGGCCCGGACCAGGCGCGGATCAGCCAGAAAGTGACCAGCGTGAGCGGCAGCATGATGGCGAGGAAGACGACCTGCCGGTTCTCGAAGCGCGCGCCGCGCTTGCGCTCGATCCAGTCGAGCAGGGCGTTGGCCATGTAGTACAGGCCGAGGGCGATGACGGTGAAGTAGACGATGTCCATGGCGTTCTCCGTGGTCAGCGCGCCCCGTCGGGGCGCACGAGGCCGAGGCGCGCCTTTGCCACGGGGCGTTTCAGCACCGCGGCGAAGGCGAGCACGACGAACAGGGTGCCGCCGATCACGGCCAGCAGCCCGCCCAGGCCCATGATCCCCATCGCGGCGATCTCCTCGGTGCTGCGCAGCACCTGTCCAGCCCCGGCCACCTTGCGCTGCACGCCATAGCCGCCCGACCAGGCGAGGCCGAGCACGTGCAGCAACTGCCCCGCGGCGTAGAGCCACAGTTGCGCCACGGCCCAGCGCGTCGACACCGTGCCGAAGCCCAGTTGTGGCAGCAGGCGATAGGCGAGGCCCATGAACGCGAGGGTCACGCCGACGATGCAGCCGTGGTAGTGCGCGGGGATCTTGACGTTGCTGCCGCTGATCAGGAAGCCGATGACGCCGCCGGCGCCGAACAGCACGAGCGACGACAGCACGGCGGCGCGCGCGGTGCGCTCGTCCGGGGCCGCGCGCGGCGCGCGCGCGATCCCGAGGCAGACCGCGGCGGCGAGCGGCACGATGGCAAGCCCGCCGCCGAAACGCATCAGCCAGGTGAGCAGGCGATGGTGCTCCACGGAGCCGACCTCCCAGGCGAGGTAGATGATCGGCGTGGCGAACACCGAGACCAGGCCGATGCCGAAGAGCAGCGTCGCGGTGCGCGCCGACAGCGGCACGCCCGCGCCGCCGTCCTGGGCGAGCCACAGCCAGCCGGTAAGCATCAGCAGCGTCCAGGTGAACTGCAGCACGTGGCCGCCGCCCCAGAAAACCAGTTCGTAGTAGCCGCGCGCCTCCAGCGCGCGCGGCACCTCCCAGAACGACCAGGCGAAGGCGATCAGCGCGACGCCCGCGGACACGAGCGCGGTGTTCAGGCCGAAGCGCAGCGCGCCGGTGCCGTCCAGGCGCGTGTCGATGCGTTGCACCGCGAACATGCCGCGCGCTACGGCGAGCGCGACCCCGACCGCGATCGCGCCCAGCCCGGTGAGGAACACCGGCTCGTCCAGCACCGGGATGTAGTTCGCCATCACCGGCCGCCCCGCGCCGACGAACGGCGCGAGCGCGATCAGCGCGCTGCCGGCGGCGAGCGCCGCGAACGCGCCCCAGCCCGCGGTCAGGGCGCGCGTGGTGCCGTTCAGCGTCCAGAGCACGCCTGCGAACGCGAGGAACCACACCAGCACCGAGAGGTCGACGTGCGCAACCAGCGCGACGTGGAAGAAATCCACCAGCGGGAAGATGTCCTTGGTGAGCGGCGCGCGCGAGAGCACCAGCAGGACCGAGAACACGCCGGAGACGCCGAGCGCGGCGAGCGCGAGCACCAGCCAGGCCGCGGCGAGCGGCCGGCGCGCGTCCTGCGGCACCGGCAGCGTGAAGTGCGCCACGGCGCTCATGAGGCCACCCGCGCGCGTTTCGGCCGCGTCGGCGGCGGCGCGCCGAGCGCCTTGAGCGCCGTGCGGAACCCGGCCAGCGATTCACGCAGGCCCGCAGCGTCCTGCACCCGGTCGCCGGCCTGCCACAGGCGTGCGCGTGGCACGCTCGCGCGCAGGTGCGGTTCACGCGCGCCCGCGAGCCGTTCCGCGGTGATCTCCAGCCCTTGCCGGTAGCGGCACTCGCCGGGCGCGCAGCCGGCGAGCAGCACGCCCTGGGCGCCGCTGCGCAGGGCGTACTCGATGAACGAGGGCGGCAGCATGGCGAGGCAGGGCAGGGTGAGCGCCGCGGTGCGCGCATCTGCAAGCGCGCCCAGCGCCGGGCCGCCTTCGCAGCCGAAGAGCACCACGCGGCCGTCTCCGGCGAGCTTGCCCAGGGCGGCTTCGAGGCGCGCGCGCAGCGCGTTCACCGTGAGCCCCGGCAGGTCGATGCCCGAGACCAGGTCGGCGTCGGCGCGGAACGGCGTGGAGGACGGGCAGGCGCCGGCGCAGATGCCGCAGGCGGCGCAGCGCTCGGCCATGACCACGGCCTGGAAGGCGCCGCGCTTCGTCGCATGCGGCGCGAGCAGCACCGCCTGGTAGGGGCAGTCGTCGACGCAGCGCCCGCAGCCGTTGCAGTTCTGCGGACTGACCACCGCCGCGGGCAGGGCGGGACGACGGGCGCGCCAGGGCAGCACCACCAGCGCCGCCGTGGCGCCGCCGAGGATCGCCCAGAGCGCGAGCGGCGAGGTGGCGTACATCAGCGGCTGCCAGAAGAGCAGGAACCAGTCCTGGGCGACCGACACCGGCACGCGCGCGCTGTCCCAGGGCACTTCCGAGGCGGCCGGCAGCGCGAGCGCGAGCGCGAGCAGCATCGCGGTGAAGCCGGCGAGCAGCGGGCGCGGCGACAGGGTGCGCGGCCGCCCGAGCCGCTGCACGTGGATCCACATGCCGGCGAGCAGCGCGAGCGGCAGCCCGATGTGCAGGAAGACGAAGAGCGAGAACATGCGGTTCGGCACCGCCTCCGCGCCGAGGAAGTTGCGCACCATGGGTTCGGCGCCGATGCCGAGCGCGTGGAACCACTCCGCGGTGGCGAGCGCGGAGAACTGCGCGCGCGCGTCCCACACCAACCAGTAGCCGATGACGCCGGAGGCGTAGAGCAGCCACAGCAACGGCACGCCGGAGATCCAGGAAAAGGCGCGAAAGCCGCGAAAGCGCCCCGCCGCCAGTTCGCGCAGCAGGTGCAGCGCCACCACCACCACGAAGGCGTCCGAGGCGTAGCGGTGCAGGCTGCGCAGCACGCCGCCGAACCACCATTCGGCGTCGCTCAGGCGGCCGATCGAGGCGTAGGCGCCGTCGATGCTGGTGTCGAAGCGGATGAAAAGGTACAGGCCGCTTAGCGCGAGCAGCCAGAACATCAGGTAGCCGAGCGTGCCGAGGTGGCGCAGCGGATTCGCCGCGGCGCCGAAGGCGCGATCGAAGACCCGCTCGAGCCGGACGAAGGCGGCGTCGAGCGCGTGCATGCTCAGGTCCTGAACTGCAGGCCGCCCTTGTCGGCGGCGAAGTCGATCAGCAGCGCGGCGCCGGCGGGCAGCTCGAGCACGGCCTCGCGCACGTGGTTGAACGGCCCGTCAGCGGTGTCGCGCAGGCGCGCGACGATGCGGTGGCGCCCGGCCGGCAGCGTCATGCGGTGATAGATCGTCGAGGCGCCGTCGCGCTGCAGGCCGGCGGGTTGCGCCTCGGTGCGCCAGGCGAGCGCGCCGTCGATCTCGAGCTCGACCACCAGCGCGGCGCGCTCGCGCGAGCAGTCCTGCGGGTTGCGCATGTTGGGGGCGAGCTTCGCGAGTTCCGCCGCGCTGCGCGTGCGGCAGGCCACCTTGCGCGCCCCGGCGTGCGTCATGGACACGCGGACCAGCGCCTCGCCCGGGGCGATCACCTGGAAGCGCGGCCAGGTCGAGAACACGCCGATCAGCAGCATCAGCGGCAAGTAGAGCGCGAACTGCGCGGCGATCCGCAGGACGGCCTTCATGCGCCGCCTCCGGGCTTGACGAGGTCCACCTGTTCACTGCGCAGCGCGGGGGTGAGCCGGAACGCATCCGAGAAGCATTCGTCGGCGCTCAGGCCGTGGGCGCGAAAGGCGGGGTAGGCCGCCTCCACCATGCCTGCGGAACCGCAGGCATAGACCTGGTAGGCGCCGAGATCGGGGAAGTCCTCCAGGATGGCCTCGTGCACCAGGCCTGTGCGCCCGGTCCACGCGTCTTCCGGCGCGGCGTCGGAGAGTACCGGGATGAACTCGAAGTTGGGGTGTTCGCGCGCCCATTGCCGCGGCAGTTCGGGCAGGTACAGGTCGCGCAGCCGGCGCGCGCCCCAGTAGAGCAGCATGCGTCGCGTCATGCCGCGCTGGAAGGCGTACTCGACCATGCTCTTCACCGGCGCGAAGCCGGTCGAGCCGGCGACGAAGATGATCGGCTTGTCGGACTCCTCGCGCAGGAAAAAGGCGCCGAGCGGTCCTTCGAAGCGGATCGCGTCGCCCGGCTTCATCGCCTCGAACACGTGGGTGGTGAAGCGCCCGCCGGGGATCAACCGGATCTGCAGTTCGACTTCCGGGGAGCGTCGCGGGGCCGTGGCGAAGGAGAAGGCGCGCTTTTCGCCGTCCTCCAGCAGGATGTTCAGGTACTGGCCGGCGTAGAACTCCGGCGCCTCGCCGCCTTCGACGTTCAGCACCACCCGCTTCACGTCGTGGGAGAGCGGCTCGATCAGCGCGACGCGCGCGTTCCACAGGCGCGGCGCGAGGCCGCCGGGTGCGGTCTCGGGTTCGTAGGCCACCTCGATGTCACCGAGCGCCACCGCCGTGCACAGCAGGAACTTTCCGTCGGCGCGTTCGGCGTCGGTCAGCACGCCCGGCTGGCAGTTGCCGTAGTCGATGCGCCCGGCGGTGAGCGTCGCCTTGCAGCGTCCGCAGCCGCCGCTGCGGCAATCGAAGGGAAAGGCGATGCCCTCGCGCAGGCCGGCGTCGAGCACGGTTTCGCCGTCGCGCACCGGGACGATGCGGTTGTCGGGACGCACCAGGACGTGCGACAGGTCGCCGGCGAGCGCGCGTCGGCGCGGCGGCAGCCAGGGCAGCAGCAGGAAGAGCAGGCTGGCCCCGGCGAGCACCATCCAGAGCGTCGCGGGCGAAGTGCGATAGAGCAGCGCGTAGGCCGGCAGGTAAAACCAGTCGAACTCGAGGTCGGTCACCGCCAGCGCGAGGTCGGCCCGCGCCTGGCTCATGGCCGGGGCGGCCAGCGAAAGCGCCACCATCGCCCCGGTGAGGCCGAGGGCGATCGGCAGCGGCGGCACGGTGCGCGCCTGCGGCACGCGCTGGGTGTGCACCCAGAGGATGGCGAGGATCACCAGCGAGACGCCGATGTGGATGAACGCCAGCAGCGAGAACAGGCGATCGCTGACGTTCTCCGTGAAGATGAAGTTGCGCACCAGGGCGCCGTTGAACACCGGCAGCCAGTCGAACCATTCCGCGGTGGCGACAACGACGAACTGCGACAGCCGGTCCCAGGGCAGCATGTAGCCGTTGATGCCGACGGTGTAGACCAGCCAGAGCAGCGCCACGCCGCTCACCCAGGAGAACCAGCGAAAGCCGCGGTAGCGATCGAAACTCCAGTGCCGCACCAGGTGCAGCAGCATGGTGAGGATCACGCCGTCCGAGGCGTAGCGATGCAGGCTGCGCAGCAGGCCCCCGCTCCAGGGGTGGTCGCGCGAGAGTGCATCCACCGAGTCGTAGGCGCCTATCACGCTGGTCTCGAACAGGGCGTAGAGGATCAGCCCGGTGCCCACGGCGATCCAGAGGAGGAAGTACGAAATCGGGCCGAGGTAGTAAAGCGGATTCAGGCGGTCGCCGAAGGCGGCGTTGAACACGCCTTCGACGCGCATGAAACTCCATTGGCCGGCGGCATGCGCGCGTTTCAGCATGGAAGATCGGGACGGCGGGACGAGGAAGGGCGCGACGCGAGACTCACCCCGTCATGCTATTGAGGCGGCGAGGCCCGCCCTTTGATGTGCATCAACGCGCTGCCGGACCTTGCCCGTGACGCTGTCGCGGTCTTTATCAGCCCTGCGCGCGCGGCCCCATGCGCCGGCGCTTGCGCCACTCGAGGACCACGACGCCGATGCCGAAGAGCATCACGCTCGCGCCCACCAGCAACTGGACGACGACCGCGTAGTTGACGCGGTAGCGTCCCGAGGCGGCGTCGTAGACCGTGCACAGCAGCTTGAATTCCTCGACCCAGTCGGTGAGGGTGCTGTTGCTGCGCGGCGCGCCCTGCGCGAGTTCGAGCAGCGGACCGACGAATTTCTGCGGGTCGAAGGACTCGCCGTAGAGCTGCCGGTAGACGCGCCCCTGCGCATCGACGATCGAGGCCTGCAGCACGTGGTCGAAACCCGCCGCGGTCGGCTCGAAGCTGAAGCCGAAGCCGGCGAGCAGCTGCGGCAGCGTGCCGGCCTCCGGGCTGAGGAACTTCCAGTGGCGCGACGCCACGCTCTGCTTGCGCGCGAAGTCCTTCATCGCCTCGGGCGTGTCGAAGGGCAGGTTGAAGCCGATGGTGGCGACATTGAAGGTGCCGGGACCGAGCGCGCGTTCCGCGGCGGCGACCGCGCCGGCGAGGGCCTTCGTGGTGCCGGGGCAGATCTGGAAGCAGCCGGTGTAGACGAAGTTCACCACCAGCGGCTTGCCGCGCAGGTCCGAGAGCTGAACGATCGCGCCTTCCGAATCGCGCAGGCGGTAGGCGCCGATTTCCTGACCGATCACCGCCTGGCTGGCACGCAGCGCCGCTTTTTCGTCGAGCGCGGCGTGCGCCGGCCCGGCCGCCGCCAGCAGGCAGGCCAGCGCGAGCACGATGCGCCGCATGTCCGGGCGCCTCAGGCGATCGCCGCTTCGAGCATGGCGCCGCCCAGCACCGCCATGAGCTGCACCAGCGAGGCGCGGAACGCGGCGCGCGCGCGCGGGCGGCCCGGTTCACGCACCAGCTCGATGCTGCGCCAGATGAACAGGGCGCCGCCCGCAAGCGCGCAGGCGAGATAGAGCACGCCCATGCGGCCGGCGAAGGGCAGCACGGAGGCCGCCACCAGCAGCACCGCGCCGACGAGCACGGCGCGTGCGGCACGCGCGTCGCCGACGACGACCGGGAGCATCGGCACGCCCGCGGCCGCGTAGTCCTCGCGGTAGGCAATGGCGAGGCTCCAGAAATGGGGCGGCGTCCAGAGGAACAGGACCACCGCCAGCGCAAGCGCCTCCGGGCCCGGGGTCGGGGTGACCGCCGCCGCGCCGGCCAGCACCGCGAAGCTGCCGGCCAGCCCGCCGATGACGATATTCCACCAGGTGCGGCGCTTCAGCCACACGGTGTAGACCACGCCGTAGACGAATGCGCCTAGGAAGACGTACAGGCCCGCCATGGCGTTGGTGGCGAGCGTCGCCGCGGCGACGCCGGCGACCGTCAGCCCGCCGATCAGCCACAGCCACACCGGTCCATGCGTGAGGCGGCCGGTGACGAAGGGACGGTTGCGTGTGCGCTGCATGCGCGCGTCCAGATCGCGCTCGACGTACTGGTTGAAGGCGCCGGCCGCGGCGGAGGCGAGCAGCACCGAGAGCACCAGTACCGTCGCCTGCCAGCCCCCGGGCCCGGCGCCGCGTTCCACGATCATGCCGGCGAGCGCCGCCACCGCGATGGCGACGCCGATGCGCAGCTTGAAGAGGTTGAGAAGCGCGCCCACGCCGGATCTCCTAGTTCATCGGCCAGACGGTGGAGAGGTACTTCCAGTTGACGAAGTAATAGAGCACGAAGGCCACCAGAAACACCATGGCCAGGGCAAAGGTGCCCGGCGCCACCAGCCCGCCCGCGCCGATGTTGCCGTGGTGCGAAGTGATGTTCGCCGCGATGGTCTTCGGCTTCGGCGCCACGCCGTCGGCGGCGCGCACGTGCGCGAAGCCCGGCGTTTCGATCTTCTTGCCGAGGAATACCGAGCCCACGGTGATCAGCAGGTACATGCCGCCACCGATGATCGCCACGATGCCGGTGACGCCCGCGGCCGCCATCATCAGCCAGGCCGCGCCCGGGAACTCGTGGGCGAAGGCGTTGCCGGCGAAGCTGATGTCCCAGTGCCGGCGCGGCACGCCGAGTGTGCCCGCGCCCATGAGGAACAGCGACACCGCGCTCATGCCCAGGCCGAAGACGTAGGGCTGCCACTTCGCCATGCCCGGGAACATCAGCTCGCGACGGAACAGCACCGGGATGAGGAAGTAGGTGAGCGACATGAACGCGAGCGTGGTGCCGATCACCACCGTGGCGTGGAAGTGCCCCGGCACGTAGATCGTGTTGTGGATGATGAGGTTCAACTGCTCGGTGCCCATCATCACGCCCGAGATGCCGCCGAGGAAGCCGAAGCCGATCAGCGAGATGAACATCCCGGAGAAGACCGGGTTGCCCCAGGGCGCCTTGCGCAGCCACTCGAACAGGCCGTTGTTGTAGCCCTTCTGACGTTGCGCCACCTCGATCGCACCCGGCACCGTGAGGCCGTGCACCATGGAGGCGAGCACCGCGAGGTACATCGCGTAGCTGGTGTTGAAGATTTTCCAGTTCGAGGTCAGGCCCGGGTCGGCGAGCAGATGGTGCGCGCTCGCCAGCTGGAGGAAGAGGATGTAGAGCAGGAAGGCGGTGCGGCTCACCTTCTCCGAGAGCGGCTTCGCGCCGAAGACGATCGCGGCGATCGCGTACCAGACCGCCACGTGGGCGGAGACATTGATCTGCTGAGAGGAGTGGCCGAAGGCCCACCACACCGTGCGGTACATCAGCGAGTCGATGTGCTCGACCAGCCCGACCGACCAGAAGAAGGTCGGAATCAGGATGATGGCGCCCGAGGCGATGGTGAACACGGCGATGATCGCGGCCGTGATCGCGCCGAAGGTGACCAGCGGCACCGAACCGACATAGGTACGCTCCGCCTTGGCCAGCACCAGCGTGCCGAAGAACACGAAGCAGGCAACCAGCGCGCCGACCGCGAACAGGATCAGGCCGAGGTAGAAGGTCGGGTGCGCACCCATCGGTGCGTACGAGGTGAACATCACGCTCGAATCCCCGCGGAACACCGAATAGTTGTTGATCACCGCGCCGAGGATCATCAGCCAGAAGGCCGCCCAGGCGAGCTTCGGGGTCGCGAGGCGCGCCTTCAGCAGGGTGCTGGCGGCGAAGTAGAGCACCGCGATCTCGAAGAAGATGATCCAGAACACGAGCATGTTGAGCCCGTGCGCCGTGAGCGCCTGGTAAAAGCGGTCCGCCGGCAGCAGGTGAATCGCCTGCCAGCGCGTCAGCACCACGCCGATGGCGAGGATCCCGCCGATGAGGAGCGAGACCACCGCGGCGACGGCGTTCCAGCGCATCAGTTTCTCGGCGGGCTCATGGAAGACCAGCCCCGAGGCGGGGCAGGTACGGAACATGCGATTGACGGCCATGGCGATCCCCTATTTGACGTACAGCTTGCTAGCCATCGTGTGGTGGTTGATGCCGCAGAACTCGTTGCAGATGATCGAGTAGGTGCCTGCGCGCGTCGGCGTCATCGTCATCACGTGTTCGTAGTTCGGGTGTATCTGGATGTTGATGTTCTCGGGCTGCAGCGAGAAGCCGTGCAGCCAGTCCATTGACATCAGGTGGATGCGGTAGGACTTCCCGGCCTCGAGTTCGAGGATCGGGTACCAGCTCCACAGGCGGGCGACCAGGTAGACGTCGCTTCCTGCGGGCGGCGCCACCACCGGAATCTTCTGGTCGCCGCCTTCTTCGCGCACCTTGTATTTCGCGACCATGTCCTCGGTCTTCTTCATGAAGACCTCGGGGCTGGAGCGGTACGCTTCGTTGGAGAGGTTCTGCTTACCGTACACGTGCCAGTACGGCATCATGAAGAACATGATCAGGCACCAGACTAGCGCGATCACGATCCAGATCAGCTCGACGCGGTCGAGGGGCTGCTTCCACCAGACCCGGTCGGGCGGCGGCAGGATTGCGCTCATGGGAGTCTCCGGCTGGTCTTTGCGGGGGTCATCTGCCCGGTCCTATTTCGCGATCGGGATGGAAACGATCTCCATCACGCCCCAGACGATGTAGAGCACCGTCGGCATCGCGATGCCGAGGAACAGCAGCAGGAACGGGTTATCGAGCAACAACTGCATGGCCGGGATCGGCTCCTCGCTGACCTCGTCATGATCGGTTTGTGCGGTCTCGGCCATCTGTTCCTCCGTTCGGGTTCCGGGCGTACGCCCGCGCTGGGATGAACGCTACGGAATTGCGCCGGGCGCCGGTTTGATGTGCATCAAGCATTATTCCGGCGCAGCCCGGCACCATCGGACCGCGCGGCCTTCGTGCGCCGTGAGGGGCCGTTCATGCATGCGCCGGTCGTGCCGTTTGCCGAATCCGTGACCGCACCGCGCCGGTTGGCGCCGGCCGCGGCGATCGCGCTCGTGCTGACGCTGGCGGTGATCGGCGCGAGCGCGTACATCCGCTTCGTAGAAGCCGACGGCGTCGCGCCGCTGCTGGTGGCGCGCGGCCTGCATCGCATTTGCGCCTCGCTTGCCGCGATCGCGGTCATCGTGGGCGTTGTCCTGGCCTGGCCGGCGCGTGATGCGCGCTTGCGCACGCTGGCGCTGGTCGCGCTTGCCTTGACCCTCGTGCTCTCGGCCATCGGCATCGCCTGGGGCATGACCCCTCCGCCCGCGGCGCGGGCCGGCAACCTGCTCGGCGGCCTCGCGCTGGTCGCGGCGCTGGCCGCGCTGCTCGGCCGCGCGGCGCGCGCGTCGCAGGCGCCGCGCGCCGCGCGCGCGCTGCGCCTTGCCGCAGCCCTTGCGTTCTCGCAGGCGCTGCTCGGCGCCTGGCTCGCGGCCCATCCCGAGGCCGGGCCGGATGCGGCCCTGCTGGTCCACGTCCTGCTGGGTCTTTCGACGGCGGCGGTCTCGCTGCGCGCGGCGCATCGGCTGCTGGCGGCGAACGATCGGCACGGCATCGCCCTTGCCGCCGCGGCCGTGCTTGCGGTCCTCGCGGGCGCGGCGAGCGCCCTGTTCGCGCTGCCGCCGGCTGCGGCGCTGGTGCATCCGGTGGCCGTCGCGCTGCTCGTCGCGGCGCTCGCCCTGGGCGCGGTGCGCCTGCGGTGAACGAGATCGACGCCGCGCTCGCCGCGCAGCGCGAGGCCTGCGAACGGCGGCTCGCGCTGGTGGTGCACGCCGCCGGCGAGGGCGACTGGGCGCGCCTGGCCACGCACTTCAACGAAGCGCGCGATTCGATCGAGCGCGAGCGCGAGATCGAGGAGTGCAGCCTGTTCCCGGCGCTGGAGGGCGTCGATCCGGAGGTGGCTGTCGGCATCGCGCGGGTGCGCGAGGCGCGCCGGGAGCTTGCGCAGACGCTCGCGCAGCTCGGCGCGGCCAGCCCGCGGCATGACGCGCAGGGCTGGCGCAAGACCCTCGATCTGGTGCTCGCGCAGCTGGCGCGGGTGCGCGCTGCGATGCACGCGGCCGGCTTCGGGCGCGCGAGCGCGCGGCTCGCGCCGGCGGTGCGGCAGCGGCTCGCCGCGCAGATATGCGGTCCCGATGCGGCAGAACCGGAACGCCCGGTGCTCGACCTGCGCGGGCTCGAGCCGCCCGAGCCGTTCCTGCGCATCGTGCAGCAGATGTCGCAACAGCCGGCGATGCCGTTCCAGGCCCTGTTGCCGCGCGAACCCCTGCCGCTCTACGAGGTGCTGCGCGAGCACGGCTTCACCTACCGGGGCGCGCCGCGCGAAGACGGCAGCTACGAACTCTTCATCGAGCCGGGCGCGTCGCCCCGCCGCGCGCCCTAGGCATTCCAGTACTCGGACCCCTGCAGGCGGGCCAGGTCCGGGATGCGGATCACGCGTCCGTTCACCTCGATCAGGCCGTGCTGCGAGAGCTCGTGGAGGATGCGCGAGAAGTGCTCGGGCGTCATGTTCAGGCGCGAGGCGATCACGCTCTTGCCCGGCGTCAGGGTGATGTCGACCGGCGCCCCGGGCGCCGCCTCCGCGTCCGGCGCGTCGCGCAGCAGGTAGCCGATCACCCGCTCGGCGCCGGAGCGCAGCGTGTAGGCCTCGACGTCGCGAACCAGGCCGTGCAGCCGTCGCGACAGGCCCGAGAGCATGCGCATCGCGAAGTCGGGCTCGCGCCGCAGCTCCTCCTGGATGACCTGCTTCGAGACGTGCAGCAGCATGCTGTCGGCAAGCGCCTGCGCGAAGACGATATAGGGCTTGTCGAGGAACATGAGCGCCTCGCCGAAGCTCTGCCCCGGCGTCACGATCTCGACCACCTTCTCCACGCCCTGCGGCGAGGTGAAGCCGAGCTTCACCTGCCCGAAGACGACCATGTGCAGCCCGGTGCAGGGATCGCCGCGCTGGCAGATGGCCTCGCCCTTGGGGGCATGGACCGGCAGGGTGCCGAGCGCGATGCGGTCGAGTTCCTCGGTGCTGGCGTCGCTGAACAGCGGCAGGTTGGCGAGGAAGGCCTGGATCCTGATCGGCGGGTGGCGCGCGTTGCGAGCGCCGTTGGCGGTGTCCCGGTCCGGGGGCGGCATGGTGAGACGATGGTAGGGGCTGGGGGCCGGCCCCGGTTGACGCAGGTCAAACGCGCACAGGCTGCGCCGCGGCGCCGCTGCGCGCGCGCCTCAGGCGTCTTCGCCCGCGGGCGCAGGCGCGCGCCGCGACAGCGGGAAGATCAGCAGGTTGCGCAGCAGGCCGCCGACGGACACCACGATCATGAACACGGTGCCGCCGGCCATGATGGCGATGTAGACCGCCATGGCGCGCTGGCCTTCGCGGTGCAGCAGCGCGTCCTGGTGCAGGATGTACGAGGCGGCCAGGCCGAGACCGACGCCGAGCGCGATCACGCCGATGTTGCAGGCGAGCAGCGCGGTCTTCGACACGCCGCGCGGATTGGAATGAAAGTACCCCCACACAACGGTGCAGAGCAGGAACAGCAGGATCAGGAACATGAAATGCATGCGAGCCCCGGAAAGGCGATTGATTCGAACCCTAACGGCGCCGCGGCAGGGGCGGCTTGATTGGCATCAAATGCGGCGTCGCGGCGCGCGTTAGGCTGGATGCCGGAGCGATTCCACGGACGGGCGTGATGGCGCAAGACGGACAGGCGATGAGCGAGGACGCGGTGCGCAGCGTGCTGCAGGGCGTGCAGGACCCGGAGGCCGGCATGAGCATCGTCGATCTCGGCCTCGTCTACGACGTCGAGGCCACCCCGGGCCGCGTGCAGGTGCGCATGACGATGACCTCGCCGGCGTGCCCGGCGGCGCCCTTCCTCGTCGACGAGGCCACGGCGGCGATCGTCGCGATCGCGCCGGAAGGCACCGCGGTGCGGGTCGACCTGGTCTGGGAGCCGCCGTGGACGCCGGACCGCATGAGCCCCGAAGCACAGTCGCGCTTCGGCTGGTCGGGCGCTTGAGCGCTTCGTCCGCCGATCCGGTGGCGCCCCGCGCCCGCGTGCCGCTGCTGGTGCTGGGCTTCATCGCGCTCGCCGCGGGGCTGGCCGGCGGGCTGGTGCGCGCCGGTGTCCTGTCCGGCGGCGCGCCCGCCGCCGGCATCGCCTGGCACGGCGCGCTGATGGTGTCGGCCTTCTTCGGCACCGTGATCTCGCTCGAGCGCGCGGTGGCGCTCGGCCGCCTCTGGGGCTATGCGGCCCCGCTCGCCTGCGGCCTGGGCGGCGTGCTGCTGATCGCGGGCGCCACGGCGGCGGGGCTGTGGCTGATGGCGGCGGGGGCCGCCGCGCTGGTCGCCGCGAGCGCCGCGGTGTGGGCGCGGCAGCCCGGGTTCGAGGTCGGCGTGCTGCTGGCGGCGACGCTGTGCGGGCTTACCGGCACCGGCCTGGTCGCGGCCGGCGGGGTGCCCGCCGCGGCGCTGCCCTGGTGGATCGCGTTCTTCGTCCTGACCATCGGCGGCGAGCGCCTGGAACTGTCGCGCTACGTGCCGCGGGGACCAGGGGCGAAGGCGCTGTTCGCGCTGATCGCGGCGGCGCTCGTGCTCGCGGCGCTTGCCGGGCACTGGGCGCCCGAAGCGGGCCGGCGCGCGCTTGGCGCCGCACTCGTCGCGCTGGCGCTCTGGCTCGCGGTGCACGACATCGCGCGCCAGACGGTGCGGCAGCGCGGGCTGACGCGCTATATCGCGCATTGCCTGCTCGCGGGCTATGTCTGGCTGGCGTTCGGCGGCGCCGCGACGCTCGTCACCGGGGCGGTGCAGGACGCGGCGCTGCATGCGCTGATGCTCGGCTTCGTGTTCTCGATGGTGTTCGGGCACGCGCCGGTGATCCTGCCCGCGGTGCTGCGGGTCGCGGTGCCGTACGCGCCGTGGCTGTACCTGCCGCTTGTGCTGCTGCACGCGACGCTGGCGCTCAGGGTGGCGGGGACGGTGCTCGAAGCGCCCGCGCTCTATGCCGCGGGCGCCGCCGGCAACGCCGTGGCGCTCGCCGCCTTCATCCTCACGACCGCCACGCTGGTGCTGCGCGGCCGGCCGCCGCGATCAGCCGTGCATCGTGAGGCCGCCTGAGACCGAGATCACCTGGCCGGTGATGAAGTCCGCATCCGCGCTCGCGAGGAACAGGATCGCGCCCGGCAGGTCTTCGGGCTTGCCGAGCCGGCCGACGGGAATCGCGCGCCGGTAGGCTTCCGCGAGCTTGTCCGGATTGCCCGCGCCCTTCATGAACTCGGCGAGCATGTTGGTTTCGGTGAGCCCGGGGCAGACCACGTTCAGGCGCACGCCCTTGGAGGCGGTTTCGCGCGCCACCGTCTTGGTGAAGGCGATCAGGCCGCCCTTGCAGGCCGAGTAGACCGCTTCGCCCGAGGAGCCGACGCGCCCGGCGTCGGAGGCAACGTTCACCACCTTGCCGCCGCCGCGCGAGATCATCAGCGGCAGCACGCAATGGTGCAGGTTGAGCGCGCCGACGAGGTTGATCGAGATGATCTTCTGCCAGAAGTCGCGGTCGGTGGCGACGAAGGGCTTGAACATGTCCCAGCCGGCGTTGTTGACGAGGATGTCGATCGGGCCGAGCGCCTTCTCGGTCTGCGCCACCGCCTTGGCCACCGCGTCGTAGTCGGTGATGTCGACCGCGCAGGCCTCGGCGGTGCCGCCAGCGGCGCGCGCTTCCTCCGCGGCCTCGCGGGCGGCGTCCGCGTTGATGTCGAAGATGGCGAGCTTCGTGCCTTCCTCGGTGAAGCGCCGCACGATGGCGCGGCCGATGCCCGCGCCGCCGCCTGTCACCACTGCCGTCTTGTCGCGCAATCCGCGCATGAGGAGTCTCCCTGTTTCGTTCGGGTTCGGGTTCGGGTTCGGATCCGGTCCGGCGCCGGCTTCAGTCCTGCGGGATCACCGCCGTCGCCTCCAGTTCGATCAGTCCGGGCCGGTCGAGCAGGTCCGAGACGAAGATCATGGTCATGGCCGGATAGTGCCGCCCCATGAGGGTACGCCAGATCGGCCCCAGCGCCGGGCGCGCGGCGAGGTAGGCCGGCTTGTCGCAGCAATAGGCGGTGATGCGGCAGACATGTTCGGGCCGCCCGCCGGCCTCGGCCACCACCGCGAGCAGGTTCTTCAGCGCCTGTTCGAACTGCGGCGCAAGCGCCTCGCTCTCGAACACCTGCTGTGCGTTCCAGCCCACCTGGCCGGCGACGAACACCAGCCGCCCGGCGGGCGCCTCGATGCCGTTGGCGTAGCCGATCGGCGGTGCCCAGCCCTCTGGATGCAGTGCGCGCATGCCGGCGCTCACTCGGTGATCGCCGGCGGGTCGGGATCGCGGTCCCAGTCCGCCGCCGGCTTCGGCACGCGTTCCATCCAGGCCTCGATCAGGCGAACGTGCTCGCGCTCTTCCTCGGCCATCTCGC
This sequence comes from Burkholderiales bacterium, assembly GCA_036526195.1. Lineage (GTDB taxonomy): Bacteria > Pseudomonadota > Gammaproteobacteria > Burkholderiales > SG8-39 > DATCYZ01. The sequence continues at coordinate 38,598 of DATCYZ010000139.1, forward strand.
GTGCCGCGGCCAGCACGCGCTCGGGCACGCGGGCCTTCGAAATGCTCTCGAAATAGCGCACCGCGCGCTTCTCGCACTCGAGCGCGATCTCGAGCGCGTGGAAGGGCTTCATCAGGTAGTGCATGTCGTCGAAGGGCGCCGTCTCGGGGGCTTCGTCCGATTCCCAGGCGAAGGCCGGGGGCAGCGCGGGCAGGCTCGGCCAGTTCATCTCCTCGAGGATGCGCTTGGCGTGCAGCGATTCGACATGCGAGAGCTTGCGAAAGAGGTCGGCGACCTCGCGGTTGTTGAAGGTCTCCATCTGTTCGGCGAACTGCGCGTAGCGCTCGACCGCCTCGAGTTCCATCGCATAGGCGCGCGCCATGAAATCGGCGTAGGCGTCCTGTTCCGGCGCCTTGCGGGCGGCGACCTTGCGGGCGGGTTTCCTGCGGGGCGCGGCTTTTGTCATGAGGCCTCCTGGAACCTGAATGCGGCATCGAGCGATTCGGGGGCGGCGTTGCCGCGCCGCGCCGTGGCGCCGAAGGGCGTGCGGGTGCCGCGGTAGAGCACGCCGATGTTGAAGCCGTCGTCGGTGATCAGCCGGCGCGCGGCGCGCGCCGGGTCGTCGGTCGGCTCGACCGGCGTGGGCCGCACCGCCTCCTTCCAGGCGCGCTGCTCGGGCCGGAAGGTGACGCAGGGCGAGAGGATCTCGACGAAGGAAAAGCCCGGGTAGCGGATCGCCTCGGTGAGCAGGGCCGCGGTGCCGTTGGGGTCGCCGGAGAACGCGCGCGCGATGAAGTTCGCGCCCGCGGCCAGCGCGATCACCAGGGGGTGGAACTCGCGCAGCCCGGTGCCCTCGGGCGAGAGCTTGCTCGGCCACGCCGGTTCCGTGGTGGGCGAGGGCTGGCCCTTGGTCATGCCGTAGACGTGGTTGTCCATGACGATGTAGGTCAGGTCGACGTTGCGCCGGCAGGCGTGCAGGAAGTGGTTGCCGCCGATCGAATAGCCGTCGCCGTCGCCGCTCGCCACCAGCACCGTGAGATCGGGGCGCGCCGCCTTCAGGCCGGTGGCCGCCGCGAGCGAACGCCCGTGCACGCCGTGAAAGCCGTAGCAGTTGGTGTACGCGGGGATGCGCGAGGAGCAGCCGATGCCGGAGACCACGGCGACGTTCTCGGGGCGCAGCTGCAGCGCCGCGAGCGCCTTGGTGATCGAGGACAGCACGGAATAGTCGCCGCAGCCCGGGCACCAGACCGGCTTGTAGTCGGACTTGAAATCCTTCGGGACGAGCGCGACGGTGTCGGGGGCGTTCATGCGCGGCTCCATTGCAGGAGGGTGTCGTGGATCTCGCCGGGGTGGAACGGCAGCGGCCCGGCGCGGCGCAGGCTGCGCACCTCGCCAGGCAGGTCGTATTCCGCGCGCAGGTGGCGCAGCAGTTGCCCGCTGTGGTTCTGCTCGAGCACCAGCACGCGCGAGACGCCTTCCAGCGCTTGCGCGAGGCGTTCCGGCTGCGCGGGGGAGAGCAGCCGGAGCGACACCAGCCGCGCGTTCAGGCCGCCAGCCTGCGCGCGCGCGAGCGCCTCGCGCGCCGGGCCGGTGCAGGAGCCGAAGGTGACGATGGCGGTGTCGCCTTCGCCCTCGACGCTGGCCCAGTAGGCGCCCGGGTCGAAGCCGGCAAGCTTGCGCGCGCGCTTGTCCATCTGCGCGGCATGGTCCGACGCCTGGGAGGAGGGCCTGCCCGATTCGCCGTGCTCGAGCCCGTCGGCCGTGTAGGTGATCCCGGCCATGCCGGGGATCGCCATCGCCGAGACGCCGTCTTCGGTGAGCGCATAGCGCCGGTAGTCCGGCTGGCCGGTCTCGGCGCGGTGCCGCGCCGGCAGGTCCGGCGCGCGCGCGGGTTCATCCACCACGCCGCGCGCCTGCCCGAGGTACTGGTCGGTGAGCACGATCGCCGGCACCTGCAGCGATTCCGCGATGCCCACCGCCCACTGGGTGGCGGCGAGGCAGTCGGCGAGCGAGTTCGGCGCAACGACGACATGGGGCGCATCGCCATGCATGCCGTGCAGCGCGATGTTCAGGTCGCTCTGCTCGGACTTGGTGGCGATCCCGGTGGAGGGTCCGGTGCGCATCACGTCGACCACCACGATCGGGATCTCCGCGGCCACGCCCAGGCCCAGCGATTCCATCATCAGCGCGAGCCCCGGGCCCGAGGTCGCGGTGAGCGAGGGCACCCCGCCATAGGAGGCGCCGAGGATCATGTTGATCGAGGCGAGCTCGTCCTCGGCCTGCACCAGCGTGCCGCCCACCTTGCCGATCGCGGGGGCCAGCCATTCGAGCAACTCGGTGGCCGGCGTGATCGGGTAGGCGGCGACGAAACGCACGCCGCCGCGCAGGGCGCCCGCGCCCGCGGCCTCGTTGCCGGTGATCAGCCAGCGTCCCGGCCCGGGCTGCGGTGGCGCGAGCGTGAAGGCGACGCCGAGCGCGCGCGCCTGCTCGAGGCCGAGGCGCATCGCCGCAAGGCTTGCCGCAAGGGCCTCGCCGCCCTTGCGGTTGGCGCGGCTCACCGCGCGCTCGAGCGCATCCTCGGGCAGTCCGCACAGGCCGGCGAGCACGCCGAGCGCCACCATGTTGGGCCAGCCGCCGCTCACCTGCTTCGCGAGGCGCTTGAAGGGGACCTCGAAGCGCTGCGCGCCGGTCTTCAGGAAGACCTCGGGTGGTGCGCCCTGGTCCGGGTCGCCGAGGATGAGGCTCGAGGCATCGAGCGGGATCTCCGCGGCGAAGCGTCCGACGTTCTGCCAGTCGACGGCGGCAAGCACCTGGAAGCGGTCGTCCTGCCCGTCGTTGGCGACGGTCGAGATGCGCAGCATCGCCGCCGCCTCGCCGCCGCGGATCTGCGGGCCGCTGGTGCGCGTCATCAGGCCGTAGTAGCCGGCCTGCGCCGCCGCCTCGAGCAGCATGTTGCCGGCGGTCATTACGCCCGCCCCGCCCGAGCCCGCGAGCGCCACCGAGACGCTGGTCGGCGCGCCCGTCGCCGTTGCTCGTGTTGCCTGGATGCTGGCCATGCGATCCCTCGTTGGTTCCATGCCCTGTCTGCCTGCATGGTGGACGGCCGGGCCGCCGATTCCTTAAGGCAGATCAAATCCCGTGACGAAAGCCGGGGCCAGACTGCAGGCGTGCAAGAGCAGGCAGCGGGCCCGGGGCTTCGGGGTTCGGGCCTAAATAGGTACTCAAATGCGTATTTACATGCCGAACGAGGAGGCGCCCCGATGACCGCAGCTGCCGCCCGGCCCGCCGCCGGATCGAACCTGATCAAGGACCATGACCTGCCGGGCCTGTCGGTGCCCGGGGTGAAGGTGGAGAAGCGCCCGGCGCGCACCCCCGATGGCAAGCCGGTCGCCGGCCTGTACAACGCCTGGATCTGGCTCGACAACCCGCAGCAGTACAACTCCTACACCACCGAGATGGTGAAGGCGGTGATCCTCGCCTTTCGCGCCGCCTCGAACGCGCGTGACGTCTCCAGTGTGGTGTTCACCGGCACCGGCGACAAGGCCTTCTGCACCGGCGGCAACACCAAGGAGTACGCCGAGTACTACGCCGGCCACCCGCAGGAATACCGCCAGTACATGCGCCTGTTCAACGACATGGTCTCGGCGATCCTTGCCTGCGACAAGCCGGTGATCTGCCGCGTGAACGGCATGCGCATCGGCGGCGGACAGGAGATCGGCATGGCCTGCGACTTCTCCGTGGCGCAGGACCTCGCGCGCTTCGGGCAGGCCGGGCCGAAGCACGGCTCGGCGCCGATCGGCGGCGCCACCGATTTCCTTCCGGTGATCGTCGGCGCGGAACGCGCCATGGCGGCCTGCGTCCTGTGCGAGCCGTTCTCGGCGCACGAGGCCTACCGCATGGGCATCCTCACCGACATCGTCCCGGCGCTGAAGGTGGACGGCGAATTCGTCGCCAACCCGCTGGTGGTCACCGACCGCGACTACGATGCCTTCGGCCGCGTCGTCTACGGCCGGGCGAAGACCGGCGAGGCGCTCAAGGCCGGCAAGGCGCAGCTGGCGAAGGGCACGGTGGACCTGTCGATGCTCGACGAGGTGGTGGAGTCGCTCTGCGCGAAGATCCTGCTTACCTTCCCGGACTGCACCACAAAGACCATCGAGGAACTGCGCAAGCCCAAGCTCGAGGCCTGGAACCGCAACAAGGAGGACGCCCGCGCCTGGCTCGCGCTCAACATGATGACCGAGGCGCGCGCCGGGTTCACGGCGTTCAACGAAGGCACGAAGGAGGATCGCGAGATCGACTTCGTCGCGCTGCGCCAGGCGCTCGCCCGCAACGAAAGCTGGGTCGGTCCGCTGCACGATTCGATCCAGCCGCGCGCGAAGAAGCGGGCCTAGCGCCGTGGCCGGGGCGCCGCTGCGGGTCTGGCTGGAGCGCGGCGGGCGCCTGCTGCGCCTGCGCCTGGACCGCCCGAAGGCGAACATCGTCGATGCGGCGATGATCGCCGCGCTGCGCGAGGCGCTTGACGCGCACCGCGGCGCCGGCCTGCTCGCGGTGCTGCTCGACGGCGAGGGCCCGAACTTCTCCTTCGGCGCGAGCGTCGAGGAGCACCTGCCGGCGCAGTGCGCGGCGATGCTCGCGGCGCTCCACGGCCTGGTGCTCGAGATGCTCGAATTCCCGGCGCCGGTGCTGGCTGCGGTGCGCGGCCAGTGCCTCGGCGGCGGGCTGGAGGTGGCGCTCGCCGCGAGCCGCATCTTCGCCGCGCCCGGGGCGCACTTCGGCCAGCCCGAGACCCGGCTCGGCGTGTTCGCGCCGGCCGCGTCCTGCCTGCTGCCCTATCGCGTCAACCAGACCCTGGCCGAGGACCTGCTGCTCAGCGGTCGGGCGCTCGAAGCGGACGAGGCGCGCGCCGCCGGGCTGGTGGCGCAGGTGGACGTGGACCCGGAGGCGGCGGCGCTCGCCTGGTTCGACGCGCACCTCGCACCGAAGAGCGCGGCGGCGATCGGGCAGGCCACGCGCGCCGCGCGCGTGGCGATGCTCGGTCCGGTGAAGGCGCGCCTCGCCGAGGTGGAGCGCCAGTACCTCGAGGAACTGATGAAGACCCGTGATGCGAACGAAGGGCTGCAGGCGTTCATCGAGAAGCGCCCTGCGCTCTGGACGCACCAATGACAGGAACCGGCACGGAGGACCATGCAATGAATGTCCAGGAGATCGTCAAGCGCTGCGAAGACCTCTACGAGGACCTGCGCTTCGGCGCGGTGAAGTCGTGGAAGGCCGCGCATCCGGGTGGCAAGGCGATCGGTTACATGCCGATCTACGTGCCGCGCGAGATCATTCATGCCGCCGGCATGCTGCCGGTGGGCATCTTCGGCGGCGGCGACCAGCTGGAGGTGATCCAGGGCGACGCCTACTACCAGAGCTACATCTGCCGCATCCCGCGCTCGACCATCGAGCTCGGCCTCACCGGGCGGCTCGACTGCCTCGACGGGATGCTGTTTCCCTCGATCTGCGACGTGATCCGCAATCTCTCGGGCATGTGGCAGATCATGTTCAAGGACAAGTACGTCAAGTACTTCGACGTGCCGCAGAACTACGACGACGGCATCGGCGGCAGCTTCTACATCCACGAGATGCAGCAGTTGCGCGAGGACCTCGGCCGCCTTGCCGGCAAGCCGGTCACCGACGAGGCGCTGCGCGCCTCGATCGCGGTCTACAACGAGAACCGCAAGGCGGTGCAGGCGATGTACGACCTGCGCGCGGCGAAGCCCTGGCAGGTGCCGACCTCGGAACTCTACCTGCTGCTGCGCGCCGGCCTGGTGCTGCCGCCGGAGGAACACACGCCGCTGGTGCGCGCCTACGTCGAGGCCGCGGCGGCCGAGGAGCGCCCGATGCGCGACAACGCCCGCGTGGTGCTGACCGGCGCGTTCTGCGAGCAGCCGCCGCTCTCGCTCATCAAGTCGATCGAGCTCTCGGGCTGCTACATCGTCGAGGACGACTTCATGCTGGTGATGCGCTGGCTGCTGGACGAGGTGCCGGTCACCGGCGACCCGCTGGAGGAACTCTCCAAGGCCTTCCTGCACCGCTCGGCCTCGACCTCGTCGAAGTACGACGAGAAGAAGGAAGACAAGGGCATGTTCCTGCTCAAGCAGGTGCGCGACAACGGCGGCGAGGGCGTGGTGTTCGCCGCACCTTCGTTCTGCGACCCGGCGCTGCTCGAGCGGCCGATGCTGCAGGGGGTGCTGGCGAAGCACAAGGTCCCGTACACCGCCTTCAAGTACGCGGAGAACACCGGCCAGATGGCGCCGATCCGGGAGCAGTCGGGCACCTTCGCGGATTCGATCAAGCTTTGGAACGCCGCCTGAGGCGGGAGGAGGAAGCATGAGCACACCCATCCAGATCACGCCGGGCACGCGCGGCGTGAAGAAGCCGGCGCCGGTGCAGAAGGAAGACGCGATGTGGCTGCAGAAGGAGCTGCTGAACGCCAACTACGCGGACCTCTCCGCCGCGCGCGCGAACAACCGCAAGGTGTCGGCGACCTTCGTCCCGGGCAACCTGAACGAACTGCTGATGTGCTTCGACTTCGCGCGCAGCCTGCCGGAGACCAACGCCCTGCAGAACGGCATGCGCAAGAAGTCCGGCAAGATGATCATGGACGCCGAGCGCGACGGCCACTCGGAGGACGTCTGCACCTACGTCAAGGCCGACCTCGGCATGATGCTGCAGGGCGAGGTGGGGCCGAACGGCGAGCCGTTGCCGACGCCGGACGTGCTGCTGCTGTCATACACCGGCTGTTTCACATTCATGAAGTGGTTCGAGCTGATCCGCCAGAAGTACAACTGCGAAACCGTGATGCTGCACGTGCCCTACCAGGGCGACGGCAACATCACCAAGGCGATGCGCGACTACGTGGTGAAGCAGCTGAAGGAGAAGGTCATCCCGACGCTGGAGCGGGTCTCCGGGGTGAAATTCGACATCGACCGGCTGCGCCAGTACATGCGCGAATCGGCGAAGGCCGAGGAAGACCTCGTCTGGACGCTGCAGTCGGCCAAGCACCGGCCCTCGCCGATCGACGGCTACTTCGGCGCGGTGTACTACATCGGGCCGATCTTCACCGCCTTTCGCGGCACGCCCGAGGCGACGCACTACTATGCCACGCTGCGCAGCGAGATCGAGCAGCGTATCCGCGAGGGCAAGGGGCCGGTGACGCCGGATGGCGAGCACCCCGGCGAGAAGTACCGGCTGGTGGTCGAGGGCCCGCCCAACTGGACCAGCTTCCGCGAGTTCTGGAAGATGTTCTACGACGAGGGCGCGGTGGTGGTGGCCTCGACCTACTCCAAGGTCGGCGGCGTGTACGACTTCGGCTTCCGGCATGACCCGGAACACCCGCTCGAGTCCCTCGCCGAGTACTGCATGGGCTGCTACACCAACCTGAACTTCTCGCAGCGCATCGACATGATCTGCAAGTACATGGACGAGTACCAGGCCGACGGCCTGCTGATCAACTCGATCAAGAGCTGCAACAGCTTCTCCGCCGGCCAGCTGCTGATCCTGCGCGAGGTCGAGAAACGCACCGGCAAGCCGGCGGCGTTCATCGAGTCGGACCTGGTCGACCCGCGCTACTTCTCGGCGGCCAACATCAAGAACCGGCTCGAGAGCTACTTCCAGATGGTCAAGCAGAAGCGCGCGGCGTCCGGCGCCGCGGCGCACTGAAGGAGAGGCGACATGCGCTGCTTCATCGGCATCGACCTGGGTTCGACCACCACCAAGGCGGTGGTGATCGACGAGCAACAACGCGTGATCGGTCGCGGCATCACCAACTCGCGTTCCAACTACGACACCGCGGCCACGGTGGCGAAGCAGGAGGCGCTGGTGTCGGCGCGCTTCCACCTGTTTCGCGAGGCGCTGGGCACCAGCGGCGCCCTGAATGGGGGCCTGGACACGTTCGTCGCACAGCTGGAACGCGACTTCCGCCTCGAGCAGTTCACCGAGCAGCTCGCCGACCTGGAGGACGTGTGCACGCGCAGCGTCGAGGGGGCGAACTTCGGCGATGCGGCCCCGGCGGTGAGCGAGGCGCTGGTGCAGGTGTTCGGGCAGCTGCGCGCGGAGGCGCCGGGGCTGTTCGCCCCGGGCGCGCAGAGGAAGAGCGACTTCTTCCGCGACATCGCCGGCAGCCGGTACCACGCCATCAGCGAGGAGGTGGCGAAGGCCGCCGGGCTGCGCTACGACTTCCTGCTGAACGTCTTCGACCGCTCGATCATCGAGGTCGAGAACCGCGTGTACCTGGATTCGCTCTCGCCGCACCTGCTGGCGGCGCTCGAGCGCACCTTCAAGGCCCTGCCCGAAACGGCGGCGCGCGGCGAGGCGGTGCGCGCGCCGATCAAGGGCGTGCTCGACCTGACGCTGGAGGAGGCCTACGTCGTCGGCACCGGCTACGGCCGCGCGCGCCTGCCCTTCTCGAAGGAACACGTGCGCTCCGAGATCCTCTGCCACGGGCTGGGCGCGCACGTGATGTTTCCGGGCACCGCGACCGTGCTCGACATCGGTGGGCAGGACACCAAGGCGATCCAGGTGGACCCGAAGGGCATCGTCGAGAGCTTCCAGATGAACGACCGCTGCGCGGCGGGCTGCGGGCGCTACCTCGGCTATATCGCCGACGAGATGAACATGGGCCTGCACGAGCTCGGCCCGCTGGCGATGAAGTCGACCAAGAACGTGCGCATCAACTCGACCTGCACGGTGTTCGCCGGCGCCGAGCTGCGCGACCGGCTCTCGCTCGGCGAGAAACGCGAGGACATCATGGCCGGTCTGCATCGTGCGATCATCCTGCGCGCGATGTCGATCCTGGCGCGCTCGGGCGGGGTGCGCAACGAGTTCACCTTCACCGGCGGCGTCGCCAAGAACGAGGCGGCGGTGAAGTCGCTCACCGAACTGATCGAGGAGAACTACGGCAAGGTGAAACTGAACATCGGCGCGGACTCGATCTACACCGGTGCGCTCGGCGGGGCGACCTTCGCCTGGCGCGCGATCATGGAGGAAGGCAAGTCGATCGAGAATCGCAAGGAGGCGGCATGAACCAGTCCACAGCGAAGGCGTCGAACGATTCAACTGGAAGGGGCCCGGCCCCGCTCTACACCATCGGCATCGATATCGGCTCGGGCGCGGTCAAGACCGTGCTGTTCCGCAGCGACAGGGACAAGGTCGAATGGCTCGCAAAGCGCTGCGAGCGCATCCGGCGCCGCGCGCCGATGGAGCTCGCGCGCCAGGGCTACGACGAGGTGATCGAGGAGGCCGGGCTCGCGCCGGAGGACATCGGCTACACCGCCACCACCGGCGAGGGCGAGAACGTCAGCTTCGCCACCGGGCACTTCTACACCATGACCACGCACGCGCGCGGCGGGGTGTACCTGGACCCCGGGGCGCGCGCGGTGATGGACATCGGCGCGCTCAACGGGCGCGCGATCTACGTCGACGAGCGCGGCAAGGTGCTCTCCTACAAGATGACCAGCCAGTGCGCCTCGGGTTCCGGGCAGTTCCTGGAGAACATCGCGCGCTACCTCGGCGTGGCGGTGGAGGAGATCGGCCTCCTGTCGACGACCTCGGAGAACCCGGAGAAGGTGAGCTCGATCTGCGCGGTGCTCGCCGAGACCGATGTCATCAACATGGTCTCGCGCGGCATCCCGACGCAGGACATCCTCAAGGGCATCCACCTGTCGATGGCCTCGCGGCTGGTGAAGCTGCTGAAGGTGACCGGCATCAAGAGCGGCAAGGTGCTGCTCACCGGCGGGCTCGCGCTCGACGCCGGGCTGCTGGCCGCCCTGCAGGAGGAACTGGTGAACGAGAAGGTCACCGGCATCACCGCGGTGAACCATCCCGATTCGATCCATGCCGGCGCGATCGGCGCCGCGCTCTGGGGCGCGTTCCGCCACGAGAAACTCAAGGCGCTGCAGGCGCGGATCGCCGCCTGAGCCGGACCCCACGCAAGGAGACTGCCATGGCTTTGATGATCGACGACAACTGCACCGCCTGCGACGCCTGCCCCTCGGTCTGCCCGAACGAGGCGATCACCGTGGGCGACCCGATCTACGTCATCGACCCGTTCAAGTGCACCGAGTGCGTCGGCGCCGAGGACGAGCCGCAGTGCCGGCTGGTCTGTCCGGCCGATTGCATCCCGGTGAATCCGGAGTTCGTGGAAACGCCCGAGCAGCTGATGGAGAAGTACCAGTCGCTGCACGGCTGAGCGCGGGCGCCGCCCGCGCGCCGCTCCGCGCCGCAGCCCGCGCGGTGCGCGCCGCGCCGCGTGCGCCGGCGTTCGCTCAGAGCTGCTTCACGAACGCGAGGCGTTCGCCCGGCCCGAAGCCGTTGCGGTAGAAGAATCCCAGCAGGTCGTAGTTGTCCTTCGTCACCACGGTCTCCACGCGCTCGATGCCGAGCGCGCCCAGGTTGACGAAGAGCTGCGAGAGCATCGCGCGCCCCAATCCGCGCCCGGAAAAGCCCGGGTCGACGCCGATCGTGTCGATCACCGCGCTCGGCTGGGCGCGTCCGAAGTCGCCGTAGTCCGCGCTCGCCATCAGGTAGCCGGCCACCGAATCCTCGACGCGCGCGATCAGCGAGACCCGCACCCCGGAGTCCGCAAGCGCCTCGTCCATGCGATGCTGGATGTAGGCGCTGCGGTCGCGCCCGGTGAGGCGACGGTCGATGCGCGCCACCGCCGCGGTGTCCGCGGCGCTCATGGTGCGCACGTCCGCGAGGTCGCGCGCCAGGGCCTCGAAGTCGTTCGGCGCCGCCCCGCCGTAGTCGTTGGCATCCGCGGGACGCTCGGGCAGGTCGCGCAGCACCGGCGCCTCGTTCGATGCGCCCAGCGGCGCCTCCGACAAGCGGCACTCGATCACGTGGTTGCCGCCGAGCTGCCAGCCGCCCGCATCCAGCCAGCGCAGCAGGGCGTGGTCGCGCCAGCTCGCGCCGGTGCGCAGCTCGCGCAGGCCGCGCGCGCGGACCTCGTCCTCCAGCGCCGCGCCGAGCGCGGCGCCGAGGCCCCGGCCCTGGGCGCCCGGCAGCACGCCGATCACCTCCAGCCGCATCGCCGGCGAGGCGCGGCCGAACTCGCCCTCGAGCACCTTGGCCAGTACGTAGCCCGACAGCACGCCGCCGTCCTCGACCGCGAACTGGGCGTGCGCTGCCGGCGCGCGCCCGGCCGCGGCGAGGCGCCGCTCGAAGTAGGCGACGCGCCGGCGCCCGTTCAGGGCGGCGTCGATGTGCACCACCGAATCGAGGTCCGCGGCGAGCAGCGGGCGGATGTGCAGGTTGTCGTCTCTGGTGTGCCTGGCGGGCTTGGGTGGCGTCATGCGGCGTCCTCCGGGGGGGCGGTCAATGTGTCGCGTAGGCAAGCGCGAGTTCGGCATCCGCGTCTTCGTCGATCAGGTCCTCGAGGCTCGGCAGGAGCGACAGCTCCTCCTTCTGTACGTGGCTGACCAGGCGCTCGGCCAGTTCGAGCGACACCGCCCGCAGCGCCTGCGCCTCCGCGGCGGCGAGCGTGCCGGCGTGCAGCCTCGCTTCGAGCGTCGCGAAGCGCGCCGCAGCCTCGCGGATCGCCGCGTGCTCCTCGCCGAGCAGCGCGGCGATGTCGCCTTCGCCGGCCTCGGCGAGCCGCGGGAAGAGAACCTGCTCCTCGAAGTCGAAATGCCGCGTGACTTCCTCGGCCAGCCCGGCCGCGCAGCGGCGCAGCAGCGCCGCGGTGTCCGGCGCGTCCAGCGCGCCGCGGCCGGCGAGCGCGCCTTCCAGCCGCGTCCACAGGCTGAGCGTGGCCTCGTGCTCCTCGTGCAGGCGGCGGTTGATGCTGCGCTCAAATGTCATGGTCTGCCTCGGAGCCCGGCGGGCTGCGCCGGCAGGCGCGCCTCGCGCAGCCGCAGCAGCGTGTGCACGAAGAACACCGCGAAGGCGGCGGCGGCCGCCAGCCCGGTGGCGGCGGCCAGTTGCGCGAGCACGGTCGCGCCGGTGGCGGCGGCGGCGATCAGGCCGGCGAGCGCGGCGAGGTGCAGCAGGCGGTGCGCGGCGAGCGGGCCGGTCGGGGTCAGCGCCGAGACCAGCGGCGCCGGGCGAGTGCCGCCGCCGGCATGCACCGTGGCGAGGAACGGCACGATGCGCTGCAGGACCGCCAGCACGAAGCTGAGCAGCCAGCCGGGCACCAGCAGCACGCCGAACAGCAGTTCGCTGCGCGCCGGCGCGCTGCCGAGCGCGATCCAGCCGCCCAGCAGCAGGCTGGCGATCAGGCAGGCCCAGGAGACGCGCATCAGCAGGAACGCGGGGCCCAGGGGGCGCGGCATGCGGCGCGCGAGCGCGCGTTCCATCGAGACCACGTGTGCGAGCGCCGCGGCAAGGCCGAGCGCGGCGGCGATCGCCAGGCCGGCGCGGGACGGGACCAGCAGGAGGGACACGGTCGCCAGCAGGATGCCCGCGGCGGCAAGGCCGAGCGCGAACCGGGCGGTGCGCGGCGCGGGCGCGGGGGCGAGCGCAAACATCGGCAGCAGGAACTGCGAGAGACCCATCGCGAGCAGGCCCATGAAGCCGTAGGCGGCCAGCACCAGGTGCGCGGCGCGAAACGCGCCGTGGTCGAGGTCGAGGCCGTGCTCGTAGCGCGCCACCAGCGCGAGGCCGCTGGCCGCCGCCAGCGCGAGCGCGCCCAGCGCCGCCCAGCCGTACAGGATCACCACGCGCAGGCCCTGCGCGCGGCGCAGGTTCTCCGCCAGCAGCCAGCCGTAGACGGCGAGCCCGCCGAGCGCGAGCATGGCGCCGGGCGCCATCATGCGCGGCGCATGCAGCCCGGCGCCGAGCGCGAACAGGCCGGTGCCGGGCACCATGAACCACCAGATGAGCTTTGCCGCGCCCACCGAACGCACCGGCTGGCGCGTGGCGATCGGCAGCAACTGCAGGCTCGCGCCGACGGCCGCGGTGGCGAGCACGCCGAGCGTGATCAGGTGCAGCGCCGCGAACACCGGCCCGAGCCCGCCGCCGAAATCCGCGAAGGCCTCCGCGCCGGCGAGCAGCGCGCCCCAGGCGAGCACGTGGAAGGCCGCCGCCGCGCCGAAATAGCGGAACGGCACCGAGAACGGCAACAGGCGGCTGCGCGCCGAGGCGCCGGCGGGGATCGGGATCATGCGCCGCGCCGGCCTCAGTCGCCCTTCGGGCGCAGGTCGCGCACGCGCACCGCCTTGCCCTGCGAGCGCGGCACTGCGCCGGGCCGCTGGATTTCCACGCTGGTGGTGACGCCGACCAGCGACTTGATGTGCGCGCGCACGCGCGCGGCCAGCGCCCGGTAGGCGTCCGCGTTCGCCGGCACCGAAGGCAGGGCCTCGGCCTCCACCGTGAGGGCGTCGAGGTTGCCGCTGCGCGAGACGACCAGCTGGTAGTGCGGGGCGAGGTCCTCGAAGCCGACCAGCACCGCCTCGATCTGCGAGGGATACACGTTGACGCCGCGGATGATCAGCATGTCGTCGTTGCGCCCGGTGATGCGCTGCAGCCGCAGGTGGGTGCGGCCGCAGGCGCAGCGGGCCGTGGTGAGGCGCGTGATGTCGCGCGTGCGGTAGCGCAGCATCGGCAGCGCGTCCTTGGTGAGCGTGGTGATGACCAGTTCGCCCGCATGGCCCTCGGGAACCGGGGCCCCGCTCTCCGGGTCGAGCACCTCGAACAGGAAGTGGTCCTCCCAGCCGTGCAGGCCGTCCTGGGCCTCGCATTCCACCGCCACGCCCGGCCCCATGATCTCCGACAGGCCGTAGACGTCCATGGCGCGCAGGCCGAGGCGCAGCTGGATCTCGCGCCGCATCGCCTCGCTCCAGGGCTCGGCGCCGAACAGGCCGATCTCGAGCTTCGCGCGGCGCAGGTCCACGCCCTCGCGTTCGGCAACCTCGGCGATGTTCAGCGCGTAGGACGGCGTGGCGCACAGCACGCGCGCGCCGAAGTCGCGGATCAGCTGCACCTGCCGCTCGGTGGCGCCGCCGGACATCGGCACCACCGTGGCGCCGAGGCGCTCGGCGCCGTAGTGCGCCCCGAGCCCGCCGGTGAACAGGCCGTAGCCGTAGGCGTTGTGCACCAGGTCGCCCGGGCGCGCGCCGGCGCAGGCCATGGAACGCGCCATCAGGTCCGCCCAGGTGCGCAGGTCCTTGTCGGTGTACCCGACCACGGTCGGGCGCCCGGTGGTGCCGGAGGAGGCGTGAATGCGCGCCAGCGCGGTGCGCGGGCGCGCGAACAGGCCGAAGGGATAGTGGTCGCGCAGGTCGGTCTTCAGCGTGAAGGGCAGGGCGGCGAGGTCGGCGCTGGTGCGCACGTCCTCGGGGCGGATGCGCGCGGCGCGCAGGCGCTTGCGCAGCAGCGGCACGTTCTCCTGCGCGTTCCCGAGCGTCGCGCGCAGGCGGCGCATCTGCAGTGCGACCAGCCGCTCGCGCGGCAGCGTCTCGGCCTTGTCGTCGAACCGCCAGGCGGGCGCGCGCCGCGCGGCGCCGGCCCTGCGCGCGCGCGCCGGCTTGGGCTGGTGCACGCCGGAGAATCGGGGTTGCAGGACCGGTGTCATGGGATACGTCCCTCGCATTCGGTGTAACGGCCGGCGGGCGCCGCGCGCGGCGCCCGACCCGTCGATGGCACCATGCGGGCGCGCTGCGGGCTTTGATGCATGTCAAGCACGCCGGGCGCCTCGCCGCGCGCTACAGGCCGAGGTACGCGGCCTGCACCTGCGGGTGCGAAAGCAGTTCGGCGCCGCTGCCCGCGAGCACCACCTTGCCGGTTTCGAGCACGTAGGCGCGATCGGCGATGCGCAGCGCGGCGCAAGCCCCATGCTCGGCTCGTCGAGCAGCAGCAGGCGCGGCCGCCCCATCAGCGCGCGCCCGAGGGCGAGCATCTGCCGCTGCCCGCCCGAGAGCGTGCCGGCGGCGCCCGCGCGCCGGCTCTTCAGCACGGGAAACATCCCCTACACCTGTTCCAGCCTCTGCGCGGTGCGCTCGCGCCCGCGCGCATGGGCCCCGAGCCGCAGGTTGTCCTCGACCGAGAGCGCGCCGAACACCACCATCTCGAAGTCCGTGAACACGGTGAGCAACTGCGGCAGCGTGGTCAGCACCGCCGCGCCGACCACCGCGCCGAAGGTCGACGCCATGCCGCCGAACACCACCATGGTCACCAGTTCGAGTTTGCGCCCGAGCACCCCGCCCGCGGCGTTCAGGGTGTCGACATACAGTTGCAGGGTCTTCAGTTCCGGGTCGCCGAGGAAGGCGGCGGGGTCGGTGACTGCGAGGAACGAGCCGATGCGGCTCGGCTCGGCCGCCTAGGCGCCGACGGCGGTGGTGAGGCCGACGGCAGCCGGGCTGCGTGCAATCGGGCGGGCAAGCGCGCGCCAGGCGCGCCGGCCAAGGGTGCGGGGTGTGGTCATGTCGAGCCTCCTCGGACAGGGATGAGGCCGGCCTGCGGGCGCCGGACGACACGCTGCACCGATGCCGACCCGCATAATCCGGTACTGGATTGCGTATTTGGACGGTAACGAGCGCAGGCGGCGCCGGGTTTGATGTGTCTCAAGATTTCCCGCGCCGGATCGTGCGAGGGGGCGGGCGTGTCGCCGGCCGCCGGGACTCAGGCCCGGTGCCTGGAGAGCTTGCGTTTCTGCGCTTCGACGGCAGCACGCGCCGCAGCCGAGAACGCGGTTGCCGGGAAGCGCGAAAGCAGCTTTGCGTACAGCTGGATGGCCAGCGCCGGCTCGTTGGCCTCGCCGGCCTTGTGTGCCGCATCGAACAGCAGCTTTTGCTGCCCGAGCCCGTCGGCCGCGGGGACGGGGGGCGCGGCAACGCTGCCCGGGCCGGGCGCTTCCGCGGCCACCGCGGCAGCGGCCGCGGGCGACAGCGACGCCTTCGGGCCGCCCACGCCATGGTCCGCCATGAACAGGGCGAAACGCGCCTCCTCTGCACGTCGCCGCTCGGCGAGCATGCGCGTCTTGTGCCAGATCAGCCAGACGAAGCCGACCGCGCCCGCAAGCAACACGATCCACAGCAGTTTTTCCATGGGCAAGGAGTATAGCGATCCCGCGCCCGGACTAGAATTCACCCCGGCGCGCGTGATCCGGCAGCACGATGCGCGTGCGTTGTTCCATGACAGGGGAGGCAGGCATCGCCGCAACACGAAAGCGCGCCCGGGGGGCCGAGGAAGGTGTCGCGCCGCCCGCGCTTCGCCTGCGCCGCGCGCGCCGCGCCGACCTCGCGCAGGTGATCGAGATCGACGCCCGCACCACCGGGCTGCGAAAGGCGAAGTACTGGTCCGGCGTGCTGCGGCGCTACGGCAGCGGGCGCGGCCCGCACTGGTTCCTGGTTGCCGAGCGCGCCGGCCGCATCGAGGGCTACGTGATCGGCGAGGTGCGCGACTGGGAGTTCGGCGCGCCGCCCTGCGGCTGGGTGTTCGCGATCAACGTGCGGCCCGAGGCACGCGTCGGCGGCATCGGCGCGCGCCTGCTGCAGGCGATCGGCGCGGGCTTCCGCGCCTGCGGGGTGCGCTCGCTGCGCACGCTGCTCGCGCGCGACAACGCGCTGGTACTTTCGTTCTTTCGCAGCCAGGGCCTGATGGCGGCGCCGGTGATCCCGCTCGAGAAGGTGCTCGATTGAAGCTGCAGACCAACACCCTGCTCGCGCTGTGCAGCATGCTGGAATTCGCCGCGGCGCCGGACCGTGCCCTGTCCGCGGCCGGGATCGCGGCGCAGTACGGCGCCTCGCCGCACCACCTTGCCAAGGTGCTGCGCGCGCTCGGACGCGCCGGCCTGCTGAGCGCGGCGCGCGGCGCGGGCGGCGGCTACCGCTTTCGCGGCAACGCCAAGCGGCTGACCCTGCTCGACGTGATCGACCTGTTCGAGGACATCGGCCGCGGCACGCAGGCGAAGCGCGTGCGCGGCCGGCGTCGCGCGGGCGGCGACATCGAGCATGCGATCGACACGGTGCTCGCCGAGATCGACGAGACCGCGCGCGCGACCTTCGGTTCGATCACGCTGGAGACGATGCTCAAGCTGGCGGCGCGCTCCCGGTCGGGCTGAGCGGCGCGCCATGGGCGATCGCCTCGACGCGCGCGCGGTCGAGCAGCGTGATCTCCTGGCCGGCCACGGTGATCAGGGCTTCCTGGCGCAATTGCCGGAGCAGCCGCGAGAGCGTTTCCTTGGTCATGCCCAGGCGCGCGGCGATCACCGTCTTGCTGGCCGGCAGCCGGAACTTCGCCGGGCCGTCGCCGGGCTCGGCGAGCGAATCGAGGTAGCCCGCGACCCGCTCGAGCGCGCCGTGCAGCGTGGTGGACTCGAAATCGACCACCAGTTCGTGCAGCCGCTGGCACAGGCTGGCGAGCAGTCCGCGCGCGAACGTCGGCGCGCGCTCGAGCAGCGCGAGCAGGGGCGGGCCCGGAATCAGTACCACCATCGCATCCGACAACGCGACCACTTCGACGGGCACCGGCTTGTCGAGAAACAGCGCGGCCTCGCCCAGCGTCTCGGCGCGCCCGATCAGGCGCAGCACCTTTTCCTCGCCGTTCGGTCCGCGCAGCGAAAGCTTGAGCGTCCCGTAGACCACCGCGTAAAGCCCGGGAATGCGCTCGCCGCGCCGCTGCAGCACTTCGCCGCGGCGCAGGTGCTGGGTGCGGGCGCTGGCGACCAGTTCCGCGAGGTGCTCGCTTGCGATGCGCCGGAACATCGGCAGATCGTGGATCAGGCGAACCACCACGGCGTGGCTGTTGCGGCTTTCTCCGGCAGGGTGTCGCATGCGCCCATGCTGGCGATCGCCCGGCAGAAGTATTTGACTCATATCAAGCGCGGCATGACTGCACCGCGGCGCGATGTTTAACAGGGATCAAGGTCCCGGCCGGCGCGTGCTGGCACACTCGGCCGCATGAAATTCCGACGGCTGCAGGGGGGGGCGCCCCTTTTCACGCTTCGCCTGGGCGCGCGATGAATTCGATCCGCATCGGGCGCCGCGAGGCGCGCCCGCTGGTGCAGGGCGGCATGGGCGTGGGCGTCTCCGCGCACCGGCTGGCCGGCGCGGTGGCGCGCGAGGGCGGCGTCGGCACGGTGTCCAGTGTCGACCTGCGCCGCCACCATCCCGACCTGATGCGCGCCACCGGCCGCGACAAGGCGGCGATCGAGGCGGCCAACCTGGTGGCGCTGGATCGCGAGGTGCGCGCCGCGCGCGAACTCGCCGCGGGCGAGGGCGCGATCGCGGTCAACGTGATGCGCGCGGTGTCGCAGTATGCCGCCTACGTGCAGCAGGCCTGCGCGAGCGGCGCCGATGCCGTCGTCGTTGGCGCCGGGCTGGCGCTCGACCTGCCCGAACTCACCCAGGACTGGCCCGACGTGGCGCTGGTGCCGATCGTCTCGGAAGCGCGCGCCGCCGCGCTCATCGTGCGGCGCTGGGCGCGGCGCGGCCGCGCGCCGGATGCCATCGTGGTCGAGCATCCGCGCTACGCCGGCGGCCACGTGGGTGCAGCGCGCGTCGACGAGGTGGCGGATGCGCGCTTTGACTTCGCCCGCGTGCTGCCGGAGATCCGCGCCGCGCTGCACGCGGCCGGGCTGGAGGCCGATCGCATTCCGCTGATCGCCGCCGGCGGCATCAATTCTCCCGGGCGCGTCGCACAGGCGCACGCCGCGGGCGCCGACGCGGTGCAGGCCGGCACGCCCTTCGTCGCCACCGACGAATGCGACGCCCACGCCAACTTCAAGCGCGTCATCGCCGAAGCGAAGCCCGAGGACATCGTGGTGTTCATGAGCGTCGCCGGGCTGCCGGCGCGGGCGGTGCGCACGCCCTGGCTCGCCGCCTACCTGGAGCGGGAAGGGATGCTGCAAAGTCGCGCCCACAAGCGACCCGGTTGCTCGCTCGCCTGGGATTGCCTCGCGCAATGCGGGCTGCGCGACGGCCTGCCGCGCGCCGGCCAGTTCTGCATCGACCATCACCTCGCCGCCGCGCTGCGCGGCGACGTCGACCGGGGGCTGTTCTTCCGCGGCTCGGAGGCGCTGCCCTTCGGCAGCGCGATCCGTCCCGTGCGCGAGCTTTTCGATTACCTGCTTGGCGACCACCTGCTCGCCGATCACCTGCCCGCGCGCGTGCCGCTCGCCGCCGCGGCCTGAGCCGCGCGGGCCGCGCAGACGGCGTTGACCTGCGTCAACGCCGCGCCGGCTCGTCGGGCTATCGTGATTCGGCGCATGTCCGCCGACGCCTACCAGATCCTGAAGTACCTCCACGTCGGCGCGGTGATTCTGAGCCTGGCGGGATTCGCGCTGCGCGGCGTGCTGAGGCTCGCCGGCTCGCCGCTGCTCGGGCGCCGCTTTACGCGCATCGCCCCTCACGTGGTCGACACCGTGCTGCTCGCCAGCGCCGTGGCGCTCGCCTGGCGGCTCGGGCAGGCGCCGTTCGTTGATGCCTGGCTGACGGCCAAGGTTCTCGCGCTGCCGCCGTATATCGTCCTCGGTGCAATCGCCCTGGGGGGCGTGCGACCCCGGCGAACGCGGGCACTTGCCTTCACCGGGGCGCTGCTCGCCGCGGCGTACATCGTCTGCGTGGCCCTGACGCGCGACCCGCGCGGGCCGTGGCTGCTGGTGGCGGGCGGTTAGAATGGTCCCGCCCGTGGAATCCCTCCGGACGCAACGCCCGCGGGGCGGGTGACGCGGCGCCACCGGACACACGATGACCGATCTTTCCATTCCCCCCGCATCGACCGTCGACCTCGACCTCGAGGGCATGAGTTGCGCGGCCTGCGCGACGCGCATCGAGACGGTGCTCAATCGGCTCGAGGGCGTGGAGGCGAGCGTCAGTTTCGCCACCGAGAAGGCCACGGTGCGCTATGCAGCCGACAAGCTCGCCGTCGAAGGCCTGCTGGCCGCGGTGCGCGACAGCGGCTACGACGCCCACGTGGCGGTCGAGGGCGTGCTGCGCGACCACGCCGCGGCGCACCGCGCCGCGCTGCGCGAGGTGGGGCTGGCGGCGCTCTTCACCGCGCCGCTGCTCCTCGAGATGGGCGCGATGTTCGCCGGCGGCCACGGCCTGCTGCCCGCCGCGTGGCAATGGCTGCTCGCCACGCCGGTGCAGTTCTGGAGCGGGCTGCGCTTCTACCGCGGCGCCTGGGCCGCGCTGCGCGGCGGCGGCGCCAACATGGACGTGCTGGTGGCGCTCGGCACCAGCGTCGCCTACCTGTACTCGAGCGCGGTGTTCGCCTTCGGGCTGGAGGGCCACCTGTACTTCGAGGCGGCCGCCATGGTGATCACGCTGGTGCTGCTCGGCAAGTACCTCGAGGCGCGCGCCAAGGCGCAGGCGGCGCAGGCGCTCGAATCGCTGGTGAAGCTGCAGCCGGCCACCGCCTGGGTCGAGCGCGACGGCCGGCTGGTCGAGGTGCCGATCGACACGCTGGCGCGCGGCGACGCCTACGTGGTGCGGCCCGGGGACCGCGTGCCGGTGGACGGCCGCGTGGTGTCCGGCGAATCGGCGATCGACGAATCGATGCTCACCGGCGAATCGATGCCCGCGGACAAGCGCGCCGGCGCGCGCCTGTTCGCCGGCACCGTGAACCGCGGCGGCGGCGCGCTCGCCTGCAGCGCCACCGGGCTCGGGCGCGACACCGTGCTCGCCGGCATCATCCGCATGGTGGCCGCGGCGCAGGCCTCCAAGCCGCCGGTGCAGAAACTGGTCGACCGGATTTCCGCCATCTTCGTGCCGGTGGTGGTGGCGATCGCGGTGCTCACCTTCGCCGGCTGGTGGTGGTTCGCCGGCTTCGCCGCGGCCATCGTCCCCGCGGTGGCGGTGCTGGTGATCGCCTGCCCCTGCGCGCTCGGCCTCGCGACGCCGACCGCGCTGATGGTCGGCGTCGGGCGCGCGGCGCGCGCCGGCATCCTGATCCGCAACGCCGACGCGCTCGAAGGCGCCGGGTCGATCGACACGCTGCTGCTCGACAAGACCGGCACCCTGACGCGCGGCACGCCGCAGGTGACCGACGTGCTGCCGGTCGCGGGCATCGAGGCCGCGGACCTGATGGCACTCGCGGTCAGCCTCGAGAACGCCTCCGAGCACCCGCTGGCGCGCGCCATCGTCGAGGCGCCGCAGGCGAAGGGCATCCGGCCCCGCGCCCTCGAAGGCTTCACCGCGCACGGCGGCCGCGGCGTCTCGGCCACGCTCGAGGGTGCGCCGCTGCGCCTCGGTTCGCCGGATTTCCTGCGCGAAGCGGGTCTCGCCATCGACGACGCGGTGCTCGAGGCGCTCGCGCGCGAGGGCAAGTCGGTGGTCGGCGTCGCGCGCGGCGAACGCGTCCTCGGCTGGATCGCGCTTGCGGATACCTTGCGCGAGACCACTGCCGCGGCGCTCGCGCGGCTGGCGAAGATGGGCATCGAGCCGGTGGTGCTCTCGGGCGACAACGCCGCCGCGGTCGGCGCGATCGCAAAGGCACTGGGCATCGCGCGCTGGAAGGGCGGCGTGCTGCCCGCCGGCAAGGCGGAGGAGGTCGCCGCGCTGCAGAAGGCCGGCCGCAGGGTCGGCATGGCGGGCGACGGCGTCAACGATGCGCCGGCACTGGCGTGCGCCGACGTCAGCTTCGCGCTGGCCGGCGGCACCGGCGTGGCGATCGAGACCTCGGATGTCACGCTGATGAAGAACGACCTCGCGGGCATCGCGGATGCCGTGGCGCTGTCGCGCGCGACGCTGGCCAGGATCCGCCAGAACCTGTTCTTCGCCTTCGTCTACAACGTGCTCGGCATCCCGCTTGCCGCCGCGGGCCTGCTGAACCCGGTGGTCGCCGGTGCGGCGATGGCCTTGAGTTCGGTCTCCGTCGTCACCAATTCATTGTTGCTGAACCGCTGGAAGGCGGACTGAAAAGGAAACCCGCATGGACCATGTTGATTTCAAGGTGGAAGGTTTGCATTGCGACGGCTGCGTCAAGAGCGTGACGCGCATGCTCACCGGCGTGCCCGGCGTCGCGAAAGTCGAGGTTTCGCTGGAGGAAGCGCGCGCCAGCGTCGATTTCGACGCCGCGAAGGCCGGCCTGCCGGAATTCAAGCGGGCCGTGGAACGCGCCGGGTTTCGCTGCCCGTAGCGTCCGGGGGGGCGTCCGGCCCCGTAGAATCGGCGTTTTTCTGCCCGCCGCGCGCTGCGCGGCCAGACGATGAACCGATTCCCGGCACTTTCACGAGTCCTGACGGGCGCGCTGCTTGCGGCGGCGCTCGCCGGCGCACAGGCGCAGGAGAAGGGCGCCAAGCCAGGCGCCAGGGCGGGCGGCGAGGCCAAGCCGGCCGCCAGCAAGCCCGCCCCGCCGATGCCGGTGCGCGCGCAGGCCGCGCGCGTCGGGCCGGCGGTGGACGACGCAAGCGCCGTCGGCAGCCTGCGCGCCGACGAGGCGATCGTCATCCGGCCCGAGATCGCCGGGCGAATCGAGCGCATCGCCTTCGGCGAAGGCCAGGCCGTGAAGAAGGGCGACCTGCTGATCCAGATCGACGCCGCCGAACTGCGCGCGGTGCTCGCCTCGTCCGCCGCGCAGGCGAAACTCGAGGCCCAGCGCCTAGAGCGCGCCGAGGACCTGTTCCGCAAGAAGTTCATCAGCGAACAGGGGCTGGACGAAACCCGCTCCAACCACGCGCGCGCGCTCGCCAAGCAGCGCGAGGACGAGGCCAAGCTCGCCAAGGCCACCGTGCGCGCCCCGTTCTCCGGCGTCGCCGGCCTGCGGCAGGTGAGCGAGGGCGCCTACCTCGCCGCCGGCACCGACATCGCGCGCCTCGAGAAGATCGACCAGTTGAAGCTCGACTTCCGCCTGCCCGAAGTCTTCATCGGCAAGCTCAAGCCCGGACAGACCCTGCGCGTCGCCGTCGACGCGTTTTCCGGCGCCGCCTTCACCGGCGCCATCTTCGCCATCGAACCCGCCGTCGACGAACAGACCCGCACCGTGCTCGTTCGCGCCCGCGTCGACAACGCCGGCCTGAAGCTGCGCCCCGGCATGTTCGCCCGCGTCGTCCTGCAACTCGGCACCCGCAACGAGGCCGTCTGGGCGCCAGAACAATCCATCGTCCCCCGCGGTCGCGACAACTTCGTCTACCGCATCGTCGACGGCAAGGCCGAACAGGTGAAGGTGCAACTCGGCGTTCGCACCGTGGGCGAGGTCGAGATATTGAAGGGCATCAACGCAGGGGACCTCATCGTGACCGAGGGGGCGGAGAGGATCAGGCCCGGGTCGGCTGTGGCGGTGATGGAGGGGAAGCCGAAGCCGGCTGCTGCCGAGGCGGCGAAAGCTGGGAAGAGCGGCGGATGATTACGACTTACAACGAGCACGCCGCGCTCGCTTCGGGCGCCGCCTCAATGCCGTCGAGTCAATGGGAAGAACAAACCTTCCCCGCCGCCTCAATCCGGTTCGACCCGGTCCCGGTTTTTGGCTTTTGTCGGGTGCCTTATCCGACAAAAGCCAAAAGCCGGGAAACACGACGCTCGCAAACCGCCGCCTTCGATGAGGCACTCGAAGCGGACAAAGGCCAGAGTGTCCCGGCACTTCGTGATTGCCGGGAAAGGCACCCGGCAATCACGAAGTGCCGGGATCGATATCCCTCGAGGCAGGCT
>DATCYZ010000140.1:0-52665 GCA_036526195.1 Burkholderiales bacterium
CGGGTGCTGGCGCCCAGGCTGCGCCGGCCGTCCTGGAAAAGGGGTCAGACCCCATTCCGGCAGCGACTCATTTGGCGGAACCACCGCCACCGTACCTGGGCCACGCGATCCGCGTGCGCCGCGCGCGCGAGCACAACCTGAAGAACATCGACGTCGACATTCCGCGCGACCGCTTCACCGTGATCACCGGCGTGTCGGGCTCGGGCAAGTCGACGCTGGCCTTCGACCTGATCTTCGCCGAGGGGCAGCGACGCTACCTCGAGTCGCTGAACGCCTACGCGCGCCAGTTCGTGCAGCCGCAGGCGCGGCCGGACGTGGATTCGATCCACGGCATCCCGCCGACGGTGGCGATCGAGCAGCGCACCAGCCGTGGCGGGCGCAAGAGCACCGTGGGCACATTGACC
Source organism: Burkholderiales bacterium (assembly GCA_036526195.1). GTDB lineage: Bacteria > Pseudomonadota > Gammaproteobacteria > Burkholderiales > SG8-39 > DATCYZ01. Next base: position 405 of record DATCYZ010000140.1, read on the forward strand.
GAGGTGCACCACTTCCTGCGCCTGCTCTACGTCAAGCTCGGCACCCAGCACTGCCCGGACTGCAACGAACCGATCGAGCCGCAGAGCGAGGACGCGATCGCGGCGCGCCTGCTGCGCGAATTCCGCGGCCAGCGGATCGGCCTGCTCGCGCCGCTGGTGGTGAACCGCAAGGGCATCTACACCGACCTCGCCAAGTGGGCCGCCGGCAAGGGCCATACCCACCTGCGCGTCGACGGCGCCTTCCTGCCGGTCGCGCCCTTCCCGAAACTCGACCGCTTCAGGGAACACACCATCGAACTGCCGGTGGCCGACCTGAAGGTGACGCCGGCGAACGAAGACGCGCTGCGCGCCGCGCTGTCGCGCGCGCTCGAACTCGGCAAGGGCATGGTGCATGTGCTGGCCGACCTCGACGTGCTGATGAAGGCGGCGAATGCCGCCGCCGAGAAGGACCCCTCGGCCACCGTCGAAGTCGAGTTGCAGCAGCGGTCGTATTCCACCAAGCGCGCCTGCCGCAGCTGCGGGCGCAGCTTCGCCGAGCCGGACCCGCGCCTGTTCTCCTACAACTCGAAGCACGGCTGGTGCGCGGGCTGCTACGGCACCGGCCTGAAGCTCGACAAGGTCGACTGGTCCGACGAGCGCGCGCGCACCGGCGCCGAGGATCACGTGCTCGATTCCTGGATCGAGTGGCTCGAGGTCGACGAGCCCTGTGAAGCCTGTTCCGGCCAGCGCCTGAATCCCGAGGCGCTCGCGGTGCGCTGGCAGGACCGCTCGATCGCGCACCTGTCGGCGCAGCCGATCGAGGACCTCGCCGCGATGTTCGCCGGGTTGTCGCTGAAGGGCCGCGAAGCCGAGATCGCGCGCGACCTCATTGCCGAACTATGCAGCCGGCTGGGCTTCCTCTCGGAGGTGGGCCTGTCCTACCTGACGCTCGACCGCGCCGCGCCGACGCTCTCGGGCGGCGAGGCGCAGCGCATCCGGCTCGCCGCGCAGCTCGGCTCGAACCTGCGCGGCGTCTGCTACATCCTCGACGAGCCCACCATCGGCCTGCACCCGCGCGACAACGCGATCCTGCTCGACGTGCTGGAGAAGCTCGAGGCCAAGGGCAACACGCTGATCGTGGTCGAGCACGACGAGGACACCATCCGGCGCGCGCGGCACGTGATCGACCTCGGTCCCGGCGCGGGGCGGCTCGGCGGCCGGGTGATCGCGCAGGGCAGCGCGGCCGAACTGATGGCCTCGCCGGATTCGCTCACCGGACGTTTCCTGTCGAAGCCGCTGCTGCATCCGCTGCACCCGCGCCGCCCGGTCGGGCCGCGCAAGCCGGCGCTCGAGATCCAGGGCGCCACGCTGCACAACCTGCGGGAAGCGGACGCCCGCATCCCGCTCGGACGACTGACCGTGGTCACCGGCGTCTCCGGCTCGGGCAAATCCACGCTTGCGCGCGACGTACTGCACGAGAACCTGCTGCGCCTGGTGGCCGGCGACCGGCGCGCGAAGGAGGTCCCGGTGGCCGGCTGCCGCGCCATCACCGGCTGGCAGGCGGTCGGCCGCGTGCTGGAAGTCGACCAGACGCCGATCGGCAAGACGCCGCGCTCCTGCCCCGCCACCTACGTCGGCTTCTGGGACGCCATCCGGCGCCTGTTCGCCGACACCACCGAGTCGCGCATGCGCGGCTGGAGCGCAAGCCGGTTCTCCTTCAACACTGCCGGCGGGCGCTGCGAGACCTGCGCCGGACAGGGCATGAAGAAGATCGAGATGTCCTTCCTGCCCGACGTGAAGGTGTCCTGCGAGGCCTGCGGCGGCGCGCGCTTCAATGCCGAAACGCTGGCGGTGCGCTGGCGCGAAAAGTCGATCAGCGACGTGCTCGCGATGAGCGTCGACGAGGCGGTGGAGTTCTTCGCCGCCCATCCCTCGATCCACCACGCGCTGCGCGTGCTGCAGGACGTAGGGCTGGGCTACCTGACGCTCGGCCAGTCGAGCCCGACGCTTTCGGGCGGCGAGGCGCAACGGCTGAAGCTGGTCACCGAACTCGCCAAGGTGCGGCTCGACGCCAACGGCAATGCCGCCGCGCGGCCGGGCCGCGGCGGCGCCCAGAAGCACACCCTGTACGTGCTCGACGAACCCACCGTCGGGCTGCACATGGCCGACGTGGAGAAACTGATCCACGTGCTGCACCGCCTGGTGGATGCTGGCAACAGCGTGGTGGTGATCGAGCACAACCTCGACGTCATGGCCGAGGCCGACTGGATCGTCGACCTCGGGCCCGAGGGCGGCGGCGGCGGCGGGCGCGTGGTGGCGCAGGGCGCGCCCGAGACGATCGCCGCGGCCACCCCGCCCGGCCACACCGGGCGCATCCTCGGCGCCTTCCTCGCCGAGCGCCGCGCCTGACGCGCGCGCCCGGTCCCGCGCGGACCGGTTCGGTAGACTAGGCCCTTACCGGAGCAAAGCCCCCTCATGCGCGAACCCAAGCCCGTCACCATCCACCTCAAGGACTACCGTCCGCCCGCCTTCCTGGTCGAGACCGTCGAACTCGACGTCGACCTGCGCGACGCGGACGCCGTGGTGCGCGCGACGCTTGCGGTCCGGCGCAACCCGGCGGCGAGGGACGCGAAGGCGCCGCTGGAACTCGACGGCGAGGCGCTGAAGCTCGAATCGGTGGCCCTCGACGGCAAGGCGCTGGCGGCGAAGGCGTACACGCTCACGCCGCAACGCCTGACGATCCCCGCCTGCCCCGACGCGTTCACGCTGGAGACCGTCAGCCGGATCGTGCCGCAGAAGAACACCACGCTGGAGGGCCTGTACGCCGCCACCAGCGGCTTCGTCACCCAGTGCGAGGCGCAGGGCTTCCGCCGCATCACCTGGTTCCCGGACCGGCCCGACGTGATGTCGCGCTACCGCACCACCATCCGCGCCGACAAGGCACGCTACCCGGTGCTGCTGTCGAACGGCAACCCGGACGGCGCCGGCGACGAAGACGGCGGCCGCCACTGGGCGCGCTTCGACGATCCCTTCCTCAAGCCCGCGTACCTGTTCGCGCTGGTCGCCGCGAAGCTCGACTCGATCGAGGACACGTTCGTCACCCGCTCGGGCAGGACGGCACGCCTGCGCGTCTACGTCGAGCCCGGGCGCCTGACCCAGGCCGACTGGTCGATGAATTGCCTGAAGCGCGCGATGAAGTGGGACGAGGACCGCTTCGGCCTCGAGCTCGACCTCGACCACTACACCATCGTCGCGGTCAGCGACTTCAATTCCGGCGCGATGGAGAACAAGGGCCTCAACATCTTCAACGCCAAGTTCGTGCTGGCGCGCCCGGACACCGCCACCGACACCGACTACGTGAACATCGACCGCGTGGTGGCGCACGAGTACTTCCACAACTGGACCGGCAACCGCGTCACCTGCCGCGACTGGTTCCAGCTGTCGCTGAAGGAAGGCCTCACGGTGTTCCGCGACCAGGAGTACGGCGCGGACACCTATTCGCGCGCCGTGTCGCGCATCCAGGAGGTGCGGCAACTGCGCGCCGCCCAGTTCCCGGAGGACGCCGGCCCGATGGCGCACCCGGTGCGGCCGCAGTCGTACATGGAGATCCGCAACTTCTACACCATGACGGTGTACGAGAAGGGCGCGGAACTGGTGCGCATGCAGCACGCCCTGCTCGGCGAGGAGAAGTTCCAGGCCGGCATGCGCCTGTACTTCGAGCGCCATGACGGCCAGGCGGTCACCTGCGACGACTTCGTGCAGGCGATGCAGGACGCCTCCGGCATCGACCTCACGCAGTTCCGCCGCTGGTACGACCGGCCCGGCACGCCGGTGCTCGATTGCAGCGGCGCCTGGGACGCGGCGGCGAAGCGCTTCACGCTCAGCGTGCGCCAGTCGATGAACCCGCCCTTCCACATCCCGCTGGCGGTGAAGATCGGCGCGACCGAACAGGTGCTCGCCCTGACCGAAGTCGAGCAGCGCTTCGAGTTCGACGGACTGCAGGCGGCGCCGGTGCCCTCGCTGCTGCGACGCTTCTCTGCACCGGTGATCCTGAACTACCCGTACACCGAGGCCGAGCTCGTGCACCTGATGTCGCACGACGACGATGCCTTCAACCGCTGGGAGGCCGGCCAGCGCCTGGCGACGATGCACATCCTCGAACACGACGGCGCGCCGAGCCCCGCTTACGTCGAGGCCTTCGGCCGCCTGCTGGCGACGGCGGACGAGGATCCCGCGTTCACCGCGGAGGCGATCGCGATGCCGACCGAATCGACGCTCGCCGAGCAGGGCGACTCGGTCGACCCGGACGCGCTGCACGCCGCGCGCAACCGCCTGCGCCGCGCGCTCGCCGAGGCGCACCATGACGCATTGCTGGCGGCCTACCACGCAAGCGCGGTCGCCGGCCCCTACGCGCCGGAGCCCGACGCCGCAGGACGGCGTTCCTTGCGCAATGCCGCCCTCGGCTACCTGATGGAACTCGAGACGCCGGAAGTGCGCGCGCTGTGCCACGCGCAGTACGCAAGATCGGACAACATGACCGAGTCCTTCGCCGCGCTCGCCTGCCTCGCCGGCAGCGAGGCCCCGGAGCGCGTGAAGGCGCTCGATGCCTTCTATGCGCGCTGGAAGGACGAGCCGCTGGTGGTCGACAAGTGGCTTTCGGTGCAGGCCACCTCGCGCCTGCCGGGCACGCTGGAACAGGTCAAGTCCCTGCTCGGCCATCCGGCCTTCGACCTGCGCGTGCCGAACAAGGTGTATGCGCTGATCCGCGGCTTCAGCGCGAACCATGTGCGCTTCCACGCCGCCGACGGCAGCGGCTACGCCTTCCTCGGCGACCGGGTGATCGAACTCAACAAGCTGAACCCGCAGGTCGCGGCCCGCATGGCGCGCGGCTTCGACCGCTGGAAGCGCTTCGACGCCGGCCGGCAGACGAAGATGCGCGCGCAACTCGAGCGCATCCGCGACGCCGAGGGCCTGTCGAACGACGTCGCCGAAATCGTGGTGAAGGCGCTGGGCTGAACCTCACGCAGGGAGCATTGCCATGGATCTCCTCTTCCACCTCGTCGCCGCCAGCCTCGCCTTCCTCGTGCTGCACGTGCTGCCGAGTTCGCCGGTGCGGCCGATGCTGGTCGGGATGCTTGGCGAGCGCGCCTACAGCGGGCTGTTCTCGCTGGTTTCGGCAGCCGGCATCGTCTGGATGGTCATCGCCTACAACGGCGCCGGCGCCACCCCGTTGTGGCCGGGACTGAAGTTCCTGCCGGTGCTGCTGGTGCCGCTGGCGCTCGTCTTCATCGTCGCCGGCGTGATGTCGCCGAATCCGACCCTGGTCGGACAGGGCCGGCTGCTGCGCGAGGCGGATGCGGCGAAGGGCATCCTGCGCATCACGCGCCATCCGGTGATGTGGGGCATCCTGCTGTGGGCGGCCGCGCACCTGCTGGCGCGCGCGACGCTCGAGGGCATCGTCTTCTTCGGCACCTTCGTGGTGCTGGCCGCCGCCGGCACCCTGTTGCTCGACGCGCGCAAGGCGGCGCGCTACGGCGAGGACTGGAAGCGCTTCGCCGCAAGCACCTCGAACCTTCCCTTCCTCGCCATCGCGCAGGGGCGCAACCGGTTCGCGCTGCGCGAGATCGGGTTCGCGAAAGTGGCGATCGGGCTGGCCGTGTCGGGCGGCGTGTTCCTGTTCCACGGCATGCTGTTCGGGCTGCGGCCGTTCTGAACGGTTGTCCTTTCAGGCACTGGAGGGAACCCGTGACACGCGATTGCGGCAAGGCGAAAGGCCCGGGGCGATGACGTGACGAAGACGCTGTCGACGGACGTCCTCGTCATCGGCTCCGGCGGCGCCGGGATGTACGCCGCGCTCGAGGCCGCGGGCAAGGGCGGTTCGGTGATTCTTGCAGATCGCAGCCTGATCGGGCGCGGCGGCGCGACGGTGATGGCGCAGATGACCGTCGCCGTGGGCCTCGACGAGGACGGCCTCGACGATGCGCAATTCCACTACGCCGACACGCTGGCCGCCGGCCGCGGCCTGTGCCATCCGGCGATCGCCCGCCTGCTGTGCGAGGAAGGCCCGGCCCGCATCCGCGAGATGGACGCCTGGGGCGTGGGCTGGGCGCGCGAGAACGGCGCCTACAAGCGCGCGTTCGCGCCCGGGCACGACCGGCCGCGCTGCGTGTACGTCGATTTCCTGAACACCGGGCCGGCGGTGTCGAAGACGCTGCGCGCGCGCCTGAACCGCGTTCCGTCGATCCGCCGCGTCGGCGACCTGCTGGTCTCCGGACTCGCCGTGCACGACGGCGAATGCGTCGGCGCGACCGCGCTGCACCTGCCGAGCGGCAAGCCGGTGTCGATCGCCGCCGGCGCGACGGTCATCGCCACCGGCGGCCTGACGCGCCTGTACCGGCGCAACAGCGCCTCGGCCAACATGATGGGCGACGGCTACGCGCTCGCCCTGCGCGCCGGCGCCGAACTGGTCGACATGGAATTCGTGCAGTTCTTCCCGATCGGGCACCTCGCGCCGCGCCTCGTCGGCATGGACCCGATCATGTGGGATCCGTTCCGCTACAAGCTCGGCGGGCGCCTGCTGAACGGCCGGCAGGAGGAATTCATCCACCACTACGGCTCGCAGGACGACGGCCGCTACGTCGTCACGCGCGACGTCGCCACCTACGCCATCGTCAAGGAAGTCGAGGCCGGGCGCGGCTCGCCCGCCGGCGGCGCCTACCTCTCGTTCATGCACTGCTCTGAAGCCGAGTTGCGCGCGGCCGGCGGACCGGTGATCGACCGCCTGGCAGCAAACGGCATCGACCTCACCAAGCAGGCGATCGAAGTCGCGCCGATCGCGCACTACCACATGGGCGGCGTGCGCGTGGACGCCGCGATGGCCACGCGCGTGCCGGGGCTGTATGCAGCGGGCGAGGCGGTGGGCGGCGCGAACGGCGCGAACCGGCTGTCGGGCAACGCGATCACCGAGGCGCTGGTGTTCGGGCACGTGGCCGGTGAATCCGCGGCCGCCCATGCGGGACGCGGCGCGTCGCGCGCGGACGCGGCGGTATTCCACGCGGAAGAGACGCGCCTGCGCGAAGGCCGTGCCGCCGGCGACTTCAACCCGGCGGCGATGATCGAGCAGTTGCAGTCCACCATGCAGGACGAGGTCGGACCGTTCCGCACCCGGGAAAGCCTCGAGCGCGCGCTCGCGACCCTGCGCGCGCTGCGCGCCGAACTGCCGTCGCGCAAGCCCGCTGCCGGAAAGCCCTACGACACTGCGCTGGCCGACTGGCTCGACCTTGACACCATGACGCGGGTCGGCGAGTGCGTCGCCGCGGCGGCGCTTGCGCGCACCGAGTCGCGCGGCGCGCACCAGCGCGAGGACCATCCGGGCATGGACGCGCGCTGGGCCCTGAACCAGGTCATCGCGCTCGAGCGCGGGACGCTGCGCATCGACACCGCGCCGGTGCCGCAATGAAGGCCGTGCTCGTCATCCAACGGGGCGCGCCGGGCGAGGCGCCGCGCGACGCGCGCTGGGAGGTGCCGTTCGAGCCGGGCCAGTCGGTGCTCGATGCGCTGCGCTGGATTCGTGCGCACCGCGATCCCACGCTCGCGATCCGCTACGCCTGCACCAACGCCAACTCCTGCAAGGAGTGCATGGTGCGCATCGAGGGCAAGACCGTCTACGCCTGCACCGCGCGGCTGCGCGAGGGCACGACGCACATCGGCCCGCTGCCGAACAAGGCGCTGATCCGCGACCTGGTCACCGAGATCGCGCCGCCGGACGAGCGGCTGAAGGACTGATTGCGGTCGGGCGCCGAAACACGCCTATTGGTAACGTATATGTTACTAAATAGCCTATTCCGGCGCCAGGCCACGTTTCAGGGTCCGCCCCACAGCCACGCAGCACCCCGCACCCCGCCAGAATCCCCGTGCGCCGGCGGCAGCAGCCTTGTTGCTACCGTGTCGGAGAACACGTACCGCGCCCATCGCTGCGGCACGTTGGCATACAAACGCCGGAGGTTCGACAGTCCTCCGCCCAGCACGATCACCTCCGGGTCGAGCAGATTGATCACCGTGGCGAGCGCGCGCGCGAGGCGTTCCTCGTAGCGGACGAGGCTCGCTTCGCAGGCGGCGTTGCCGCGTTCCGCGGCCCTGGAAATCTCCGATGCGGTGAGGCGGGACCCGGTCGCTTTCAGGTGATCCGCTTCCAGCCCCGGCCCGGACAGGTAGGTCTCGATGCAGCCGGCGCGACCGCAGTAGCAGTGCGGCAGCGGCAGGTCTTCCGGCGTCGGCAGGGGCAGCGGATTGTGTCCCCACTCCCCGGCGATCGCGTTCGCGCCCTCCAGCACCCGTCCGTCGACCACGATGCCGCCGCCCACGCCGGTGCCGAGGATCACGCCGAACACCGTGCGTGCCCCCTGCCCCGCGCCATCCACGGCTTCCGACAGCGCAAAGCAGTTCGCGTCGTTGGCGAGGCGCACCTCGCGCCCGAGGCGCGCTTCGAGGTCCTGCCTGAGCGGCTTGCCGATCAGCCAGGTGGAGTTGGCGTTCTTGACGAGCCCAGTCTGGAGCGAGGCTGCGCCCGGGATGCCGACACCGACCGTGCCCTCGCCGCCCAGTTCGCGTTCCGCCTCGCGCACCAGCCTGGTGATCGCCGCCAGCGTGGCGGCATAGTCGCCGCGCGGCGCGACGATGCGACGGCGCAGGCGTTCGGCGCCCGCCTCGAGCGCGATCACTTCGATCTTGGTGCCGCCGAGGTCGACCCCGATGCGGAGCCCGCTCACCGGATGACGCTGCCGATGGCCGTGCCGGCGCGGAGCGGAGGCCCCGCGCCGGAGGTCCTTACAGCCCCGCCTGCGTGACGAATTTCGGGTTCAGGTAAGGCTCGATCGCCTCGGTGCCGCCCTCGGACCCGTAGCCGGAATCCTTGACGCCGCCGAACGGCGTCTCGGGCATGCCGAGCGCCACGTGGTTGATCGACATCATGCCGGTCTCGACCTGCGAGGCGATCGCGTTCGCGGTCTTCGCCGAGCGCGTCCAGGCGTAGGCCGCAAGCCCGAACGGCAGGCGGTTGGCTTCCTTCACCGCGTCCTCGAAGTTCTTGAACGGGTTGATCACCGCCATCGGTCCGAAGGGTTCGACGTTCATCGCCTGCGCGTCGTTCGGCAGTTCGGTGACCACGGTCGGCTCGAAGAAATTGCCTTCCTTGCCGATACGGTGCCCGCCGGCGCGCACCTTGCCGCCGTGCTTGGTGGCATCGGCCATGTTCGCTTCCATCGCGCTCGACCGGCGCGGATTCGCGAGCGCGCCCATGGTGACGCCGGACTCCAGGCCGTTGCCCACCTTGAGCGCGTTGGTGGCCTCGACGAACTTGTCGACGAACTGCTTGTAGATGCCTTCCTGCACCAGGAATCGCGTCGGCGAGATACAGACCTGTCCGGCATTGCGGAACTTGCTCGCGGCCATGGCCTTGGCGGCCGCCTCGGCATCGGCGTCGTCGAAAATGATCACCGGCGCATGCCCGCCGAGTTCCATCGTGACCCGCTTCATGTGCAGGCCGGCCAGCGCCGCCAGTTGCTTGCCGACCGCCGTCGAGCCGGTGAAGGAGATCTTGCGGATCACCGGGTGCGGGATCAGGTACTGGGAGATCTCCGCCGGGACGCCGTAGACGAGATTCACCACGCCGGCAGGCACGCCGGCATCGGCGAAGGCGCGGATCAGTTCCGCCGGCGAGGCCGGGGTCTCCTCGGGCGCCTTGACGATGATCGAGCAGCCCGCCGCCAGCGCGGCCGAGAGCTTGCGCACGATCTGGTTGATCGGGAAGTTCCACGGCGTGAACGCCGCCACCGGGCCGACCGGCTCCTTCACCACCAGCTGGTACACGCCCTCGGCGCGCGCCGGGATGACGCGGCCGTAGGCGCGGCGCGCCTCTTCGGCGAACCAGTCGATGGTGTCGGCGCCGGCCATGATCTCGATCTTCGCCTCGGCCAGCACCTTGCCCTGCTCCTGCGTCATCAGCGGGGCGATCTTGTCGGCACGCTCGCGCAGCAGGTTCGCGGCCGCGCGCATCATCTTCGAGCGCTCGAAGGCGGAGATCCTCTTCCAGGTCTGGAAGCCCTTGGCCGCCGCTTCGAGCGCGCGGTCGAGGTCGGCCTGCTCGGCATGCGCCAGCGTGCCGATCTGCTTGCCGGTGGCCGGGTTCATCACGGGAAGGGTGCGCTTCGAGGCGGCAGGGCCCCAGGCCCCGTCGATGAAAAGCTGGATGCTGGCTGGATACATGGCGGTCTCGCTCAGGTTGGTCCCGGACGCGACGCCCGGGAGGTGAAGGAAGGAATCAGGCGCCGTCCATCAGGATCACGGCGGCGCCCTTCTCCGCGATCATGTAGGTCGCGGCGTTGGTATTGGCGGATATTACCGCGGGCATCACCGAGGCATCCACCACGCGCAGGCGCCGGGTGCCCTGCACCCGCAGGTGCGGGTCGACCACGGCGCGCGCATCGCTGCCCATGCGGCAGGTGCTGGTGGGGTGGAAGACCGTGCCGCCGCGGGTGCGCGCGAAGTCCCACAGGTCGCCCTCGCCGGGCAGGGTTTCGACGTCCCAGAGGTCGCGAAACGCCGGCTGGCGATAGATCTCGCGCAGCATTTCCAGCCCCGAGACGATCACCTTGCGGTCGTGCGGCTCGGAGAAGTAGCGCGGCGCGATGCGCGGTTGGTCGAAGGGATCGGTCGAGCGGATCGAGACCCGGCCGCGGGAATCCGGCCGGCACTGGCAGGCCGAGGCGCTGAAGCCCGAGTAGGCGTGCAACGGGTCGCCGGGCTTGTCCACCGACAGCGGCATGACGTTGAACTGCACGTCGGCGCGCGCGTCGCGCGCGTGCGGCGTGCGCGCGAAGCCGCCCACCTGCCCGGCACCGACGGTGAGCGGTCCGCGGTCCTGCAGCAGCCACTGCAGGCCCATCTTCGCCAGTTCCACCGGGTTGCGCACCTGGTCGTTCAGCGACATCTTCTTCTTCAGTCGCACGATGACGCGCGCCTGGTAGTGGTCCTGCAGGTTCTCGCCGACTTCGGGGGCGTCCGCCACCACCTTGATGCCGTGCTCGGCGAGCAGCGCCGCCGGCCCGACGCCGGACAGCTGCAGGATCTGCGGCGTCTGCAGCGCGCCGGCCGACAGGATCACTTCGCGCTCGGCGCGCGCCTGGCGCACCTGGCCGCCCTCGATCCATTCCACGCCGACCGCTGTCGTGCCTTCGAACAGCACGCGCGTGACCTGCGCGTGCGTGAGGAGCGTCAGCGCCGCGCGCCGCAGGGCGGGCCGCAGAAAGCATTTCGCCGCCGACTGCCGCCAGCCGCCGCGAATCGTCAGCTGGTAGGCGCCGACGCCGTAGTCGCGCCCGGTATTGAAATCCGGATTGCGCGGCAGCCCCAGTTCCTCGCCCGCCGCCAGCCAGGCCGCGCAGTACGGATGGTCGTTGCGCAGGTCCGAGACCCCGAGTTCGCCCGAGGCGCCGTGGAATTCGTTCTCGCCCCCGGCGTAGTTCTCCGAGCGGCGGAAATACGGCAGCACCGAATCGAAATCCCAGCCCGTGGCGCCGGCCGCGACCCAGTCTGCGTAGTCCTCGCGCTGGCCGCGGATGTAGATCAGCCCGTTCACCGAGGAGGAGCCGCCGAGCACGCGGCCGCGCGGCCAGACCACGTTCCGGTTCCCGCTGCCCGCGTCCGGCTCGGTGTCGAACTGCCGCGTGAAGCGCGGATCGACCAGGGTCCGGAAGTAGCCGACCGGCAGGTGGATCCAGAAATTGCGGTCGGACCCGCCCGCCTCGAGCAGCAGCACGCGGCGCCCCACGGCGGTGAGCCGGTTGGCGAGCAGGCAGCCCGCCGAACCCGCGCCGACGATGATGGTATCGAAGCCTGCAGGCGCCGCCCTGCTCACCGCAGCAGCCTCGGCAGCCACAGGCTGAGCTCCGGCACCAGGGTGATCAGCGCAAGCATGGCGAGCAGCGCGAGGAGGAAGGGCAGCACCGCCATGAACATCTTCTCGATCTTTATGCCCGCGATCTGCGCGGCGACGAACAAGTTGACCCCCAGCGGCGGGGTGAGGAAGGCGATCTCGACGTTGACGATCAGGATCATGCCGAAATGCACCGGGTCGATGCCGAAGGACTTCACCAGCGGCACCAGGATCGGCGTCAGGATGATGATCGCCGACATGGTCTCCATGAAGCAGCCGATGATGAGCAGCAGGAGGTTGATCAGCAGCAACACGCCGACCGCGTCGCTCGCCTGCGTGCTGAAGGCGGTCATCAGGGCCTGCGGGATGCGCTCGAAGGTGATGACGCGCGCGAACAGCGTCGAGCAGGCCACCACGATCATCAGCGCGCCGGAGATCATGTGGGTGCGCTCGAAGGCGACCTTCAGCTTTGCAGGCTCGAGGGACTTGTAGGCGAAGCGCCCGACCAGGAAGGCATAGGCCACCGCCATGATCGAGGCCTCCACCGGCGTAAAGATGCCGGAGTAGATGCCGCCGAGCACCAGCACCGGCAACGCGAGCGCCGCCTTGCCGTCCCAGACGAGCCACGCAAGGCGCTTCCAGCCCTCTCCGCCGACTTCCGAGTCGATGGTTTCGACCCTGTGGTAGCGCGCCATGCCGTAGGCGACACCGGCGAGCGCGAGGCCGATGAGCAGGCCGGGCATCACGCCGGCGATGAACAGGTCGCGGATCGAGGCGTTCGCGATCAGCCCGTAAATGATCATCGGGTTGCTCGGCGGGATCAGCACGCCGAGCGTGCCGCCGGTGGCGGCCACCGCGGCGGCGTACGCCGGCGGGTAGCCGTAGCGGATCATCGCGGGGATCATGATGCCGCCGATTGCCGCGGCGGTGCCCGGCCCGGAACCGGAGATCGCGGCGAAGAACATGCAGGCGAAGATCGTCACCATGCCGAGGCTGCCGCGGATATGTCCGAACATGTGGCGGAAGATGCCGACGATGTGGCGCGTGATGCCGCCCTGCTCCATCAGATTGCCGGCAAGGATGAAGGCCGGGATCGCGAGCAGCGGGTACTGGTTGACGCCGTTCAGGATGGTCTGCGAGGCGAACAGCATCGGGCTGTCGGTGAAATAGGCCACCGCGAAGCCGGTGAGCCCGAGCGCGGCGTAGATCGGCACGCCGAGCACCAGCAGCGCCGGAAATAGCACCGCGAGCGAAAGCTGGGTCGCGCTCACGTCGGCAGAACCCCGCCGTCGGCGTCCGCGCCGTCGGGCAGGCGCAGCAGGCGCTGCACGATGGCGATGGCGAAGAAGGATGCCGGCGCGATGAACAGCAGGCTTTCGTTGAAGCCGAGCGACGGCGAGATCGTCGGGTACCGGAAGCCCTCGATCACGTTGGCCGTGGCATACCAGCAGAACAAGCCGTCGAAGGCGAGGATGCAGGCGAGCTGCAGCTTTTCGACGATCCACTTCGAGACGGCCCAGCGCGAGGCGAAGTCCGAGAACACGCTGACGCGCAGGTGCGTCATGCGGCCCGAGGCGAAACTCGCGGTGGTAAACACCATGACGAGGAAGGAGAAGCGCGCCAGCTCCTCGGTCCAGTCGACCTGCCAGCCCACTTCGCGCGAAAACACCTGCAGCAACAGGGAGCCGACGGTGAGGCAGATCAGGAAATGCGATGTCCACACCTGCACCCAGCCAAGGGCGTGCAGGACCGTTTCCCGCAGCGGGGAATTCCTCATGGGAGGCCCATCCGTGAACGGCGGGCCGCCTCCGGGGAGGCGGCCCGCAACGGGGTCAGACGAGAGAGCTTACTTCTTCTGCGCCTTCTGGTACTCGGCGACGATGCCGAGCGCCTGCTTGGCAAGCGCCTCGCCGTCCGGGCCGATGGTCTTGTAGTACTCCGGCCAGATCGCGCGCGCCTTCTTGACCCACTCGGTCTCGTCCTTGATGGAGGTGACCTTCACGCCCGCGGCCTCGGCCTTCTTCCACCACGCGTCCTCGTCCAGCGGCTGCCACCAGCGGATGTAGTCCGTCGCCTCACGGCCGGCGCGCAGGATCGCGTCCTGGTGCGGCTTCGACAGCCCCTTGAACCAGACCTCGGAGACGATGATCGGGTGCGTGAGGATGGTGTAGTGGAACTTGGTCATCCGGTTGATGACCTCGTGGAACTTCATGCCGATGACGTCGGTCACCGGGTTGTCGCCACCCTGCACCACGCCCTGCTGCAGCGCGTTGTAGAGCTCGGTCCAGCCAAGCGGCGTCGGTTGGCCGCCCCAGGCCTTGTAGGAGGCGATCATGATCGGGTTCGGCGGCACCCGCATCTTCAGCTTCGAGAGGTCCGAGGGCTTCTCGATCGGCGTGTCCGACTTGTAGAAGAAGGCGCGCCAGCCGCTGTTCTCCCAGCCGACGATGCGCACGTTGGCTTCCTTGATGACGCGCGGGACCAGCGTGGGCGTGAGCTTGTCTTGCAGGTAGTTCACTTCCGCTGTGCTGGTCGCGATGTAGGGCAGGATGAAGACGTTGAGCGAAGGCGCGAGCGCCGACAGGTTGTTGGTCGCGGGCAGCGACACATGGATCTTGCCCTGGCGCGTCTGTTGCGACATCTCGAGCTCGCCGCCCAGCTGGGCGCCGGGGAAGATCTGGCCGCGGATGCCGTTGTCGGTGTAGATGGCGACCAGTTCGGTGAAGCGCTTGAGCACCGCGGTGTGCGAGCTCCACTCCATGTTCACGGTGTGCGCGACCACCATGGGGATGTGCCCGGCCTTCTTGGGCAGCGCGTTCCAGTCGAATGGATTGGGTTCTGCGCCGAGCGTCAGCGTGGGCGCGAGCGCGAAGGCCGCGGCGACGGCACCGGCAGCAACGAGGTTTCTCATGATTCGATCCTCCGGGGGATGGGGTGGGCTTGGCACGGCAACGGGTGCCGGGTTGCAAATCTAATGTACCATAGTTGGAACCTTTAGCCATTTTGGCGCGCCGCCCGCAGCGCACGCCCTCGACCCGGAACGCCGTGCCCGAGCTTCCCCGCAGGAATCCGCTCCCCCGCTACGCGCAGCTTGCCGACCTGCTGCGCCAGCGCATCGCGCGCGGGGTCTGGACGCGCGGCGCGAAGCTGCCCTCGATCGAGGACCTGATGCGCGAATTCGACGTCGCGCGCGTCACCGTCCGGCAGGCCGTCGAGCTGCTCGCACGCGAAGGCCTGCTTTCGGCGCAGCCCGGCCGCGGCACCTTCGTCACCGCAGTGCCGGTGATGAACCGCCCGCTGCGCCTGGAAACCTCGCTGCGCGCGCTGGCCGACGTCTACCGCCACGACAAGCCGAAGCTGACGCTGATCGAGGAGACCTCGGCGAGGCCGCCGCTGCGGCCGGAAGACGGCACGCCCGCCCCGCATTACCATTTCATGCGCCGCGTGCACTCCAGCGACGGCGAGGCCTACTGCGTGATCTCGATCTACCTCGACGAGCGCGTCTTCCGCATGGCGCCGGCGCGCTTCCGCCGGGAAACCGCGATCCCGGTGCTGCTCGAGCTGCCGAAGGTGAAGATCCGCCAGGCGCGGCAGATGGTGACCCTGGGCAGCGCCGACATCGAGGTCTCGGAACACCTCGGCGTGCCCCTGCATTCGCCCGTGGCGCTGGTGCGCCGGCTGTTCACCGCCGCCGACGGCACGGTCGTCTACCTCGCCGAGGTCACCTATCGCGGCGACTACATCCACTTCGAGATGGACCTGCGCACCTGAGGGCTGCGGTCCGGCCCCGCCCCCAACGAGGATCTCCATGCAACCACTGAGCCAGGAAGACATCGCGCGTTACCGGCAGGACGGCATCATCGTGCCGAAGACCGGTTTCGACGCCGCCACCGTGGCCGCCCTGCGGCAGAAGCTCGAGGACTTCCTCGCCGCGCAGAAAATCACCGACGCCGACTACGTGCCCGACATCATCGAGCGCGACCCCAGCTGGCTCGAGGTCGGCACGCGGCCGGAGATCCTCGACGCCGTCGCGCAACTGATCGGCGAGGACCTCATCATCTGGGGCTCGGCGCTGTTCTGCAAGGCCGGCAAGGGCGGGCGCGCAACGCCCTGGCACCAGGACGGGCACTACTGGCCGATCCGGCCGCTCGCCACGGTCACCGCCTGGATCGCGATCGACGACGTCAATGTCGAGAACAGCTGCCTGCGGGTCATCCCCGGCTCGCACCGCGACAAAGTGAGCTACTCCCACGACACCGACAACAGCGATGCCATCATCCTCAACCAGGTGCTCAAGCCCGAGCACCTGAAGAGCGCCCCGCCGCGCGACATCGAACTCAGGCCCGGGATGTTCTCGATCCACGACGTCTACCTGATCCACGGCGCCAACCCGAACAACTCCGGGAAGCGCCGCGCCGGCCTGGTGTTCCGCTACATGCCCGCGAGCTCGCATTTCGACCGCGCGCTCGCAAGGAAGCAGGTCGAGGAGATGGGGGTGCTCGACCTGTCGAAGCGCAAGCTCCACCTGGTGCGCGGCGTCGACCGCTCGGGAAAGAACGACCTGCACCATTGAGCGGCCGGAACGCCATGCTCCTCCAGCCCGCCCGCATCGAAGCCTTCGCCTGCCGCGCCCCGGTCGAGACGCCGGTGCAGACCTCCTTCGGCATCATGCGCGACCGGCCCGCGGTGTTCGTGCGCATCACGGACGCCGACGGCGCCGAGGGCTGGGGCGAGGTCTGGTGCAACTTCCCGACCGTCGGCGCGGAGCACCGCGCGCGGCTGGTCGATTCGGTGTTCGCGCCGCTGCTCCTCGGCAAGGCGTTCGAATCGCCGGCAGCGGCCTTCGCCGAACTGACGCAGCAGACCACGGTGCTCGCGATACAGGCCGCCGAACCCGGGCCGATCGCGCAATGCATCGCCGGCCTCGACATCGCGCTGTGGGACCTGCACGCACGGCGCAGCGGGCAGCCGCTGTGGCGCCTGCTCGGCGGCGCCGCCGGCTCGGTTCCGGTCTACGCCAGCGGCCTGAACCCGACCGCGCCGGAGGCCCTCGCCGCGCAGAAACGCGCCGAAGGCTATGGCGCCTTCAAGCTGAAGATCGGCTTCGGCCTCGAGCGCGACCGGGCGAACCTCAAGGCGCTGCGCAGCGTGACCGGCGATGGCCCGCTGATGGTCGACGCGAACCAGGCCTGGGACCTGGAGACGTCGATCACCATGGCCGCGGCACTGCAGGAATTCGACCTCGCCTGGCTCGAGGAACCGCTGCGCGCCGACCGGCCCTGGCCGGAATGGCAACAGCTCGCGAAGCGCTGCGGCATCGGCCTCGCCGCCGGCGAGAACCTCGCCTCGGACGATGCCTTCGACGCGGCGATCGGATCGCGGGCGCTCGCCGTGGTGCAGCCCGACATCGCGAAATGGGGCGGCTTCAGCGCCTGCCTGCCGGTGGCGCGGAAGATCCGCGCGGCCGGCCTGCGCTACTGCCCGCATTACCTCGGCGCGGGCATCGGCCTGCTGGCCTCGGCCCACCTGCTCGCGGCGGTCGGCGGCGACGGCATGCTGGAGATTGACGCAAACCCCAATCCCCTGCGTGCCCTCAGCTGCGATGCGGCAGCACAGGTGGTCGATGGCAGGATCGACCTGGGTGCGGGCGCGGGACTCGGCAGCTCGCTGGATCCCGCGACGTTCGGGGAATTCCGCGTGCCGCACTGAGCCACGGCGCTGCGCCGGCGCCCGCCCCGGCCCTTTCAGGCCAGCGCCGCCCGCACCCGCGCGAGAAACCCGTTGGTGTGCGGCGCGTCGATCCAGCGCACCACGGCCACGCTGTCGGCTTCCGGGTCGATGCCGACCACCGAGGAGCCCGCGCCGATCATGTACCAGCTGGCCGGCGAGGCGTCCGGGAACAACTGCCGGGTGCCGTTCAGCCAGACCAGGTAACCGTAGAAGGGCGCGATCTTGCACGGCGTGGTCATGCGCTCGACCCAGCCCGGCGAGACCAGCCCGTCGCCGCCCGCGAGCAGGCGCTGCGCGATGCGCGCCTGGTCGCGCGCGCCGATCGACAGCCCGCCGCCCCAGTGGCTGCCGCCGGGCACCGACTGCATGCGCGCGCCGTTCAGCTCGATCCATGAATCGTCGTAGCCGACCCACTTCCAGTCCGAGGTCGCACCCACCACCCGCATCACCGCGGCGTCGAACACCTCGGGCAGCGGCTGGCCGAACAGGTGCAGCAGCGCGAGCGACAACTGGTTGATGCGCACGTCGTTGTATTCCCAGTAGCTGCCCGGCTGCTGCAGCGGGCGCGGATCGCCCTTCTTTCCCGCCACCGCGCCCGGCTGGTAGGAGAGCCACCGATAGCGGTCCACCTGCTCCGGGATGCCGAAGCATTCGCCTTCCCATTCGCTGGTCTGCTGCAGCAGGTGAGCCCAGGTGATGCCGCGGTTGTGCGGGGTGTCGAAGCCGATGCCCGGCAGGCGGTCCGCCACCGGGCGGTGCACGTCGCGCAGCAGGCCGCGGTCCATGGCGATCCCGGCGAGCAGGGCGAGCGCGGTCTTGGCGACGCTGAAGGTCAGGTCGGCGCGCTCGGGCTCACCCCAGCTCGCGAGTTCCACGCCGTGCTGCCAAAGCACGCCGGAGACCGGCCCGCGCCCGTGCACCGGGCCGTACAGCCGGTTGTACGGCGGCGGGTCCGCTTCATGGATGCCCCAGGCGCCGCCGACGTCGCGGCTCCACGGGGTTTCGTGCTCGCAGGCGAAGGCGATCGCCTCGCGCAGTCCCGCTGCGCGCGACCCGCCCGCGTCGCTGATTTCGATGTTCATGTTCTTGTTGTTCGCGAAGGTCACCGATGGCGCATTCTAGAATAGCCGCAGGGGGAATCCATGACGCACCGCGATTTCGGCAGTTTCGATTACGTCATCGTCGGCGCCGGCAGCGCCGGCTGCCTGCTGGCGAACCGCCTTTCGGCGGACCCGAAGAACACGGTGCTGCTGCTCGAGGCCGGCGGCCGCGACGACTGGTTCTGGATCGACGTCCCGGTGGGCTACCTCTACACCATCGCCAACCCGCGCACCGACTGGTGCTACAAGACCGCGCCCGACGAGCACCTCGCGGGGCGCTCGATCCACTACGCGCGCGGGCGCGTGCTCGGCGGCTGCTCCTCGATCAACGCCATGATCCACATGCGCGGACAGAAGGAAGACTGGGACCACTGGGCGTCGCTCGGCAACCGCGGCTGGTCCTGGGACGAGGTGCTGCCGCTCTTTCAGGGACTGGAAGACTACGAACACGGCGCGAAGGACGGCTACGGCACCGGCGGCGAAGTCCGCGTGGAGGACCCGCGCGTGCACTGGCAGGTGCTGGATGCCTGGCGCGAGGCCGCCGCCGAGTGCGGCATCGCGCCGATCCGCGTCTTCAACACCGGCGACAACGCCGGCTGCGCGTACTTCCAGATGAACCAGCGCCGCGGCCGGCGCTGGAGCGCAACGCGCGCCTTCCTGCGCCCCGTGCTGTCGCGGCCGAACCTGACGGTGCTCACCGGCGCGCTGGTCGAGCGGGTGCGCATCGCGGGTTCGGACGCAGGCCTGGCGGCCGAGGGCATCGAGTTCCGCCACGCCACGCACGGCCGCGCCTTCGCGCGCGCGCGCCGCGAGACCCTGCTCGCGGCCGGCGCAATCGGCTCGCCGCAGCTGCTGCAACTCTCCGGGGTCGGTCCCGCGGCGCTGCTCGCGCAGCACGGCATCCCCGTGCTGCGCGATGCGCCCGGCGTCGGCGCCAACCTGCACGACCACCTGCAGATCCGCATGCAGTACAGGGTCTCGAACGTGCCGACGCTGAACGAGCGCGCCGGGAGCTTTCTCGGCAAGCTCGGCATGGGCCTGGAGTACCTGTTCATGAAGCGCGGCCCGCTCACCATGCCGCCCTCGCAACTCGGCGCCTTTGCGAAGAGCGACCCGGCGCAACCGACGCCGAACATCGAATGGCACGTGCAGCCGCTGTCGCTGGACAAGTTCGGCGACCCCCTGCACCCCTTCCCGGCGATCACGCCGAGCGTGTGCAACCTGCGGCCGGAGTCGCGCGGCCACGTGCGCATCACCGCGCCCGACCCGGAGGCCTACCCGGAGATCAAGCTTAACTACCTCTCCACCGAAGGCGACCGCAGGGTGGCGATCGACGGCATGCGCTTCACGCGCCGCATCATGGCGGCGAAGGCACTGGCAAAGTACGCGCCGGAAGAGTTCCGGCCGAGCCCGGCGATCGTTTCGGACGCGGACCTCGAAAAGGCCGCCGGCGAACTCGGCACCACCATCTTCCATCCGGTGGGCACCTGCCGCATGGGGCCGGAGGCGACCGACGTGGTCGACGATCGCCTGCGGGTGAAGGACGTGCGGGCCCTGCGCGTCATCGATGCCTCGGTGATGCCGCGCATCACCTCGGGCAACACCAATGCGCCGACCTACGTGATCGCGGAGAAGGGAGCGGCGGCGGTGCTGGGAGAAGCCTGAGCGAAGTCCGGATTCCATTCCCGGCCTGGCGGCGCCTGGGCCCCGCTTGAATCTCCCGTCTTCGCCCCCACCTTTTCTCGCACTCCGGTCACCCCGGATCGGGTCATTGAGGTCAAATACCGGCCGTCCGGAACGGGCGCCGCAGAACCGGGAACTTGCGCCCCAACCGCTGTCCAAAGCAGGTAAGCTTCGCGCCCAGTCGGGTGCCCAACCAAGGAAGGAGTCATGAAGCGCATCGTCCTGTTTCTCGCCACCAACCTCGCCGTCATGCTGGTGCTGTCGTTCTTCCTGAACGTGCTCGGCGTCGGGCACTTCCTGAAGCAGGAAGGCCTCGACGTCACCGCCCTGCTCGCCTTCTCGGCGATCATCGGTTTCGCCGGCGCGATCATTTCGCTGCTGATGTCCAAGACGATCGCCAAGTGGACCACCGGCGCGCGCGTCATCGACGGCTCCGAGGGCTCGACGGAGTACTGGCTGGTGCAGTCGGTGCAACGCCTCGCCGAGCGCGCCAACATCGGCATGCCCGAAGTGGCGATCTACCAGGGTGCGCCGAACGCGTTCGCCACCGGCGCCTTCAAGAACGCGTCGCTGGTGGCGGTGTCCACCGGGCTGGTCGAGTCGATGAGCCGCGAGGAAGTCGAGGCGGTGCTCGCGCATGAAGTGGCGCACGTCGCCAACGGCGACATGGTCACCCTCGCCCTGATCCAAGGCGTGGTGAACACCTTCGTGGTGTTCCTCTCGAGGGTGGTGGGCTACTTCGTCGACCGCGTGATCCTGAAGAACGACCGCGGCGCCGGCATCGGCTTCTACGTGACGGTCATCATCTGCGACATCGTCTTCGGCATCCTCGCCTCGATCATCGTCGCCTGGTTCTCGCGCCAGCGCGAGTTCCGCGCCGATGCCGGCGCGGCGAAGCTGCTCGGCACGCCGCGCCCGATGATGTCGGCGCTGGCCCGCCTCGGCGGCCTCGAGCCCGGCGCGCTGCCGGCCGCTTTCCAGTCCTCGGGCATCAGCAACAAGGCCGGCATCATGGCGCTGTTCTCGACCCATCCGCCGGTCGAAGAGCGCATCGCCGCCCTGCAGAGCTGGAATCCGGCCGCCGTCTGAACCCGGCCCGCGTTCCCCGAAAGGCCGCCCCCGGGCGGCCTTTTTTTGCGCGCGCGGCACGGTTCGCACGCCCGGGACCGGCCTCGGCGACAATCCCGGTGTGAAACTCGCCCTCGTCATCCTGCTGACGGTGCTCGCCCACCTCGCCTTCACCGGCGCACGCATGTCGGCCTCGCTGTACGCGCTCAAGCTGGGCGCCTCGACCTTCACCGTCGGGGTGCTGATGTCGCTCTGGGCGCTGCTGCCGATGCTGCTGGCCGTCCTGGTCGGCCGGATGATCGACCGCGTCGGCGCCTTCCGGCCGCTGGCCTGGTCCGCCGGCGTCTTCACGCTGGGCGTGCTGCTGCCGGCGCTGTGGCCCGGCCTGCCCGCGCTTTACCTGATGGCGACCGTCTGCGGCACCGCCTTCATGGTCTACCACGTTGCGCTCAACAACATCGTCGGCGCCATCGGGCAGCCGTCCTCGCGCGCGGCCAACTTCAGCTGGCTGGCGCTCGGCTTCTCCATCGGCGGCTTCGGCGGCCCGCTGGTGGCCGGCTTCGCCATCGACGGTTTCAGCCACCGCGCCGCCTTCGCCATCCTCGCGGTGCCTGCGGCGCTCGCGCTCGTGCCCATGCTCGCCTGGCGCCGCCTGCTGCCGGACGCGCCGCGCCCGGCCTCCGGCCCCGGCGGGGCGCAGCGCATCGGCGACCTGCTGCGCGTGCCGGCGCTGCGCAACGCCTTCCTGGCCAGCCTCGTCCTGGCGACCGGCTGGGACCTCTATACCTTCGTCATGCCGGTCTACGGCTCGCGCATCAGCCTGGCCGCCACCACCATCGGCGTGATCATGGGCGCCTTCGCAGCGGCCACCTTCTTCGTTCGCCTGCTGATGCCGGCAATCTCGCGGCGCGTGAAGGAATGGCCGGTGATCGTCGCCGCCATGGCGATCTCCGGGACGGCGTATTCGCTGTTTCCCTTCGCCACCTCGATGCCATTGCTGATGGCGCTGTCCTTCCTGCTCGGCATCGGCCTGGGCTGCGCGCAGCCGATGATCATGGCGCTGCTCTACACCGCCTCGCCGCCCGGACGGCAGGGCGAGGTGATCGGCGTGCGCACCCTGATGCTGAACGCGAGCCACACCGCGCTGCCGCTCGCCTTCGGCGCGCTCGGCAGCGTGCTCGGCATCGGCCCCATCTTCTGGCTGATGTCGAGCGGCCTGCTGGGCAGCGGCTGGGTGCTGTACCGGCGCCTGCTGCGTCGAACCGGCGATTGACGCACAATCCCCAAGCCCCGATCATCGCGGCCCGGACGGAGGTTCCCGCATGCGACGTTACACCCTCACCCGCTTCCTCATCGAGCGCCAGCGCGCCGGGCTGATCAACGCCGACCTGCGCCTGCTGATCGAAACCTGCGCGCGCGCCTGCAAGGCGATCAACGTGCAGGTCGGCAAGGGCACGCTGACCGGCACCGGCGCCACCCTCGGCACGATCAACGTGCAGGCCGAGGAGCAGAAGAAGCTCGACCTGGTCTCGAACGAGATCCTGCTGGAGGCCAACGAATGGGGCGGCAGCCTCGCGGCGCTCGCCTCCGAGGAAATGGAGGCCCCGCAGCAGATCCCGCTCGACCAGCCCAAGGGCGAATACCTGCTCTTGTTCGACCCGCTCGACGGCTCCTCGAACATCGACGTCAATGTCTCGATCGGCACCATCTTCTCGGTGCTGCGCTGCCCGAAGGGCGTCACCGTGCCCGACGAGAAGGCCTTCCTGCAGCCGGGGCGCGAGCAGATCGCCGCCGGCTTCGCCGTCTACGGGCCCACCACCCTGCTGGTCCTCACCGTCGGCGACGGCGCGCACGGCTTCATGCTCGATCCCTACATGGGCTCCTTCGTCCTTACCCACCCGGACATCCGGATTCCGGAGGACACCGCCGAGTTCGCCATCAACATGTCGAACATGCGCCGCTGGGCCGCGCCGGTGAAGCGCTACATCGACGAATGCCTCGCCGGCAAGGACGGCCCACGCGGCAAGGACTTCAACATGCGCTGGGTCGCCTCGATGGTGGCCGACGTCTACCGCATCCTGTCGCGCGGCGGCATCTTCATGTATCCGCGCGACGCGAAGCACGTGGCCGGCCGCCTGCGCCTGCTTTACGAGGCGAACCCGATGGCCTTCATCGTCGAGCAGGCCGGCGGCGCGGCCACCGACGGCAGCACGCGCATCCTCGACCTGCAGCCCGAGGGCCTGCACCAGCGCGTCGGCGTGGTGCTCGGCTCGAAGAACGAGGTCGAGCGCGTCGCCGCCTACCATAGGGCCTGAACTGCGGGGCCTGAACCGCGGCGCCGGCGCGCGCCCGGGACGCGCCACAAAACAAAACGGCGCGCCGAGGCGCGCCGTTCCGTTCGAGCGGTAAAGGACTACTTGAGGTGCTTGTTGACCATCTTGGTCATGTCGAACATCGACACCTGCGCCTTGCCGCCGAAGATCGGCTTGAGCTTGTCGTCGGCATTGATCATGCGGCGGTTCTTCTTGTCCTGCAGGCCGTGCTTCTTGATGTAGATCCAGATCTTCTTGGTGACTTCGGTGCGCGGCGCGGGGGCCGCACCGATCACTGCCCCGAGGAGCGCCGTCGGGGTCATCGGCTTCATGAATGCAGCGTTCGGTTTGCGCTTCGCGGCGACCTTCTTCTTCGCTGCGGGTTTCTTCGCGGCCTTCTTCTTCGTTGCCATCTTCTGTTCTCCTCTGAACGATTCTGCTGCTAGTCGGATGCGTGTCCGGACTTGGATTTTTCCCGCCGTCTCCCAGCGGTGGGCGAACGATGCCGAATCCCGACGGTCATGTCAACGTTTTTCAGAGGGAGAACAGGCAATCGCGCACGCGCGATGCATCGGCGCGTCGCCGCGTTCAGGCGCCGGATGCGTCCAGCCACGCGCCCAGACCCTGCGCGTTCAACTCGATGTCGAGCGCAAAAAGCGCATCCAGATCAACGCCCGGGAGCGGCCATGCCTGATGCGCCGCCGCCTCGTGGACGAGCGCACGCACGCCCTCGACGAGACAAGCGTGCCGCGACGCCCCCGCCGAACGACAGCGCTCGCCGAGCGCCGCATGCGCCGCGACCAGGCGCTTGAGCTCGCCGGCCAGTCGCGGCACGTCCGCCACCCGGCCGAAGTGCGCGAGGTACACCGCCCCGGGCGCAAGCGCCACCATGCGGGTGATGGTCCGCTCGAGTGCCGCGGGATCGAACTGCGTCGGGCTGGTGGTCGGAAACACCCCCGCCCGCCCGTCGCGGTCCAGCGCGCGGTAGGACAGGCCGAAACTGTCGCCGGCGAACAAATGCCCGCTGCGGGTGTCGCGCACCACCACATGGTGGCGCGCATGGCCGGGCGCATCGATGAATTCGAGGGGACGACCGCCAAGCGCGATGCGCCCGCCTTCGCCGGTCTCGAGCACGCGCCCGGCCGGCACCGGCAGCACATCGCCATAGACCCGGCGCGTCGCTTCGGCGCCGTAGATCTCCAGCGTCGCCGCCATCAGGCGCGAGGGATCGATCATGTGCCGCGCACCGCGCGGGTGCACGGCGAGGCGCGCGTTCGGGCACTGCGCCATCAGGGCGCCGGCACCGGCCGCATGGTCGAGGTGCACGTGCGTCAGGATCACCCACTCGACCCGTTCCGGCGGGACGCCGCGCGCGGCGAGCGCCTGCAGGATGTGCGTCGCGCCCGGCGCCGCGCCGGTGTCGACGATCGCGCCGCGTCCGTCCTCGACAATGATGTGCGCCGCGGTCTGCATCGCGCGGCCGTCATAGAAGGTGTCCACGGTGGCGATGCCGTGGCCGTGGTCGAACACGCCCGCGCCGCTCATGCGTCGCCCGCGGCCGGCGGCAGGTAGCGGCCCCAGCCGATGTAGCCGCGTCCGAGCAGCGTCGACTCGCGCTTCAGGTCCGGCACCCGCCGCGCGAGCTTTGCCCAGGGCCGGCGCAGCCCCCGCAGGTTGGCGTTGTAGCGCCGCATGCTCCACCACACGTGCAGGTTCGCCGGCGCGAGCCACCACGGGTGATACTTGACGCCGGCCACCGCCACCCGCGCGCCCGGCACCGCGCGCGCGAACACCTGCTCGAGCGCGGCGTCGGACTGCAGGATGTCGTGGGCGTAGTTGAACAACAGGGCGTCGACCGGGCGCGGGACGACCGCGTCCTCCACCGGCGCCTCGACGAGCGTGACGTTCGTCCAGCCCGCGGCGTCCACGCGCGTTCGCGCCTGCGCCATCATCTCCGGGCTCTGCTCCACGCCGATCACGTGGCCGGCGGGCCCGACGGCCTCGAGCAACAGCGCAAACGACAGGCCGGTGCCGCTGCCCGCGTCGAGCACCGTCTCGCCCGGGCACAGCGCGAGCCGCGCGATGGTGCGCGCACGCAAATCCGAGGTGAATCGCGCGCTTGCGTCGTAGCCCGGCGCGCGCGCGCGGTACTTGGCGATGGATTGCTGGTTGCCGGCCCGCATCGAACCTGCAGCTTACCAGTCGTCACCGGGCGAGCTTCCGCCGTTAGAATCGGAGGCATGAAGCTGGCGGACCTGAGGCAGGAGTACATGCGCGCGGGACTCTCCGAGCGCGACGCGGACGCGGATCCCCTGCGCCAGTTCGGGCACTGGATGGATGCGGCGATCAAGGCGGGCGTCTCGCTGCCGAACGCCATGACGCTCGCCACGGTGCGCGAGGACGGACGCCCGAACGCCCGCATCGTGCTGCTCAAGGGCGTCGAGGACGGCGGCTTCACCTTCTTCACCAACTACGAAAGCCGCAAGGGCGTGGAACTCGACGCGCGCCCCGATGCCTGCCTGGTGTTCCTCTGGCATGACCTCGAGCGGCAGGTGCGCATCGACGGGCGCGTCACCCGGGTGACCCCGGCTGCCTCCTCGGAGTACTTCGACACCCGCCCGGTGGGCGCGCGCCTGTCGGCCTGGGCCTCGGCGCAAAGCGCGCGGGTGCCCGATCGCGCCACGCTGGAGGATGCGCTCGCCGCCGCCCGCCAGCGCTTCGGCGAGGCGCCGCCGCGCCCGCCGCACTGGGGCGGCTACCGCCTCGAGCCCTCGTGTTTCGAGTTCTGGCAGGGTCGGCCGGATCGACTGCATGACCGCCTGCGCTACCGGCGCGACGCCACGGCCTGGACGATTGAGCGCCTCGCCCCCTGAGGCGCAGGACGCGGCCCTGCTCGAGCGCGTGTTCGCCTTCCTGCGCGCGAGCGGGCTCGCCGGCGCGCAGGAGCAGCCGCGCGCCGAGGCGCTCACCGGCGGCGTCTCCTCCGACATCTGGCGCATCGAACTCGCGCGCGGGCCGGTGTGCGTGAAGCGCGCGCTCGCGCGATTGCGCGTGGCGCAGGTCTGGGAAGCGCCGGTGGAGCGCAACGTCTTCGAACGGCGCTGGATGCAGGCGGCCGCCGCCATCGTGCCGGGCATCGCCCCCGCGGTGCTGGCGCACGACGATACCGCGCTGTTCGCAATGGAGTTCCTCGACCCGGCGGCCTACCCGCTGTGGAAAGCCGAACTGCACGCCGGGCGCGCCGAGCCCGCGTTCGCAACGCACCTCGGCACAAGCCTCGCCCGCATCCATGCGGCCACGGCCGGCGATGCGCGCGTTGCCGCGGATTTCGCGACCGACGCGAACTTCCACGCCATCCGCCTCGAGCCGTACCTGCTCGCCACCGCGGGCGTGCATCCGGACCGCGCCGATGCGCTCGAAGCGCTCGCCGCGCGCACCGCGGCAACGCGCCTCGCGCTGGTGCACGGCGACGTCAGCCCGAAGAACATCCTCGTCGGCCCCAATGGCCCGGTGCTGCTCGACGCGGAATGCGCCTGGTACGGCGACCCGGCCTTCGACCTCGCGTTCTGCGCCAACCACCTGCTGCTCAAGTGCCTGTGGACGCCGCCTGCAAGCGAGGCCTTCCTCGCCTGTTTCAAGTCGCTCGCCGAGGCGTACCTTGCCGGCGTCGACTGGGAACCGCCGGCGGAACTCGAGGCGCGCGCCGCCTCGCTGCTGCCCGGGCTGATGCTGGCGCGCGTCGACGGCAAGTCGCCGGTGGAGTACCTGACGCAGGCACGACAGACAGACTGCGTGCGCAAGGTGTCGCGCGCGTTGCTGGCCGCGCCGCCGGCGCGGCTGGATGCAGTGGCCGATGCGTGGCGAAAGGAACTGAAGGCATGACGAGAATCGCCGACGTTCTCGGCCGCCGGGTGTGGGATTCGCGCGGTCGCCCGACCGTGGAAGCCGAGATCCGCCTCGAAGGCGGCGCGCTCGGCCGCGCGATCGCGCCGGCCGGTGCCTCGACCGGCTCGCGCGAGGCGCGTGACCTGCGCGATGGCGGCCGCGCCTTCGGCGGGCTCGACGTGCGGCGCGCCCTCGGCGCGGTCAACGGCGAGATGCGCGCCGCGCTGCGCGGCATGGACGTTACCGACCAGGCGGCGATCGACGCGAAGCTGATCGCGCTCGACGGCACCGCGGAACGCGCGCGCCTCGGCGGCAACGCGCTGGTGGCGGTGTCGATGGCCTGCGCGCAGGCCGCCGCCGCGCATGCCGGGCTGCCGCTGTGGCGGCACCTCGCCGGCGATCGCGCGGTGGCCCTGCCGGTGCCGCAGATCCAGATCTTCGGGGGCGGCGCCCATGCCTCGGGCCGCGTCGACGTGCAGGATTACCTCGTGGTGTGTCCCGGCGCCGGCAGCTTTGCCGAAGCGCTGGAAATGACCGCGGAGGTCTACCACGCGGCCGGCGCGCGGCTGGCGAAGAAGGGCACGCGCGCCGGTGTCGCCGACGAAGGCGGCTGGTGGCCCTCGTTCCGCTCGAACGAGGAGGCGCTCGGCGAACTCGTCGCCGCGATCACCGATGCCGGCCTGAAGCCCGGCGCTGACGTGGCCATCGCGCTCGACATCGCCGCGACGCAGCTGCTTCGCGGCGGGCGTTACCATCTCGCGCTGGAGAACCGTGCGCTCAGCGCCGACCAGATGATCGTCATGCTGCTGCGCTGGTGCGAGGCCTACCCGATCGTCTCGATCGAGGATCCGCTCGCCGAGGACGACCACGAAGGCATGCGCGCCTTCACGCGCGCCGCGGGCGCGAAGCTGCAGGTGATCGGCGACGACTACCTCGTCACCAGCGCCGCGCGGGTGAAGGCCGCGGCCGCGGCCGGCGCCTGCAACGCGGTGCTGCTCAAGCCCAACCAGGCCGGCACGCTGACCGAGACCTTCGAGGCCTGGCGCGCGGCGCAGGACGCCGGCTGGCGCGCGGTCGTCTCGGCGCGCTCGGGCGAAACCGAGGACACCACCATCGTCCACCTCGCGGTCGGCTGGGGCGTGGCGCAACTCAAGGTCGGCAGCTTCGCGCGCTCCGAGCGCATGGCGAAGTGGAACGAGGGCCTGCGCATCGAGGAGGCGCTCGGCGCGAAGGCCCTGCCCTACCCGGCACGCAAGCTGTTCCGGAAATGAAAAAGGGGTCAGAGTCATTGTCTTCGGAGGCTCCTGATGGAAAAAGGGGTCAGAGTCATTTTTCTGGAACCGCATTCGCAAGTGTGCATTCCTCAACTGAAAAATGACTCTGACCCCTTTTTCGGGTACCGCCCGAAACAGAAAATGACTCTGACCCCTTTTTCTCCCGCAAGGACATGAGATGAAGATCGTCTTCCATTTCGACGGCACGCCGGCGCTGGCGGCGAAGCTGGCGACGCACGGCGTGGTGCTGTGCCCGGAAACCGATGAGGCGGCGTTCGAGGCCCTGCTGCCCGAGGTCGAGGTGCTGTGGCACTCGCTCAAGCCCGTCACCGCGGAAGTGATCGCGCGCGCGCCGAAGCTGCGCCTGGTGCAGAAGATCGGCAGCGGGGTGAACACCATCGACATCGCCGCCTGCGAGGCGCGCCACATCCCGGTATGCAATCTGCCCGGCACCAACAGCCGCGCGGTGGCCGAGATGACGCTGCTCCTGATGCTCGCCTGCCTGCGGCGCCTGCGCGAGTCCGACGCCGCGGTGCGCGTGCCCGGCGGCTGGGCGGCCGCGCCCGCGCTGCAGGACCATTTCGGCGAGCTCGCCGGCCGCAGCGTCGGGCTGGTCGGCGCCGGCGCGATCCCGCAGGCGCTGGCGCCGATCCTCGAAGCGATGGGCGCGAAGCCGCTCTTGTGGTCGCGCTCGCGCAAGGACCTGACGCTCGAGCAGTTGCTGGCGCGCGCCGACATCGTTTCGCTGCACCTGCCGCTCACGCCGGACACCGAGGGCCTGATCGACCCGCGGCGCATGAAGCGCGGCGCGATCCTGGTCAACACCGCGCGCGGCGCGCTGGTGGACGAAGCGGCGCTGGTGGTGGCACTCACCGACGGCCACCTCGCCGCGGCCGGCCTCGACGTGTTCGCCGAGGAACCGCCCGCCGCCGATCACCCGCTGCTCGCCCTCCCGAACGTGGTCTGCGCCCCGCACCTCGCCTGGCTCACCCAGGAAACGCTGGATCGCAGCATCGCGGCGGCGCTGGAGAACGTGCGCCACCTCGAAAACAACGTTCCCCTGCTCAATCGAGTGGCGTAAGCCCGCCCGGCCCGAGCCGGTAGCGACGGTCGCAGGCGGCGGCCGCCGCCTCCGAGTGGGTGGCGAGGATCATGGCGGCGCCGCTCGCCTCGACCTGGTCACGCAGCAGGCGCAGGGCCTGCGCGGCGTTGCCCGCATCCAGGTTCCCGGTCGGCTCGTCGGCCAGCACCAGGCGCGGCCCGCCGGCCACCGCGCGCGCGATCGCCACCCGCTGCAGTTCGCCGCCGGAGAGTTCGCGCGGCATCGCCGTTGCCCGGTCCTCGAGCCCGACGCCGGCGAGCGCGGCGCGCGCGCGCGCCTCGACCTGCGCCGCCGGCAGCCGCCGCAGCACCAGCGGCAGGCCGACGTTCGCCAGCACCGTCAGGTGCGGCAGCACGTGGAAGGCCTGGAAGACGAAACCGAAGGCGTCGCGCCGCAGGCGGGTCAGCGCATCGTCGTCCAGCGCTGTCAGTTCGCGACCCTCGAAACGCACGCTGCCCGAGTCCACCGGCTCGAGGCCGGCGATGACGTTCAGCAGGGTCGACTTGCCGCTGCCGGATTCGCCGAGCACCGCCACGCAGGCGCGCGCCGGCAACTCGAGCGAAACGTCGTCCAGCACGCAACGGGCACCGAAGGTTTTCTTGACCTGTGCAAGGGAAAGGAGCATCGCCCGGCACTATAGTGCCTCCTGCCTGCAGGGATCCCGGGAGGACGCATGGACACGCCATGCCCCCCCTTGCTAGACTGGCTGCGCCTGACGGATCAGACACTTGCAGCACGGGCCCGCGCGGAGGAGCGTCGGGAACGGTCGCTGACTCTTCACTCGGAGGAACCTGACATGCTTCGCCACACCACCCGCGCCCTGATTGCCGCCGCTGTTGCCGCGGCCTTCGTTGCCAGCCCGGTCCTTGCGCAGGACAAGAAAGTCACCATCGGCTTCATCACCACGCTCTCCGGTCCCGCCGGCGTCATCGGCAAGGACATGAAGCAGTCGGTGGAACTCGCGCTCGAGCACCTCGGCGGCAAGATGGGCGGCCTGCCGGTGGAAGTGCACTTCGGCGACGACCAGTTCAAGCCCGACGTCGGCAAGCAGCTCGCCGACGAGATGCTCAAGAAGCACCGCGCCAACTTCGTCAGCGGCGTGATCTGGTCGAACGTGATGCTCGCGGTCGCGCCGACGGTCACCGGCGCCGGCACCATCATGGTCGGCACCAACGCCGGCCCGCACCAGCTCGCCGGCAAGGAGTGCAACGAGCTCTTCTTCACCACGTCCTGGCAGAACGACCAGACGCCCGAGGCCATGGGCAAGCACATGCAGGACCTCGGCCTGAACGACGTCTACCTGATGGCGCCGAACTACGCCGCGGGCAAGGACATGATCACGGGCTTCAAGCGCTACTTCAAGGGCAAGATCACCGACGAGGTCTACACCAAGCTCGGCCAGACCGACTACCAGGCCGAGATCAGCCAGCTGCGTTCGAAGAACCCGAAGGCGGTGTTCGTGTTCTACCCGGGCGGCATGGGCATCCAGTTCCTGCGCCAGTACGCGCAATCCGGCCTGCGCCAGCAGATTCCGCTGTACTCGGTGTACACGGTGGACGAGCTTTCGATCCCGGCCGTGAAGGACGCGGCGATCGGCCAGTGGGAGACGCGCTTCTGGAGCCCCGACCTTAAGAACCCGGCCAACGAGAAGTACGTCTCCGACTACAAGAAGAAGTTCGGCAGCCTGCCCTCGTTCTACGGCGCGCAGAGCTACGACGGCATGATGCTGATCGCCTCGGCGGTCACCGCGGTGAAGGGCAACCTCGCCGACAAGAAGGGTATGATCGCGTCGATGAAGAAGGCCGACTTCAACTCGGTGCGCGGCAAGTTCACCTACAACAGCAACCACTTCCCGATCCAGAACTACTACCTGCTGCAGGCCGAGAAGGTGGGAGACGGCGTCGAGATGCGCATCAAGAAGACGGTGTTCGAGAACCACAAGGACTCGTACTACCAGGAATGCGGCATGAAGTAAGGCGCGCCGCCTCACCCGGAAAGGGGCGCATGACTGCGCCCCTTTTTATTGCATGATTCGCCCCAGCGCACTTCTCCCGCCGGTCCGATGAACGCCATCCTCCTCGTCGAACAAACGCTGAACGGCCTGCAACTGGGCGTGATGCTGTTCCTGATGGCCGCCGGCCTGACGCTGGTGTTCGGCATCATGAACATGGTGAACCTCGCGCATGGATCGCTGTACATGGTCGGCGCCTACCTCACCGTCGCCGCCACCACGTGGACCGGCTCCTGGCTCGCCGGCGTCGCGCTCGGGCTCGCCGGCACGCTGCTGGTGGGCATCGTGGTCGAGGTGGTGGCGCTGCGCACGCTGTACGAGCGCGACCACCTCGACCAGGTGCTCGCCACCTTCGGCCTGATCCTGTTCTTCAACGAGCTGGTGGCCATCCTCTGGGGCCGCGGCTCGATCTACGCGGTGATCCCGGCCTACCTGCAGGGACACGTCGAGATCATCGAGAACCTGCGCTATCCCCTTTACCGGCTGATGATCGTCGGCGTCGGCCTCGCGGTGGCGCTGCTTCTGTGGTGGGTGGTGACGCGCACCCGCATCGGCATGCTGGTGCGCGCCGGCGCCTCGAACCGCACCATGGTGGCGGCCCTCGGCATCAATATCCGCCTGCTCTACACGCTGGTGTTCGGCTTCGGCGCCGCGCTCGCCGGGCTCGCCGGCCTGCTCGCCGGGCCGATCTACGCGGTGCAGCCCGGCATGGGGGAACTCGTCCTCATCCAGGTGTTCGTGGTGATCGTCATCGGCGGCATCGGCTCGATCCGCGGCGCGTTCGCCGGCGCGCTGATCGTCGGCATGGTGGACACCATGGGCCGCGCCTTCCTCAAGCCGGTGCTCGGCACGCTGATCTCGCCCACCGCGGCGGAGGCCGCCGGGCCGGCGCTCGCCTCGATGCTGATCTACCTGCTGATGGCGGTGGTGCTCGCGCTGCGCCCCGAGGGCCTGTTCCCGGCGAAGGGCTCGCACTGAGATGCGCGCGCGGCTGATCGTCATCCTCGTCGGGCTCGCGCTGCTGGCCGCGGTGCCGCCGCTGGCAAAGCTGCTGAACGAGCCGTTCTACGTCGACCTGCTGCGCCGCGTGATGATCTTCGCCATCGCCGCGGTGAGCCTGAACCTGATCCTCGGCTACGGCGGCATGGTGTCCTTCGGCCACGCCGCCTACCTCGGCGTCGGCGCCTACGCGGTGGCGATCCTCGCCTTCCACGGCGTCACCAGCGGCTGGGTGCAGTGGGGCGTGGCCATCGGCGCGTCCGCCGCGGTGGCGCTGGTGATCGGCGCGATCTCGATCCGCACCAGCGGCATCTACTTCATCATGATCACGCTCGCCTTCACGCAGATGCTCTATTACCTGGCGATCTCGCTGGACGACTACGGCGGCGATGACGGCATGCGCCTTGCGAAGCGCAGCGACTTCGGCGACTGGCTGGACCTCTCCAGCCCGGCGGTGTTCTATTACTTCGTGCTGGCGATCCTGGTGCTGTTCGTCTGGATCACGCACCGGCTGGTCGAGTCGCGCTTCGGCATGGTGATCCGCGCCGCGAAGTCGAACGAGGCGCGCACCCGCGCCATCGGGCTCTCGCCCTACCTCTACCGGCTGACCGCCTTCGTCATCGCCGGCGCCATGTGCGGCGTCGCCGGCGCGCTGATGGTGAACCACACCAACTACCTGACGCCGGACTTCATGCACTGGACGCGCTCGGGCGAGCTGATGTTCATGGTGATTCTCGGCGGCATCGGCACGCTCACCGGTCCGGTGCTCGGCGCCTTCGTGCTGCTGATGCTCGAGGACCTGCTCTCCGGCTGGACGGTGCACTGGCAGCTCTACCTCGGCGCCTTCCTGGTGTTCATCGTGCTTTACGCGCGAAAGGGGCTGGCCGGACTGCTGCCCGGGGGGCGCCGCGATGGCTGAGACGCTGCTCTCGGTGCAGGGGCTGGTCAAGGAATTCGGTGCGCTGCGCGCCACCGACGGCGTCGACCTCGCGGTGCGCGCCGGCGAGACCCACGCCATCATCGGGCCGAACGGCGCCGGCAAGACCACGCTGATCGCGCAGCTCTCTGGCATGCTCGCCCCGGACGCCGGCAGCATCCACTTCAACGGCGAGAACGTCACGCGGCTGGGCGCGGCGCGCCGCTCGCACCGCGGGCTGGCGCGCTCCTTCCAGATCACCAGCATCTACCGCGACTTCAGCGCGCTGGACAACGTCGCGCTGGCGGTGCAGGCGCACGACGGCCACGGCTTCCGCTTCTGGAAGCCGGCGCGCGCCGAGGCGCGGCTGCGCGAGCCGGCGCGCCGGCTGCTCGAGGAAGTGGGCCTCGGCGCGCGCGCCGACGTGCTCGCCGCCAACCTCGCCCACGGCGAGC
Source organism: Burkholderiales bacterium (assembly GCA_036526195.1). Lineage (GTDB taxonomy): Bacteria > Pseudomonadota > Gammaproteobacteria > Burkholderiales > SG8-39 > DATCYZ01. The sequence goes on from DATCYZ010000140.1 coordinate 34,851, forward strand.
AGCGGCAACTCGAGGTCGCCATGGTGCTGGCGACGAAGCCGAAGCTCCTGCTGCTCGACGAGCCGGTGGCCGGCATGGGCACCGAAGAATCGCAGCGCATGGTGGAACTGCTCGCCGCGCTCAAGGGCCGGCAGACCATCGTGCTGGTCGAGCACGACATGGACGTGGTGTTCACGCTCGCCGACCGCATCTCGGTGCTGGTCTACGGCCGCATCATCGCCACCGGCGCGCCAGAGGAGATCCGCGCCAACCCCGAGGTGCGCGCCGCCTACCTCGGCGAGGAGGCCGCATGAGCGCGCTGCTAGAAGTCGACGCGCTCGAAGCCTCGTATGGCGCGAGCCAGGTGCTGTTCGGCGTCTCCTTCGCCATCGGCGCGGGCGAGGTCGCGACGCTGCTCGGGCGCAACGGCATGGGCAAGACCACCACGGTGCGCTCGATCATGGGCATCATGAAGCCGGGCGCCGGGCGCATCGCATTCGACGGCCGCGGCATCGCCGGCCTGCCCTCCTACCGCGTGGCGCAGGCGGGTCTCGGCCTGGTGCCGGAGGGCCGGCAGGTGTTCCCGAACCTCACGGTGCGCGAGAACCTCGTCGCCACGGCCGCGAACCGCAGCGCGCGCGCCACGCCCTGGTCGCTGGAGAAGACCTGGGAGATGTTTCCCCGGCTCGAGGAGCGCCGCAACCACATGGGCAACCAGCTCTCCGGCGGCGAGCAGCAGATGCTCGCCATCGGCCGCGCGCTGATGACCAACCCGCGCCTGCTGATCCTCGACGAGGCCACCGAGGGCCTCGCGCCGCTGGTGCGCGCCGAGATCTGGCGCTCGATCGAGCGCCTGAAGGCCGAGGGGCAGTCGATCCTCGTCATCGACAAGGACGTCAAGGCGCTGACCCGCGTGGCGGACCGGCACTGCGTGCTGGAGAAGGGACGCGTGGTCTGGACCGGCAACTCGGCGGAGCTGGCCGCCGCCGAGGACGTGCAGCACCGCTACCTGGGCGTCTGAACCCGCCCAAACACCCGCTTTCGGGTTTTCAACGATCGCCGGCCTTGCGCAGCAAGGCCGGCGAAACACTGCCGCCGATCAACGCGAACGCCCACCCTGTCTGCAGCGCCTCGCAGCGCCGCATCTGCGCTTATGGTAACATATATGTTACTATATGCCAGATTCCGGCGCCCCGCCTTCCCTCAACCCCGCACCCGCAGCAGCGCAAACCCGTCGTAGCCCTTGTCGCCGACGGTCTGCACCGCGGTCGCCTCCAGCCGCGGTTCGTTGCGCAACTGCTCGAGCATCGCCTGCACGCCTTGCACCATCGCGTCCCTGCTCGCGGGATCGGCGACCGCGCCGGCGCGCACCACGTTGTCGACCACGATCAGGCTCCCGGGGCGCGACAGCTTCAGCGCCCAGTCGACGTAGAGCAGGTTCGATTCCTTGTCGGCATCGATGAAGACGAGGTCGAAGGGCGCCGGCGTTTCGGCTGCAATCACCTGCAGCGTGTCCGCGGCGCGCCCGAGGCGCAGGTCGATGCGCTCGGCGAGGCCCGCCGCCCTGAAGTTGGCGCGCGCCACCTTGGCGTGCTTCGCATCGAACTCGAGCGTCACCACCTTGCCGCCCGCGGGCAGCGCCTTCGCCATGCACAGGGTGCTGTAGCCGGCGAGCGTGCCGATCTCGAGCACCCGGTACGCGCCCAGCAGGCGCGCGAACAGGTACAGCATCCGCCCGTGCAGCGGCGAGACCTGGATCTGCGGCATCCCCGCCCGGGTGGTCGAGTCGAGCGCACGCGCGAGGTCGGGGTCGTCGGGCAGCAACCGGCCCTCGAGGTAGCGGTCGACTGCGGTCCATTGCTCCGGTGTGCTCATGTCCCTCCCCCCCGCGACTCAGGCGGGTCCAGCGACAAGGGCTCGAGCGCGCCCTCGAAATGCTGCGCCTCGCCGAGCGAAACGTACAGGTGCTGCTCGCTCACCGACAGGTCCATGCTCACGCGGCGGTCGAGGTTCTTCACCAGCCCGGCGATCAGCTCGCGGTCGAAGGCGTGGAGCGCCATCTCCGCGCCGCGGTGGATGCGCTCGCCCGCGAGCCCGCGCAGCCACACCGAGGGGTCGCGGTGGGCATACACCGCCACCCGCTTCGCCGCCTTGCCGGCCTTGTGCAGCCGCGCGGCATCCGGCAGGCCGACGTCGATCCAGGCGGTGAGCACGCCGGTCAGGTCGCGCACCGCGATCGCCGGCTCGTCCGGGTCCGACAGGCCGCGCGAGAAGGCGATGCCCTCGCCGTACTCCAGCGCGTAGGCGAGCACGCGGGCCACGAGGCGGTCCTCCGATTCGGACGGGTGCCGCGCCACGCGCAGTTCGAGGGTCTCGTACACCTGCCGGTCGGCATCGGCCAGCCGCAGCGTGAAGTTGTGGATCGTCGCGCTCAGGGCCATCGCGGTCAGAGCCAGCGCCGCACGCGCGCGCAGTAGGCGCGGAATTCCTCGCCGAAGCGCTTCTCCAGCGCGTCCTCCTCCGGCCGGATCTGGAAGCGGCCGAGGTAAAGCACGAACAGCGGCAGCACCAGCAGCGTCGAGGGATTGCCCAGCCAGGCGACGAAGGCCACGAGCAGCAGCAGGTCGGCGAGGTAGATCGGGTTGCGCGAGAAGCGGAACACGCCGTGGGTCACGAGGCGCGCCGAAGTCTCCGGCTTGAGCGGGTTGAAGGTGGTCTTCGCCCGCACCATGGTGACGAGCGCCGCGGCCATCAGGCTCGCGGCGCCGGCCGCCAGCGCGATCGCGAGCGGCGCGCGCAGGCCCTCGGGCAGGCCGGGCGCGTCGATCGCGCGGTCCATACCCCACATTGCCGCGGCGGCGAGCGCAACGACGACGGGCGGCGGGATGAGCAGGTTCATCGGGGCGACAGTGTCGCAGGAATCGGCGCGGTCCGGACCGTCAGAGCGGCAGCCGGATCTCGGACAGCTTCCAGAAGACGAACGACTCGCGCCTGAGCACCAGCACCACCGGTTCCCCGCCCGCGCCCTGCTTCTTCGTGCGCCAGGCGAAGCGGTCCCAGGATTCGTAGTCCATGTGCGTGTCAACCTCGGCGGCCGGGGACGTCGTCGCGGGCTCGCCCTTCGCGCCGCCCGGCCCGACCGAGGGCGTCTCGCCCTGCATCATCAGCGACAGCCCTTCCGGCGTCACCACCGCATCGACCAGCGGATCGAGCAGCGCCATGACGAAGGCCGAGCCGAGCGCGGCGATCGGGTTGACTTCGGAGGTCTTCTCGCCGGCGGGCGCGAGCTTCTCGCGGAAGCTCGCCTTGAGGCCGGCGCGCACCGAGGGGAAATCGACATGCTTCGCGAGCGTCGCAGTGTCCTTGCGCGCCGCGGCCTCGCGGATCGTCTTCACCATGTAGTGCGGCGTGAAGTAGAAGGCGCCGAGAAGTCCCGCGATCAGGACCTGCGTGCCGAGCGTGGTGGCACGGTTCATGCGCGCAGCCTACCACCGCCACCCTACTTCAGCGTGCCCACCGAGGCATCGAAGTTGCGGCCGTCGAACGGGGTGACGGTCAGCGTGGCGAGGTCCACGCCCTCGAGGCAGCGCACGTTCACGGTGTAGAGCTCTGGCGCGGCGCGCGGCCGGGTGAAGACGTGAATGCCGCAGGTGGTGCAGAAGTGGTGCTTCGCGACCATCGTGCCGAAGCGGTAGGTGCCGAGGTCATGTTCGCCCGCAAGCATGCGGAAATTCTCCGGCTTAACCCGGTGGTGCAGGATGCCCTTCTTCGAGCAGATCGAGCAGTTGCACTCGGTGACGCGATCGAGCGTGGTGTCGACCTCGAAGCGCACCTTCCCGCAATGACAGCTGCCGGCCCAGGTGCTCAAGCCGCCAGCTCCTGCGCGAGCACCTTCTTCACGATCGGGTGATCCGCCATGCGTTTCCTGAAGTCGGCGAGCTTCGGGAAGCGGTTGATGTCCACCCCGTCGCCTTCCAGCCATTGCGACAGCGTGAAAAGGTACATGTCCGAGATCGTGTAGGTCTCGCCCATCACCCAGGGACCGCGCAGCATCTCGCGCTCGATCAACTCGAAGCACTCACCGACCGACTGCGGCACCTTCTTCTTCATCGCCTCGATCGCCGCCTCGTCGTCCGCCCAGCGCGTGCCGCGCATGCGGTGGGCGTGCGCGATGTGGACCGTCGAGCAGAGGTAGCTGTTGAAGGCCTGCACCTCGGCGAGCCTGAACGGGTCGTCGAGCGGGGCGATGTTCGACTTCGGAAAAGTCTGCGCGACGTAGAGCAGGATCGCCGGGGTTTCGGTGAGGACGCCGCGCTCGGTCACCAGCGCCGGGACGCGGCCCTTGGGGTTCACCTTGAGGTACTCGGGCGAGCGCTGCTCGGTGGTCTTGAAGTCGATGCGCCTGGCTTCGTACTTCGCGCCCGCGGTTTCCAGGGCGATGTGGGAAGCCAGGGCGCAGGTGCCGGGGGTGTAGTAGAGGATCATTTCAGGAACTCGCGCAGCACGATCAGCATCTCTTCCTCCCGGTCCGTGAAAAAGTGGTCCGCCGACGGTACCACCACCTGCCGCGAATGCGGCGCGCCGCCCATCGACGCCAGCCGCGAGCGCGCCCCCGCCACCACCTGCGGCAGGTCGCGCTCGCCGTACAGGTCGAGCACCGGCGCGCGCACGGTCTCGTAGCCGGGGCTGCTCATGCCAAGCGAGGCCCAGGCCTTCACCTCGGCGGGATTCGTCTTCATGTACTCGTAGGCCATGCGCGAGCCCAGGCTCTGGGTGACGAGGACGATGCTTGCCGCGCCCTTCCCCTTCAGGAACGCCACCGCCAACCGCAGGCGTTCCGCGGCCTCGGGAAAGGTCGGGACGTAGGCGGCCGGGTCCGCATCCACCGCGAGGATCGGCATCTGCACCGACAGGGTGGTGAAGCCGAAGTCGACCAAACGCTGGCGCAGCACGCCGATGATGCCGTGGTCAGGATGCACGCCGATGCCGTGCGCCACCACCACGCCGGCCTTTGCGTTCGTGGCGGTCGCGTAGATCCCGAGCGCCTTGTGGCCGTTCGCCTGAGACAGGTACACCGGATCGCCGACCACCACGTTCGGCAGGATTTCGTCGGCCCACTTCTTCTCGCGGGCGTAGTCGCTGGCCGCGGCGAGGCCGCTGAAGACGATCAGGAGGACAGCGAAAACCGGTGTGGCGATCCAGTGGTGCATGAGTGCGTCCCCGCGCAAGCCGGCGCCGTCTCGTGCCCAATGGTAACCTATATGTTACTACTCTGCCGAAACCAGCGCCTGCCGCCGTTCCAGGCTCGCCGCCGGCCAGTATTCCTTCGCGTCGTAATACCCCGGCACCGCCGGGACCCCGGCCGGCAGCGTCACCCAGGGCTGCTTCGAATCCGTCCAGATGTGAATGTCCGGCGGAAAGCGGTCCGGCTCATCCAAGGCGCCGACCCGCACGAAGACGAGCTTCATGCCCGCCCGGAGGTAGTGGCTCCACACCGCGACGCGGCACGCCGGGCAGCGCAGCACCCGCTGCCCCGCGCCGCTCGGCGTCGGCAGGTCCACCGCTTCGGGCGCGCCGGAGAGCAGTTCGACCCGGTCGGTCTCGACAAGCGCATTGATCGCGAAGGCGCTGCCGCTCTGGCGCTGGCAGCCGCGGCAGTGACAGCCGTGCACGAAGAGCGGGCGCGCGTTCATGCGAAAGCGCACCGCGCCGCAACTGCACCCGCCGGTAAATGACTCCACGCTCATTTCCCGGTGAACTTCGGCTTGCGCTTCTCGACGAAGTGCGCGACGCCTTCCTTGAAGTCCTCGCTCCGGAAGCTCAGGCGCATCTCGGCATTCGCCGTGGCGGTCGCCTCCGCCATGGTCTGGAACGGCACTTCGTACAACTGCTTCTTGATCACCGCCATCGAGCGTGGCGACACTTCGCTCGCCAGCATCCCGGCATAGGCGAGCGCCTCCGTCATCAGCTGGTCCGCGGCGACGACCCGGTCCACCAGCCCGATGCGCAGGGCTTCGTCGGCCGACACCCGGCGCGCCGAAAGCAGCAGGTCGAGCGCGCGCGAATGCCCGACCAGCCGCGGCAGCAACCAGGAGCAGCCGTGCTCGGCGATCAGGCCACGCCTGGAAAACGCGGTGGTGAACATCGCGGCGTCCGAAGCGAAGCGCACGTCGCAGAACAGCGCCACCACGAAGCCGAGCCCCGCGCAGGCGCCGTTGATCGCGCCGATCACCGGCTTGCTGAGCGAGGGAAAGTAGCCGTAGCGGATCTGCCAGTCGGCACGCACGTCCATGCGGTGCGGGCGCTGCCAGTCGGCGGTGGCGGTGCGCGCGCCGGTCTGGATGTTCTGCAGGAGGTTCATGTCGGCCCCGGCGCAAAAGCCGCGCCCTGCGCCGGTCAGCACGATGGCGCGCACCGCGTCGTCCGCTTCTGCGGCTTCCATGGCCTTCTTTACCTCGCCTTCCATCTGCGAGGTCCAGGCGTTCAACTTGTCGGGGCGGTTCAGCGTCACCGTGGCGACGCCACCGGCCACGGCATACAGGACTTCGGACTGGCTCATGCGGTCTCCTTGCGGACTCGGGAGAAGCATAAACGCGCTGCGGCGCGACGGCGAGTCCCGGATCGAACGCCGCAATCCACCTTACGGTAACCTATAGGTTACTATAAGGCCGTTTCCGGCGTCAGGCGCCGAACAGCGCCCGCCCGATCCCCGCCAGCGCCAGCCCGACCAGCATCCAGAGCGTGATGCGGCGAAACGATTCCGGCGTCGCGCCGAGGAAGTGCCGGGTGCCGAGCCACATGCCGAGCACCAGCACCGGGACGGCAAAGCTCCAGTGCACGAAGGTTTGCATGCCGACCAGCCCCTCGTTCCACAACAGGCCGATTGCCATGACGTCGAGCAGAAAGATGTAGGCGATCGAGGCGGCGCGGATGCGCGCCGGATGGTCGCCGTCCGCCGCAAGAAAGAGCGCCGCCGGCAGTCCGCCCATGGCCACCGCCCCGTTCGACACCCCGGAGAACACGCCCACCGCCACGGCGCCGCCGTCGCCCGCCTTCTTTCTCAGGCGGAAGCCGGCGAGCAGCAGCGTCGCCACCACCAGCACGAACAGCGCGATGCCGGCCTTCAGCGGCCGTTCGGGCACCTGCACCAGCAGCCACACCCCGGCCGGCGTGCCGATCACGGCGCCGGCCATCAGCGTGCCGACGCGACGCCAGGGAATCTGTTTCCAGATCGAGCGCGCCTGCAACAGGCTGGCGGTGACCTCCATCACCAGCGCCAGCGCCACCGCGCTCGCCGGGCTGGTCACCAGCGACCAGCTGGTCACCAGCACCGCGGAAAAACCGAAACCCGAGTAGCCGCGCGCGAGCGAGGCCATGAACAGGCCCGCGACCATGACGATGAGCGCGAGCGCGCTGTGGTCCGCGAACCAGGCGGTGAAACTCATGGGTGACGCTGCGGGCCGCTCAGCCGGCCCGCTTCGGCATCGAGAAGCCGAAGATGTACCCGTTGTTGTCGATCACGCTGAACTGCCAGGCGCCGTTCTCGAGCTGGATCAGGGCCTGGGCGAACTGCACGCCGCCTGCGGCCTGCAGCCGGTCGTAATAGTCGCGCACGTCGTCGAGCTGCACGCCGAACAGCCATTCCTTGCTCCCCTTGCGGGCGACCATGGTCGGGGTCGCCGGCACGAAGGACAGCCTGAAGCGGTCAAGCGACACCGTGCAGCGCTCGGCCGTGTCAAGGTGCTTCGTGAACAGGAGCTTGCGCGTATAGAAGCGCAGCGTGCCCGTCAGATCCTTCGACGGCAGGTGCAGGTGAAACTCTTCAATGCGCATGGTTGCCTGGTGCCCGGTACGGTTCCGGGGTGAATCCTACTCCCATCGCGTGGGTCCGCTTTCCCTTCAGTCCCGTGATGCCACCAGCCAGACCACCGCGGCCACCGTCACCACGGTGCCGGCGAGTACGCGCCCGGTGAGCTTCTCCTCACGCAGCACGGCTGCGCCGAGCAGTGCGGTGAACAGCGGGTACGCCGCGATGATGGGTGCGACGGTGGACACCGGCGCGCGCGCGAGCGCCGCGTACATGAGCAGCACCGCGCTGCCGTTCAGCATGCCGGTGAGCGCGAACCAGGCGCGGCTGCGCCGCGTGGGACGGGTGCGCACCCCGCCGAGGCGCGCGGCGCCGGTCACCACCGCCGCGGAGAGCAGGTAGCCGACGAGGCCGGCGGCGAAGGGATTCGGCCACAGCGCGAGCCCGGCCTTGGCAAGCGCCTGCGCAAGGCCGCGCACCACCGCGCCGGCGACCGGCCAGCCGAGCTGGCGCAACGGGAACTGCGCGGTCATCGCGCCGCGACGCCACGAAATCAGCACCACCCCGGCCAGTACGCCGAGCGTTGCCATCGCCGCTTCCGGCGGCACCTGTTCGCCGAGCAGCAGCCAGGCGAAGCCGATCGCAAAGATCGGCGCCGCCCCGGACACCGCGCTGGTGACCGTCGCCCCCAACACCTCGGTCGAGCGGAAGGTGAGCAGCGTCACCGCCGCGGGAAAGAACAGGCCGACCGCTACGAACAGGCCGAAGGCCGGCCAGTTGAAGCCTTCGAGGTCGAGGGCGAAGGGCGCCGCCCCCACGAAGAGCAGCATCGCGGTGGGCACGCTGATCGCCGCCCCGGCACGCGGGTCGATCGAGCGCAGGCCGATGCGGCTGGTGACCAGGGCCGAGCCGAAGCACAGCGCCGCCGCGACGGCGAACAGGACGGGCATCAGGAAGCGCGCCGCGGCGCGACGCACTCAGAAGATGTCAAAGTACTCGCGCTGCTCCCACTCCGAGACCTCGAGGTTGAAGCGCGCGATCTCGGCCGTCTTGATGTGGCAGAAGTAGTCGACGAAGTCCGCGCCAAGGCCCGCGCGCAGCACCGCATCCTCGCGCAGTGCGGCCACCGCCTCCTCCAGCGTGCGCGGCAGGAATTCGGCCTTCGTTTCATAGGGCGTGTCCGCCGACGGTCCCGGGTCGAGGCGCTTCTCGATGCCGTCCAACCCGGCGATCAGCTGAGAGGCGAAGTACAGGTAGGGGTTCGCCGCCGGTTCGCCCTGCCGGTTCTCGATGCGCGACGCCGGATCGTGCTCGCCGCCCAGCACGCGCAGCATCGCGCCGCGGTTGTCACGGCCCCAGATGACGCGGTCCGGCGCGAGCGCGAACGGACGGTAGCGCTTGTAGCCGTTCAGCGTCGGCGCGGCGAGCGCAGAGGCGCCACGCGCATGGGCGAGCAGGCCGCCGAGGAAGTGCATCCCGGTCGGCGAGAGCACCTCGCCTGCCCCCGGCACGAAGGCATTGACGCCGGTGTTCGGGTCGCGCAGTGACTGGTGCAAATGCCAGCCCGAGGACATCACGTTCGGCAGCTTCGGCCGGCACATGAAGGTGGCGTGGTAGCCGTGGCGGCGCAGGATCTGCTTCACCGCGCTCCTGAACAGCACCATGGCGTCCGCGGATTGCAGCCCGGGCAGCACGCCGAGCGTGATCTCGACCTGGCTCGGGCCGTACTCGACCTCGAAGGAGCGCAGCGGCAGCCCGAGCGGCGCGAGTTCGCGGCGCAGGATCTCCATCACCGGCTCGATCCGGTCGTAGCGGTCCTCGGTGAGGTACTGGTAGCCGTGGGTGAGGATCGACACCTCCGTCGGGGTGCCGGGCTGGCCGGCGTGCGAGGGGTGCGTCTTCGGGTCCTCCACGCGAAAGACGTGGAATTCGATCTCCAGCCCGGTGACGTACTCGTAGCCGGCCGCACCCAGTTTCGCGAGCGCGTGCCGCGCGAGGCGGCGGGTGTCGAAGGGCACGGGCCTGCCGTTGGTGAAATACGTTTCGCACTGCACCCAGCCGGTGGCCTTCGCCCAGGGCAGCACGCGGAAGGTCGAGGGGTCGGCGACCATGACCGCGTCCGCTCCGCCCTGCATCTCGTCCATGCCGAAGCCGCCGCCCGGGGTGAACACCGGAAACACCGTCTTGTGCGAGGTGTCCTTGGCGAACAGCGTGGTGGTGATGGTGACGCCGTCCTCGAGCGCCGCCTCGAGCTCGGCGATGGCGACGGTCTTGCCCCGCAGCACGCCGTGCTGGTCGGCGAAGGCGAAACGCACGACCTCCAGGTTGCGTTCCTTCGCCTCTTCGTGCAGGCGACGCGACGCCTCGGTCTGCGCGGCGTCATGCAGGCCGTGCCGCTCGACAAAACTCATGCCGCCCTCACCGATTGGAACAGGGGGCACGGGCCCCTTCCGGTTGAAGCGTCCGGGGCCTTCCCGTGCCCCCCGTACCCCCTGTCACGCCGCCCTCTTCTTCGAGGTATCGACGGCCGGGGGCGACCAGGCGCAGGCGGCGCGGCGCTTCGCGTCGGTGTCTTTCCAGTACGCCTCCCAGGCATCCGTCGGGCCGATGCCGTCGATCGCGGGCGGCCCGGTGATCCCGGCGGCGGCCGATTCGTCGAGCACCATCAGCGGCGTCTCGCCCGCGCCCGCCTTGCGGATCGCCTCGACCAGCAAGCGCCGGTAGAGCACGATGCCCTTGTCGGTGGTGCCGAGATTCTCGCGCGTGCGGTCCTGGATCGGGCCCATCGACTCGCAGGCAAACTGGTCGTGGATGTTGATGTCGAAGCCCATGCCCGTGAAGGTCTGGGTGCGCTGTTCCTCGACGCTGTGGCCCCAGCCGTTGGCGCGGCCCTGCACCGGGCGGTAATCGGGCGCCGGGTAGGTGTTCAAACGCTGCGCGCGCATGGTCTCCTTGTCCACCGCCCCGCCGAAGCTGGTGAAGAAGGCGTACCAGTAGCAGGAAGTATCGTCGATCGGCACATGCCATTGCGAAATCGTCATCTCCGCACTCATCGGGATGACGAAGGCCTGCGGGAAAAGGATGTTGGTGATGCGCATGTGGGTCTGCGCGTCGCTGATGCGTCGCAGCGTGGCGAGCCGCATGCCGTAGTGCGTTTTCTCGACGCGGATCTCGGGGCGCGCGAACTCGCGAAGGAGCTTGGTCATCGGCAGGTCGGAATCCATCGCCGCGCTGCGAAACTGCCTGCCGTAGCTGGTGGCCGGATCCTCGTCCTCGGCGTAGCGGTGCAGCCAGGAGGCGTGCGCCGGGTCGATGCCGACTTCCAGCGCCTGCAGCCAGTTGCAGTCCCACAGCCCCTTGAAGGCGAACACGTGGCTGTCGGGCGCGACCAGGCAATCGAAATGCGGGAAGGCGGGCGGCGCGCCGGCGCCCAGCCAGGCCCACAGCACGCCGCTCTTCGCCACCACCGGCACGTTCCCCTGGCGGATGTGCTCGCACAGACGGCTGCCCTCGGGTTCCGCCGGGGTTTCCAGGCATTTTCCTTCGACATCGAACAGCCAGCCGTGGAAGGCGCAGCGCAGGCCGCCGTCTTCCAGCCGCCCGTAGGCGAGGTCCGCGCCGCGGTGCGGGCAGTGGCGCTCGATCATGCCGTAGCGCCCCTGCTCGTCGCGGAAGGCGACGTAGTCCTGCCCCATCAGCCGCACCGGGCGCAGCGGGCGCTCGCCCGCGAACTCGTCGAGCAGCGCGGCCGGCTGCCAGTAGTGGCGCAACAGCGTGCCGGCCGCCGTGCCGGGGCCGACGCGGGTCATCAATTCATTCTGCTCTGCGCTGATCATGCTGGAGCTCCCCTCGCGATGCGAGGCCATTTTCGCCCCTGAACGCGGGGGCGGCAACCGCTGGTTTAAACTCCGCCCCCTGTCCCCACCACGTCTCGGAGAGCCCGGAACATGAGCACCACCGCAAGGATCGCCATTGTCACCGGCGCAGGCACCGGGGTCGGCCGCGCCGCCGCCCTCGCTCTGCTGCGCGCGGAGTTCAGGGTCGTGCTCGCCGGGCGTCGCCCCGAGCCGCTGGAGAACGTGAAGAAGGAAGCCGGCAAGAACGGCGCGAACGCGCTCTGCGTGCCCGCCAACGTCGCGGATCCCGAATCGGTGAAGGCGCTGTTTGCGAAGACCAAGGAAGCCTTCGGGCGGCTCGACGTGCTGTTCAACAACGCCGGCGTCAACGCCCCCGGCATCCCGCTGGAAGACCTCACCTTCGAGCAGTGGAAGAACGTGGTCGACATCAACCTCACCGGCATGTTCCTCTGCACGCAGGAAGCCTTCCGCCTCATGAAGGCGCAGTCGCCGCGCGGCGGGCGCATCATCAACAACGGCTCGATCTCGGCGCATGCGCCGCGGCCCAACTCCACGCCCTACACCGCGACGAAACATGCGGTGACCGGACTGACCAAGTGCACCTCGCTGGACGGGCGCAAGTACGACATTGCCTGCGGCCAGATCGACATCGGCAACGCGCGCACCGAGATGGCCGAGCGCATGGCCAAGGGCGTGCCGCAGGCCGACGGCGAGATCCGCGTCGAGCCGCTGATGGACGTGAACCACGTCGGCGACGCGGTGGTCCACATGGCGAACCTGCCGCTGGAGACCAACGTGCAGTTCATGACCATCATGGCGACGAAGATGCCGTTCGTGGGACGCGGGTAATGGGAACAGGGGGAAAAGCCCCCCCGTACCCCCCGGGTGCCTCCGTTTCTGGCGAGCCCTTCGTTGTTGCGAACGTCACGGTTTACTTCGGCGAGAAATCCGGCAAGTACCCCGACGGCAACCAGGTGGTGGTGCGCGGTCGCGACACGAAAGTTTGCTTCGACACGCCGCAGGTCGCCAACCGGCTGACCGACGAACTCGCCGGCACCGACCTCGTCATCATGGGCCACATGCACGAGGACCATGCCTGCGGCCTGCACCTGCTGCCAAAGGCGAAAGTCGTGGCGCACGAGAAGGACGTCGACGCGGTGCGCAGCTGGGACGGCCTGTCGAAGCACTACGGCTATGCGCCACACGTGCTGAACGGCTTTCGCGCCAAGATCGAGCGCGAGTTCAACTACGTCGAGCGCCCGGACGCGCAAAGCTACGCCGACGGCGCGTCCTGGGACCTCGGCGGCTCGACCGTCACCGCCTTTCACATGCCGGGCCACACCTCTGGCCATTGCGTGCTGCTGGTGGAACCCGAGGGCGTGGCCTTCATCGGCGACATCGACCTGTCCTCCTTCGGGCCGTACTACGGCGACGCCACTTCCAGCCTGGCGGAATTCCGCAGCACGCTGGAACGGGTGAAGGACATCCCGGCCAGGATCTGGGTCACCTCGCACCACAAGGGCGTGGTCAAGGAGCGCGACACCTTCCTCAAGCTGCTCGCCGCCTTCGGTTCACGGCTGGATGCGCGCGAGAATGCGATCGCCGAATATCTCGCGAAACAGCCTGCGACGCTCCCCGAACTGATCGCCCACCGCTTCGTCTACCCGAAGGACTACCACGAGGTGTTCATCGACGAGGTGGAGCGACGCACCATCTCGCAGCACCTCGAGTCGCTCGTTTCCGCGGGCCGGGTGCGCGAGGACGGCGGCACCTTCCGCGCGCGCACCTGAATCTTGCGCCGGATCACGCCAGCGCCGCTCACGGCGGACGCCTTCGCCCCCTTCGGCGAGCTCATCAGCGCGGAGGCCGCGCGCGAGGTGCGTCCCATCAACGACGGGCACACGCAACGCTTTCACGCCCTCGCCGCGCTCGACCTCATGGCGCAGGGCGGCCGGCCGGTGGTGAGCATCTTTCGCTCGACGCCGCTCGCAGCCCCGATCGTGATCCGGGAAATGGAACGCCACCCCTTGTCGTCGCAGGCCTTCGTGCCGCTCTCGCTGCGACCGTACCTCGTGGTGGTCGCGCCGCCCGGGGACTTCGACGCGACCAGGATCCGCGTCTTTCGCGCGCAGGGCCAGGGCGTGAACTTCCGCGCCGGCACCTGGCACCACTTCAACCTTGCGCTGGAGGCGGTGTCGGACTTCCTCGTCATCGACCGCGCGGCGGACGACGAGAACTGCGACGTGGCGACGCTGGCTGAAGACGACTGGATCGAAATCGCCTGAGCAGCGCAAGCACGCCTACCAGCGCTCCGCATCCGCCACGAACCTGAACGCTTCCCCGGCCCGCTCGATGCGCCCCGCCGAGGGCAGCGGAAAGTGGGCGGTGCACACCAGCGTGGAGGTCTCGCAGTAACGCTCGAGGAAGGCGCGCCGGGTCGCCGCCGCCACCTCCGGATCCCAGTCCGGCCAGGGCCGCCATTCCGGGTGCAAGCACTGCACCGGCGAATGCATCAGGTCGCCGCTCATCACCGCGGACGCCCCCTTCGAATCGAAGCGCACCGCGACATGGTCCGGCGTGTGCCCCGGGGTCGCTTCCAGCCGCACCTCGTCGTCCAGTGCCCAGTCGTTGCCCACCAGCACCGCGCGGCCGGCCTCGATCACCGGCAGCACCGAATCCTCCAGCGTCGCGCGGGTGAACTTCGGGTGCGGGACGTCGCGCCAGGTCTCGACTTCCTTCTTCGAGAACACGTAGCGCGCCTTAGGGAAGGTCGGCACCCAGCGGCCGTCCTCGAGCTTCGTGTTCCAGCCGGCGTGGTCGCCGTGCAAATGGGTGCAGAAGACATAGTCGATGTCCTCCGGCCCAAGCCCGATCGCGGCAATCGCATCGAGGTAGACGCGGTCGGTCTTCTGGTGCCACTGCGGGCGGGTCGGCCGGTCCTTGTGGTTGCCGACGCAGGTGTCGATCAGCACCGTGTGGTGCGAGGTGCGCACCACGTAGCTCTGCATCGGGAAGATGAGCGCGTCGGCCTTCGGGTCGTAGGCGTCCGGCGCCAGCCAGCCGAGGTGGGGCGCCCAGTCGGCGTCGGTGTTGTCCGGAAAGAAGAACTTCCGGTCGAAGGGCATCACCATCTCGAGCGCACGCTGCACCACCAAACCGCCGACTTTCCGGCCTCCGGGCATCAATGCTTCTCCTTTTCATCGGCCGACCCGCAGATTGCGGGCAGCACTTCGCCGATCGCGGCATCGAGCACCGCATCGGCCTCGGCGTCGAACGCGGTCTCGCCGCGGTTGACGATCACCAGTCGCGCGCCGACGCGCTGCGCGAGCGGCACCATGCCGGCCACCGGGTAGACCTGCAGGGTGGTGCCCACCGCCAGCAGCAGGTCGGCCTCGGTCGCCACGCGCATCGCGCGCTCGATGACCTCGGGCACCAGCGCCTGCCCGAAGGAGATGGTGTCGCTCTTCAGGATGCCGCCGCAGGCGCGGCAGGGCGGGTCCGCCTCGCCGGCGCGCACCCGCGCCAGCGCCTTCTCCATGGGCGCGCGCATGTCGCATTCCATGCACACCACGCGGCGCACCGTGCCGTGCACCTCGATCACCTTCTCCGGCGAGGTGCCGGCGATCTGGTGCAGTTCGTCGATGTTCTGGGTCACCAGCGCATGCAGCTTGCCGCGGGCCTCGAGCGCGACCAGCGCCGCGTGGCCGCGGTTCGGCCGCGCGCTCCAGGCCGGGTGCGTCAGGCGCGCCTGCCACGAGGCCTTGCGGATCTCCGGGTCGGACATGTAGTAGTTGATGTCCGAGAGCTTCTCGGCCTGCGGGTTCTTCGTCCACACGCCCTGCGGCCCGCGGAAGTCCGGGATGCCGGATTCCGTCGAGATGCCGGCGCCGGTGAGCACCACCACGCGTTTTGCGGCATCGATCCAGCCGCGCACCGAATCCAGCATCGCCTGGTTCATCCCTGCGCCTTCCTGAGTGCCTGCCGGTCGATCTTGTCGGTGCCGGTCTTCGGCAGGCTGTCACGGTATTCGATGCTGCGAGGATACTTGAACGGCACCAGCGCCTGCTTGACGAAGGCCTGCAGGGTCTTCGTCATCGCCGCGCCGGGCGCATGGCCCGCGCGCAGCGCCACCCAGGCCTTGAGCGACACCAGGCGCTTCGCGTCCTCCACCGCCAGCACCGCGCATTCGAGCACCGCCGGGTGTTCGGCGAGGCAGCGTTCCACCTCCAGCGGGTGCACCCACTGCCCGCTCACCTTGACGAGGTCGTCGGCGCGGCCCTGGAAGGTGTAGAAGCCTTCGGCGTCCCGCCGGAAGCGGTCGCCGGTCCAGATCCAGTCGCCGCGCATGGTGTCGGCGGTCTTGTCGGGACGGTTCCAGTAGAACGGCGCCTGCGAGTCGCCGCGCACCATGAGGATGCCGGGCTCGCCCTGCGCGACCTCCACGCCTTCGGGATCGACCAGTCGGAG
This sequence comes from Burkholderiales bacterium, assembly GCA_036526195.1. Taxonomy (GTDB): domain Bacteria; phylum Pseudomonadota; class Gammaproteobacteria; order Burkholderiales; family SG8-39; genus DATCYZ01. The sequence continues at coordinate 50,961 of DATCYZ010000140.1, forward strand.
TTCGTAGCCGGGCACGCGCGCGCCGCTCGCGCCGATCACCTGCCGGTCGAGGCGGTTCGAAAGATAAATGTGCAGCACCTCGGTCGAGCCCAGTCCCTCGACGATCGCAAGGCCGGTGCGCCGCCGCCATTCCTCGAACACCTCGGCGGCCAGCACCTCGGCGGCGGAGAGGCACAGGCGCAATGACGACAGGTCGCGCTTCTCCGAACCCGGCTGCGCCACCAGCGCGTTGTACAGCGTCGGCAGGCCGAAGAGTAGCGTCGGGCGGTGCCGCTCGATGACGTCGAACACCGCGCCGGGCTCGGGCCGCCCCGGGTGCAGCACCGTGGTGGCGCCCACCGAGAAGGGGAAGGTGAGCGAGTTGCCGAAGCCGTAGGCGAAGAAGATCTTGGGCGGCGAGAAGACGATGTCGTCCTCGCGGATGCCGAGCACGCGTTCGCCGTAGCTCGCCTGCGTGTAGGGCATGTCGTGGTGCAGGTGCACCACGCCCTTGGGCCGGCCGGTGGAGCCGGAGGAGTACATCCAGAAGGCCATCTCGTCGCGGTGGGTGTCGCACGCCTCGAGCGTGTCGTCCTCGACCGCGAGCCAGTCATCCCAGCGGTGCACGGCGACCAGTCCAAGTTCCGGCACCGGGGCAGCGCCCTCCCCGACCAGCACCACGTGGCGCAGGCGCGTCTTCGCAAGGTCCGGATGCGCGAGCAGCGGCGCGAGTTCGGCGCTCACCAGCGCCGCCTCGGCGCCGCTGTCGGCGGCATAAAAGGCCACCAGTTCGGCCGGTGACAGGGTGTTCAGCAGCACCGGCACGAAACCCGCGCGCATCGCGCCGAAGATCGCCGCGATGGTCTCGGGCGTGTCCTGCATCAGGCACAGCACCCGCCCGCCGCGCGCCAGGCCGAAGCCGGCGAGCCCGTTTCCGGCGCGCGCCGCCATCGCGCACAAGGCCTCGTAGCTGACGCGCCGGTCGCCGCACAGCACCGCCGCCTTGGCGCCGCGGCCGGCCTCGAGGTTGTCCCAGAGGATGCGGGCGCAGTTGTAGCGCTCCGGAATCGAGAAGCCGATCTCCTTCGCGCCGGCCGAATCGCGCGCAACCGGGTCCGCGATGCGCGCCAGCGGGCCGCCCGGCCCCATCGCGCGCGCCGCCTCGACCTGCGCCATGAAGCGCGGCGCGGCCTCGCGCAGGCGCGCGTCGTCCATGCGCCCGGAGCGCGTCATGTAGTCGTGCGCGAGGCGCCAGGGCTCGAGCGCCATCTTGTCGGCGAGGCGCTCGTACCAGAACGAGCTGGTGTTCGCCGCGCGCACGATCTTCTCGACGATCGGGCGGCGCGCGGCCTCGAACAGGGCGAGCGCGCGCGGCACGTCCGCGCCCGCCTCGCCGAGCGCGCGATCGAGCGCGATCGCGTCCTCGAAGGCGAGCCGGGTGCCGGAGCCGATGGAGAAATGCCCGGTGCGCAACGCATCGCCGATCAGCACCGCATTGCCGGCGTGCCAGTGCGTGTTCGACAGCAGCGGGAAGTTGCGCCAGATCGACTTGTTCGAAACCAGCGGCTTGCCGCCGAGGTCCTTCGCGAACACGCGCTCGCAATAGGCGCGGCTGGCCGCGTCGTCCATCGCCTCCAGCCCGGCGCGGTGCCAGGTGGCGGTATCGCACTCGACGATGAAGGTGGACAGCGCCGGCGCGTAGCGGTAGTGGTGGGCGACGAAGGCC
>DATCYZ010000141.1:0-35518 GCA_036526195.1 Burkholderiales bacterium
GCGGGCTGCGGGCTGGTCGCCGGCCAGGCGGTGCGCGATGCCGCCGTGCGGCTGATGCGCGCCCCCGTGCCGCGTGGCGCGCCGGCGCGCGAAATCGAGGGCCGCCTGCGCCTGCGCGCGGGCGTCTGCGAGGTCTGGGGACTGGACTCGATCGGTCTGCTCGAAGCGCAGGATGCCGGACGCGCGCTGGTGATCGGCTCGCACGGTGCGCTGCACGGCGGGCGCGCCGACTCCGCGCTCGGGGTCGAGGCGCGCGTCGCGGTGTTCAACGATGCGGGCATTGGCATCGACGGCGTCGGCGTGACGCGCCTGCCGGTGCTCGCGTCCCGCGGCATGCCTGCCGCCACCGTGGCCTGCGCCAGCGCGCGGATCGGCGACGCGCGCTCGATGTGGGCGACCGGCGTGCTGTCCTGCGTCAATGACCCGGCCCGCGGCGCCGGCGCGAAGGTGGGGGAATCGGTGCAGGCGTTTGTCGCGCGCTTTGGATGAGCCGGCTGCGGCGCATCTGCTGCATCGCGGGAAATGGCTGCAACTGATTGATCTCGTGCGGGCTTTTTCTTTGACCCTGCCATTGCCGCACAGTACAATTGCCGGCTTCGAAGGGGCATTCAGGCATGCGCGCTCGGCTGGTCGCCGGCAACTGGAAAATGCACGGCAGCCGGGCGGCGAACGCCAGCCTGCTGGACGGCATTGTTTCGGCTGCGGAAGCCGTGGAATGCGCCGTGTGCGTGCCGTTTCCCTACCTGGAGCAGGTGTCGGCGCGCCTGAAGGGCACGCCGCTGGCATGGGGCGCGCAGGACGTGAGCGCGCATGCGCAGGGCGCCTACACCGGCGAGGTGTCGGCGGCGATGCTTGCCGAGTTCGGCTGCCGCTACGTGCTGGTCGGCCATTCGGAGCGGCGCCAGCATCATGCCGAGACCGATGCGCTGGTGGCGGCGAAGTTCGTCGCCGCGCAGGCGGCCGGCCTGGTGCCGGTCCTGTGCGTCGGGGAAACGCTGGCGGAACGCGACGCCGGGCAGACCGAGGCCGTGGTGGGGCGCCAGTTGCAGGCCGTGGTGGCCGCGGCCGGGGCCGGGAGTCTTGCACGCGCGGTCCTCGCGTACGAGCCGGTCTGGGCGATCGGCACCGGGCGCACCGCGACCCCGGAGCAGGCGCAGGCGGTGCATGCGTTCCTGCGCGGCCGGCTCGAGCCGAAGCTGGCCGGGGCGCTGCGCATCCTCTACGGCGGCAGCATGAAGGCGGCGAACGCGGCATCGCTGCTCGCCATGCCGGACGTGGACGGCGGACTGGTTGGCGGGGCCGCCCTGGTGGCGGACGAATTCACGGCGATCGCGGCGGCTGCCGCGCGCGCCACAACACATTGATGGACGGATGACATGGAAACCTGGCTCAAGTTTCTTCTCGCAGGACACGTACTGGTCGGCCTCACCGTCATCGGCTGCGTGCTGCTCCAGCATGGCAAGGGGGCGGACATGGGCTCGGGCTTCGGCGGCGGCTCCTCCGGGAGCCTGTTCGGCGCCACCGGCTCGGCGAATTTCCTCTCGCGGGCCACAGCGGTGCTGGCGACGATCTTCTTCGCCTCGAGCCTCGGGCTGGCCTACCTCGCGACCAGCAAGCCGCAGGCGAGCGGCGTGATGGAAGCGGTCAAGACGCAGCCGGCCTCGGATATCCCGCAGCCGCAGCCGAAATCGGCGACCGACGTGCCCGCGCCCTCGGCGCCTCCCGACCCGCTCAAGCCGAAGCAAGTGCCGAACTGACCGAAGCGTTTTCCGGCACGAAAACACGCACGCGCCGAAAAGTTTTTCAGATTGGAGGATAATCGCGACTTCTGAAGCCCTGCCCACGTGGTGAAATTGGTAGACACGCTAGCTTGAGGGGCTAGTGGCCTAAACAGCCGTAGCAGTTCGAGTCTGCTCGTGGGCACCAACACAGGCGGCGCCGGCCCAGGCCGGCGCCGCAGATCGCGCTGCCGGAAATGCTCGCCGAATATTTTCCCGTCCTGTTGTTCATCCTCGTCGGCCTCGGTGTCGGCGTGGCGCCGATGGCGCTCGGCTGGGCGCTCGGCCCGCGGCGTCCGGACGCGGAGAAGCTCTCGCCCTACGAGTGCGGCTTCGAGGCCTTCGAGGACGCGCGCATGAAGTTCGACGTGCGCTACTACCTGGTGGCGATCCTGTTCATCCTGTTCGATCTGGAGATCGCGTTCCTGTTTCCCTGGGCGATCGCGCTCAAGGAAATCGGCTTCGCCGGGTTTTTGGCCATGATGGTGTTCCTCGGCATCCTGGTGGTCGGCTTCGTCTACGAGTGGATGAAGGGAGCCCTCGAATGGGAGTAGAAGGCGTCCTGCAGCAGGGCTTCGTCACCACCACGGCGGACAAGCTCATCAACTGGACCCGCACCGGGTCGCTCTGGCCGATGACCTTCGGCCTCGCCTGCTGCGCCGTCGAGATGATGCAGGCGGGCGCCGCGCGCTACGACCTCGACCGCTTCGGCATCGTCTTCCGCCCGAGTCCGCGGCAATCGGACGTGATGATCGTCGCCGGCACCCTGTGCAACAAGATGGCGCCGGCGCTGCGCAAGGTCTACGACCAGATGCCGGAGCCGCGCTGGGTCATCTCGATGGGCTCCTGCGCGAATGGCGGCGGCTACTACCATTATTCGTACTCCGTGGTGCGCGGCTGCGATCGCATCGTGCCGGTGGACATCTACGTGCCGGGCTGCCCGCCGACCGCCGAGGCGCTGCTCTACGGCATCGTCCAGTTGCAGAACAAGATCAAGCGCACCAACACGATCGCCCGATGAGCGAGACCAACGCGCGATGAGCGACGAGGCCCCGCGCCCGGTGAGCGCTCGGCTGCAGCGGCTGTCGGACGCGCTCGAAAAGCGCCTCGGCGCCCGGCCCACCGAGCGGCTCGGCGAACTCACGCTGGAGGTGGAGGCGGCGCGCTGGGCGGAGGTGACCCGCGCGCTGCGCGACGACCCCGCGCTGCGCTTCGAGCAGCTGATCGACCTCTGCGGGCTCGATTACCAGACCTATGGCGACCGGCCGCCGGAGGCGCCGGGGCAGCGCGGGCGGTTTGCCGTGATCGCGCACCTGCTGTCGGTGACGCACAACTGGCGGCTGCGGCTGCGTGCGCGCTGCTCCGAGGATGCGCTGCCCGCGATCGCCTCGCTGGTCGAAGTCTGGCCGGCCGCCGACTGGTTCGAGCGCGAGGCCTTCGACCTCTTCGGCATCGTCTTCGAGGGACACCCGGACCTGCGCCGGATTCTCACCGACTACGGCTTCATCGGCCACCCGTTCCGCAAGGATTTTCCGCTCTCGGGGCATGTCGAGATGCGCTACGACCCGGAGCAGAAGCGCGTCATCTACCAGCCCGTGACCATCGAGCCGCGCGAGATCACGCCGCGCATCGTGCGCGAAGCGCACTACGGCGAGGGGCGCTAGCGTGGCGGAGATCCGCAACTACACCCTGAACTTCGGCCCGCAGCACCCGGCGGCGCACGGCGTGCTGCGTCTGGTGCTGGAACTCGACGGCGAGGTGATCCAGCGCGCCGACCCGCACATCGGGCTGCTGCACCGCGCCACCGAGAAGCTCGCCGAGCACAAGACCTTCATCCAGTCCGTGCCGTACATGGACCGGCTCGACTACGTCTCGATGATGTGCAACGAACACGCCTATGTGATGGCGATCGAGAAGCTGCTCGGGCTCGAGGTGCCGGTGCGCGCGCAGTACATCCGCGTGATGTTCGACGAGATCACGCGCGTGCTGAACCACCTGCTGTGGCTCGGCGCGCACGGCCTCGATTGCGGCGCGATGACGATCTTCCTGTATTGCTTCCGCGAGCGCGAAGACCTGATGGACTGCTACGAGGCGGTCTCCGGGGCGCGCCTGCATGCGGCCTACTACCGTCCCGGCGGCGTCTACCGCGACCTGCCCGACGCCATGCCGCAGTACCGCGCGCAGGTGAGCCGCAACGCCGCCGCCATGGCGGACATGAACCGCAACCGGCAGGGCTCGCTGCTCGATTTCATCGAGGACTTCACCACCCGCTTTCCGAAGTGCGTCGACGATTACGAGACGCTGCTCACCGAGAACCGCATCTGGAAGCAGCGCACCGTCGGGGTCGGCGTGGTGACGCCCGAGCGCGCGCTCGCGCTCGGCTTCAGCGGGGCGATGCTACGCGGCTCCGGTGTCGAGTGGGACCTGCGCAAGAAGCAGCCCTACGAGGTCTACGACCGGCTCGACTTCGACATCCCGGTGGGCGTGAACGGTGATTGCTACGACCGTTACCTGGTGCGCATCGAGGAGATGCGCCAGTCCAACCGCATCATCCGCCAGTGCGTCGACTGGCTGCGCGCGAACCCCGGGCCGGTGATCGTCGACAACCACAAGATCGTGCCGCCTGCGCGCGTCGACATGAAATCGAACATGGAAGAGCTGATCCACCACTTCAAGCTTTTCACAGAGGGCATGCACGTCCCGGAAGGCGAGGCCTATGCCGCCGTCGAGCACCCGAAGGGCGAGTTCGGCATCTACCTCGTCTCGGACGGCGCCAACAAGCCCTATCGCCTGAAGATCCGCGCGCCGGGCTACGCCCACCTCGCGGCCATGAACGAGATGTCGAAGGGCCACATGCTGGCCGACGCAGTGGCCATTATCGGCACCATGGACATCGTCTTCGGGGAGATCGACCGGTGAGCGCGCAACCCCTGCTCAGCGCCGACGCCCTGCGCAAGATCGACCGCGAGGTGGCGAAGTATCCGGCCGACCAGAAGCAGTCCGCCGTGATGGCGGCGCTGGTCATCGCGCAGGACGAGAAGGGCTGGCTCTCCAGCGAGACCATGGCCTTCGTCGCCAGCTACCTCGAGATGCCGCCGGTGGCGGTGTACGAGGTGGCGACCTTCTACAACATGTACGACCTGAAGCCGGTCGGGCGCCACAAGCTGACCGTCTGCACCTGCCTGCCCTGCGGCCTGCAGGGGTCGCTCGATGCCGCCGACCACCTCAAGTCGCGCCTCGGCATCGGCTTCAACGAAACTACGCCGGACGGGCGCTTCACGCTCAAGGAAGGCGAGTGCATGGGCGCCTGCGCGATGTCGCCGGTGATCCTGGTCAACAACAAGCGCATGTGCGACCACATGTCGAAGGCTCGCATCGACGCGCTTATCGAGGAGCTGAAGTGAGCATGCTCGACTACGGCCCGGATGCCATCCTGATGCGCGGCCTGGACGGCGCGAACTGGCGCCTCGCCGACTACGAAAAGCGCGACGGCTACGCCGCCCTGCGCACGCTGCTCTCGGGCAAGGTGCCGCCGGAGAACGTGATCGCCGAGGTGAAGAAATCCGGCCTGCGCGGCCGCGGCGGGGCGGGGTTCCCGACCGGGCTGAAGTGGTCGTTCATGCCGCGCCAGTTCCCGGGCGCCAAGTACGTCGTCTGCAACTCCGACGAAGGCGAGCCGGGCACCTGCAAGGACCGCGACCTGCTGCGCTACAACCCGCACGCGGTGATCGAGGGCATGATCATCGGCGCCTACGCCATGGGTGCGACGGCGGGCTACAACTACATCCACGGCGAGATCTGGGCGGTGTACGAGCAGTTCGAGGAAGCGCTCGAGGAGGCGCGCCGCGCGGGCCTGCTCGGCAAGGACATCCTCGGCTCGGGGTTCGACTTCGAGCTGTACGCCCATCCCGGCTACGGCGCCTACATCTGCGGCGAGGAAACCGCGCTGCTCGAATCACTGGAAGGCAAGAAAGGCCAGCCGCGCTTCAAGCCGCCGTTTCCCGCGAGCTTCGGCCTGTACGGCAAGCCGACGACGATCAACAACACCGAGACCTTCGCGGCGGTGCCCTGGATCATGCGGCACGGGGGCGATGCCTTCCTTGCGCTCGGCAAGCCGAACAACGGCGGCACCAAGCTCTTTTCGGTCACCGGCCACGTCATGCGTCCCGGCAACTACGAAGTGAAGCTCGGCACGCCGTTTGCGAAGCTGCTCGAGATGGCGGGCGGCATGCGCGACGGCCACAGGCTGAAGGCGGTGATTCCCGGCGGCTCGTCGATGCCGGTGCTGCCGGCGGACGTGATGATGGCGACCGACATGGACTACGACTCGATCGCCAAGGCGGGCTCGATGCTCGGCTCGGGCGCGGTCATCGTCATGGACGAGACCACCTGCATGGTGCGCGCGCTGGAGCGCCTGTCGTACTTCTACTTCGAGGAATCCTGCGGGCAGTGCACGCCCTGCCGCGAGGGCACCGGATGGCTCTACCGGGTGGTCAACCGCATCGAGACAGGGCGCGGCCGGCCGGAAGACCTGGCGCTGCTCGACAACGTGGCGGACAACATCGCCGGGCGCACCATCTGCGCGCTGGGCGACGCCGCGGCGCTGCCGGTGAAGAGCTTCCTCAAGCACTTCCGCAACGAATTCGAGCACCACATCGCGCATCGTCGCTGCTCGGTCGAAGGGCCGGGCGTCGAGCCGAAGTGGGGACGCGACGGCGCGCAGGCGGGTCCCGCCGGCGCGCCCGTGGCGGAGGCGGCCTGAGATGCTGAACGTCGAGATCGACGGCCGTCCGGTCGAGATCGAGCACGGCGCCACCGTCATGGACGCGGCGCACAAGCTCGGCATCTACGTGCCGCACTTCTGCTATCACAAGAAGCTGTCGATCGCGGCGAACTGCCGCATGTGCCTGGTCGAGGTCGAGAAGGCGCCCAAGCCGCTGCCGGCCTGCGCGACGCCGGTGACCGACGGCATGAAGGTGCGCACCCAGTCGCCGGTGGCGAAGAAAGCGCAGAACTCGGTCATGGAGTTCTTGCTGATCAACCATCCGCTCGACTGCCCGATCTGCGACCAGGGCGGCGAATGCCAGTTGCAGGATCTCGCCGTGGGCTACGGCAAGAGCGCCTCGCGCTACGAGGAAGAAAAGCGCGTCGTGCTCTCCAAGGACGTCGGCCCGCTGGTGGCCGCCGAGGAGATGAGCCGCTGCATCCAGTGCACGCGCTGCGTGCGCTTTGGCCAGGAAGTCGCCGGCATGATGGAACTCGGCATGATCGGCCGTGGCGAACATGCGGAAATCGTCTCCTTCGTCGGCCAGTCGGTCGAATCCGAGCTCTCGGGCAACATGATCGACCTCTGCCCGGTGGGCGCGCTCACCTCGAAGCCGTTCCGCTACAGCGCGCGCACCTGGGAGTTGGCGCGGCGCAAGTCGATTTCGCCGCACGACGGCCACGGTTCGAACCTCGTGGTGCAGGTGCGGCAGAACCGCGTCATGCGCGTACTGCCGCTGGAGAACGAGGCGGTCAACGAGTGCTGGCTCTCGGACAAGGAACGCTTTTCCTACGAGGCGGTCAATTCGCCGGACCGGCTGACCGTGCCGATGCTGCGCGAAGCGGACGGCTGGCGCGAGACCGACTGGCAGACCGCGCTCGAGTTTGCGGCCGCGGGCCTGCGCGCCGCAGGCGCCGACAGCGCCCTGCTGGCCAGCCCGCACGCCACGCTCGAGGAACTTGCGCTCGCCGGAAAGCTGGCGAAGGCGCTCGGTGGCGGCGCGGATTTCCGCCTGCGGCAAACCGATTTCTCGGGCGACGCGGCGCGCGAGGGCATTCCCTGGCTCGGCCTGCCGATCGCCGAACTCGATGCCGCCGACCGGGTGCTGGTCGTCGGTTCCTTCCTGCGCAAGGACCAGCCGCTGGTGGCCAAGCGCCTGCGCCAGTCGGCCAGCCGGCGCGCGCAGGTCAATGTCCTGCACTGCGCGGACGACGACCTGCTCATGAAGGTGACGAACCGCGTCATCGTGGCGCCCTCGGCCCTGCCCGAGGCGCTTGCCGCGGTGCTCGACGGGCCGATCGGCGCCAGCCTCAAGTCCGGCAAGAAACCCCTGATCCTGCTTGGCAACCTGGCCCAGCAGCATCCCGAAGCGGCGCGCCTGCATGCCATTGCGCAGCAACTCGCCGAGTCGCTCGGCGCGACCCTCGGCTTCCTCGGCGAAGCGGCGAACTCGGTCGGCGGCTACGTGGCCGGCCTGCCGGTGGGCGCGCCCGCGCAGGCGCTGCTTTCGACGCCGCGCAAGGCCTACCTCCTGCTCGGGGCCGAACCCGGCTTCGATTTCGCCGACCCGCAGCAGACCCGGGCCGCGCTCGGCGCGGCGCAGTGCGTGGTGTCGCTCTCCGCGTTCCGACCGCGCCAGGGCGATGTTTCGCATGTCGTGCTGCCGATCGCGCCGTTCACCGAGACCTCGGGCACCTTCGTCAGCATGGAAGGCCGGGTGCAGGGCTTCCACGCCACCGTGCGACCGCTGGGCGAGGCCCGTCCGGCCTGGAAGGTGCTGCGGGTGCTGGGCAACCTGCTGGGAATCCCGGGCTTCGAGCAAGACACCAGCGAGCAGGTGCGCGACGAATGCCTCGCGGGCCGCGAGGTGGCGGGCCTGCTCTCGAACCGCACCCGCGGCGGCGCGACCGCGCCCGCGACCGCGGCGAAGGGCCTGCAGCGCATCGCCGACGTGCCGATCCATTTTGCCGACCCGCTGGCGCGCCGCGCGCCGGCATTGCAGCAGACCCGGGACGCGCGCGCGCCCAGCGCATCGATGAATGCGGCGCTGATGGGCAGGCTCGGGCTTGCGCCGGGTGACCGCGTGCGGATCGGGCAGGGGGGCGGCAGCGCCACGCTGGCCGTGGCGCTCGATGAGGGCTTGCCCGCGGACTGCGTGCGGGTGCCGGCGGCGCATCCCGATACGGCCACGCTGGGCGCCCTGTTCGGCGCGCTGACGCTCGAAGCCGTGACCACGGAGGCCGTGGCAGGGTGAACACGGCGCACGCACTCGACGCCCTGCTTGCCTTTTCCGAGGCGCAACTCGGCCCGACCTGGGGTCCGGCGGCCTACGAGGTCGTGACCTCGCTCGTCTTCATCGTTGCAATCGTCGCGCCGCTGATGGGATGCGTGGCCTACCTGACGCTCTGGGAGCGCAAGCTGATCGGCTGGATCCAGATCCGCATCGGGCCGAACCGCGTCGGCCCCCGCGGCCTGCTGCAGCCGGTGGCCGACGGCATCAAGCTGATGTTCAAGGAAATCATCGTCCCGACGAACGCGTCGCCGGCGCTGTACCTGCTCGGGCCGATGCTCGCGATCATGCCGGCGGTGGCGGCCTGGGCGGTGATGCCGTTCGCGCCGGAGGTGGTGCTGGCCGACGTCAACGCGGGCCTGCTCTACATCCTCGCGCTCACCTCGCTCGGCGTCTACGGAGTGATCATTTCCGGCTGGGCGACGAACTCGAAGTACGCCTTCCTCGGCGCCATGCGGGCGGCGGCGCAGATGGTGTCCTACGAGCTGGCCATGGGCTTCGCGCTGGTGGTGGTGCTGATGGTCTCCGGCAGCCTCAACCTGACCGACATCGTGAGCGCCCAGGGCCGCGGCACCTTCGCGCACATGGGCTTGAACTTCCTCTCCTGGAACTGGTTGCCGCTGCTGCCGATGCTGATCGTCTACTTCGTCTCGGGGATCGCCGAAACCAACCGTGCGCCCTTCGACGTGGTGGAAGGCGAGTCGGAGATCGTCGCCGGGCACATGGTCGAGTACTCGGGGATGACCTTCGCGCTCTTCTTCCTCGCCGAATACATGAACATGATCCTGATCAGCGCGCTGACGGTGATCCTGTTCTTCGGCGGCTGGCAGGCGCCGATCGATTCGATGGTGTTCGAGCTGGTGCCGCCCTTCGGCTGGCTGTTCCTCAAGGTTTTCGTGGTGGCCTCGATGTTCCTGTGGATCCGGGCGACCTTCCCGCGCTACCGCTACGACCAGCTGATGCGCCTTGGCTGGAAGGTGTTCATTCCGCTCACCCTGGTCTGGATCGTGGTGGTGGGGATCTGGATGCAGACGCCCTGGAACATCTGGCCATGAACCGGAGCCGCGCATGAACCGCGTGATCGAGTTCTTCCGCTCGTTCCTCCTGCTGGAACTGCTGCGCGGGCTGGCGCTGACCGGCCGCCACCTGTTTGCGCGCAAGATCACGGTGCAGTTCCCGGAAGAGAAGACGCCGATGAGCCCGCGCTTCCGCGGCCTGCACGCGCTGCGCTATTACCCGAACGGCGAGGAACGCTGCATCGCCTGCAAGCTGTGCGAGGCGGTGTGCCCGGCACTCGCCATCCACATCGAGTCCGAGCAGCGCGCCGACGGCACGCGACGCACCACGCGCTATGACATCGACCTGACCAAGTGCATCTTCTGCGGGTTCTGCGAGGAGGCCTGCCCGGTGGATGCCATCGTCGAAACGCGGATCTTCGAGTACCACGGCGAACGCCGCGGTGACCTGTATTACACCAAGCCGATGCTGCTTGCGGTCGGCGAACGCTACGAGGAAATGATCGCGGCCGACCGCAGCGCCGACGCCCCGTATCGCTAGGGCGCCTGCAAGGGGGAGGGGCCGGGACACCCGGCCGGCACCAAGACAAACAACATGTTCGAAACCGCCGTCTTCTACATCTTTGCCGTCATCCTCATCGGGGCGGCCGTGCGCGTCATCACGGCGCGCAACCCGGTGCATGCGGCGCTGGCGCTGGTGCTGGCGTTCTTCACGGCGGCGGCGCTGTGGATGCTGCTGCGCGCCGAGTTCCTCGCCATCACGCTGGTGCTGGTGTACGTGGGCGCGGTGATGGTGCTGTTCCTGTTCGTGGTGATGATGCTGGACATCAACCTCGAGCAGATGCGCGAGGGGTTCTGGCAGTACCTGCCGATCGGCGCGGTCGTCGGCATCCTGATGGCCGCCGAGATGGTGTTGCTGCTGGTCAGCCGCTACGGGGCGCTGAGCACCCGTCCCGCCGACCCGGTCCCGGGCGCCAGCAACACGCTGGCGCTCGGCCGTGTGCTGTACACCGACTACGTTTACGCCTTCGAGATCGCGGCGGTGATCCTGCTGGTGGCGATCATCGCCGCCATCGCGCTGACGCTGCGCCGGCGCAAGGACTCGCGCCGCCAGGATCCCTCGGCGCAGGTGCGGGTGCGCCGCGCGGACCGCGTGCGCATCGTGTCGATGCCCCCGGAGAAGGACTGAACATGGGCCCGCTCACCCTCGCGGATTTCCTGGTGGTCGGCGCGATCCTGTTCGCGATCTCGGTGGTCGGGATCTTCCTCAACCGCAAGAACCTGATCGTGCTCCTCATGGCGATCGAGCTGATGCTGCTCGCGGTGAACCTGAACTTCATCGCCTTCTCGCACTTCCTCGGCGACCTCGCGGGGCAGGTGTTCGTGTTCTTCATCCTCACCGTCGCCGCCGCCGAGTCCGCCATCGGCCTGGCGATCCTCGTGGTGCTGTTCCGCAACCTGAACACCATCAACGTCGAGGACCTCGACAGCCTCAAGGGCTGAGCGCGATGCTGACCATGAAATCCCTGTACCTCCTCATCCCGCTGGCGCCGCTGGCCGGCGCGCTGCTGGCCGGGTTCTTCGGGCGCGCCATCGGGCGCGCAGGCGCGCACTCGGTGACCATCCTCGCGGTGCTGGTCTCCTTCGTCGCTTCCTGCGTGGTGCTGGCGGACGTGGTGCAGAACGGCACCACCTTCAACGGCAGCGTCTACACCTGGATCACCAGCGGCCAGACGCGGCTGGAGATCGGCTTCCTCATCGACCCGCTCTCCGCCCTGATGATGGTGGTGGTGACCTTCGTCTCGCTGATGGTGCACGTCTACACCATCGGCTACATGGCGGAGGACCCCGGCTACCAGCGCTTCTTCTCGTACATCTCGCTCTTCACCTTCTCGATGCTGATGCTGGTGATGAGCAACAACTTCCTGCAGCTGTTCTTCGGCTGGGAGGCGGTGGGGCTGGTGTCCTACCTGCTGATCGGCTTCTGGTACACCCGGCCGAGCGCGATCCACGCCAACCTGAAGGCCTTCCTGGTCAACCGCGTCGGCGACTTCGGCTTCCTGCTCGGCATCGGGCTGGTGCTGGCGCATTTCGGCACGCTGGACTACGCCGCCGTCTTCGCGCAGGCGCCGGCCGTCGCCGCCCAGCCGCTGGTCGCCGTGCCGGGCACCTCCTGGCTGCTGATCACCGTGATCTGCCTGTGCCTGTTCGTCGGCGCCATGGGCAAGAGCGCGCAGTTTCCGCTGCACGTCTGGCTGCCGGACTCGATGGAGGGTCCGACGCCGATCTCCGCGCTGATCCACGCGGCGACCATGGTGACCGCGGACATCTTCATGGTGGCGCGCATGTCGCCGCTGTACGAGCTGTCCCAGACCGCGCTCGCGGTGGTGCTCGCCATCGGCGCGATCACCGCGGTGTCGATGGCGCTGGTCGCCATCACCCAGTTCGACATCAAGCGGGTGGTGGCGTACTCGACGCTCTCGCAGCTCGGCTACATGACCGCGGCGCTCGGCGCCTCGGCGTACACCGCGGGCATCTTCCATTTGATGACGCACGCCTTCTTCAAGGCAGTGCTGTTCCTCGGCGCCGGCTCGGTGATCATCGCCATGCACCACGAGCAGGACATGCGGCGCATGGGCGGGCTGCGCCGCTACCTGCCGATCACCTACCTGACGGTGCTCATCGGTGCGTTCGCGAACGCCGGCCTGCCGCCCTTTGCCGGGTTCTTCTCCAAGGACGCGATCCTCGAGGCGGTGCATGCGAGCGGCACGCCCGGGGCGGCGTTTGCCTGGTGGCTGCTGGTGGCCGCGGTGTTCGCGGGCGGCGTGTACTCGTTCCGGCTGGTGTTCATGACCTTTCACGGCACCCCGCGCATGGACGCGCATACCCTCGAGCACCTGCACGAGTCGCCCAAAGTGGTGACCGTGCCGCTGGTGCTGCTCGCGATCCCGTCGGTGCTGGCCGGTTTCCTGATCGGCGAGGTCGTCTTCGGCGACTACTTCGGGACCAGCATCGTGCAGAAGTTCCGCGGCGAGTACCACGGCGTATGGGCGTTCATGCTTCATGGCGTGAGCGCACTGCCGTTCTGGCTGGCCCTCGGCGGCGCGGCGCTTGCGTGGTACCTGTACCTGGTGCGCACCGACCTGCCCAAGCGGATCGCCATCGCGTTCGGCCCGCTGTACGCGCTGGTCGAGCGCAAGTACGGCTTCGACGAGCTCTATGCCTGGCTGTTCGCGGGCGGCGCGCGCGCCCTGGGCGGCGGACTGTGGCGCGGCGGCGACCAGACCGTCATCGACGGCCTGCTGGTGAACGGCTCGGCCCGCCTCGTCGGCTGGGTCTCCGGCATCGCCCGGCAACTGCAGTCCGGCTACATCTACCGCTATGCCTTTGCCATGCTGATCGGCGTGCTCGGCCTCATCTGGGCGCTCCGGCTGATGAAAGGCTAGAACGCGAATGACCACGGCCGTGCCCTTCCTGTCGCTCGCCATCTGGGTCCCGATCCTCGCGGGCCTGCTGCTGCTCGCCACCGGCGGCGACCGCAATGCCGGCCTGCAGCGGGCCCTTGCCCTGGTCGGCGCGCTGGCCGGGTTGCTGGTGGCCCTGCCGCTGTACACCGGCTTCGACATCGCCTCCAGCGGCATGCAGTTCGTCGAGTTCGCCCGCTGGATTCCCCGCTTCAACATCAACTACCACCTCGGGGTGGACGGCATCAGCGTGCTGTTCGTGTTGCTCAACAGCTTCATCACGGTGCTGGTGGTGATCGCCGGCTGGACCGTGATCGAGACTCGCGTCTCGCAGTACTACGCCTCGTTCCTGGTGCTCTCCGGCGTGATGAACGGCGTGTTCTCGGCGCTGGACGCCGTGCTGTTCTACGTCTTCTTCGAGGCCACGCTGATCCCGATGTTCATCATCATCGGCATCTGGGGCGGGCCGAACCGCGTCTACGCCGCGTTCAAGTTCTTCCTGTACACGCTCGCGGGCTCGCTGCTGATGCTGATCGCGCTCCTGTACCTGTACAACAAGTCCGGCGGCAGCTTCGGCATCCTCGACTGGCACAAGCTGCCGCTGCCGCTGCCGGCGCAGATGCTGCTGTTCTTCGGCTTCCTGCTGGCCTTCGCGGTCAAGGTGCCGATGTGGCCGGTGCACACCTGGCTGCCGGACGCCCACGTCGAGGCGCCCACCGGCGGCTCGGTGGTGCTGGCGGCGATCATGCTGAAGCTCGGCGCCTACGGGCTGGTCCGCTTCTCCCTGCCGATCCTGCCGGACGCCTCGCGCGAACTCGCCTGGCTGATGATCGGCCTGTCGCTGGTGGCGGTCGTCTACATCGGCCTGGTGGCGCTGGTGCAAAACGACATGAAGAAACTGATCGCCTATTCGTCGATCTCGCACATGGGCTTCGTCACTCTGGGCTTCTTCATCTTCAACGCCTATGGCGTCGAAGGCGCGCTGGTGCAGATGATCTCCCACGGTTTCATCTCCGCGGCGCTGTTTCTGTGCATTGGCGTGATGTATGACCGCGTGCATTCACGCCAGATCGCGGACTACGGCGGCGTGGTGAACACCATGCCGCGCTTCGCCACCCTGATGGTGTTCTTCGCGATGGCGAACTGCGGCCTGCCCGGCACCAGCGGCTTCGTCGGCGAGTTCCTGGTCATCATGGGGGCGATGAAGGCGAACTTCTGGGTCGCGCTGGCGGCCGCCACGACCCTGATCTTCGGCGCCGCGTACACCCTGTGGCTGGTCAAGCGCGTCCTCTTCGGTGCGGTGGCCAATCCGAAGGTCGCCGCGCTGCAGGACCTCAACGGCCGCGAGTTCGCGGTGCTCGGCCTGCTGGCCGCGGCGGTGCTGTTCATGGGGCTGTACCCGCTGCCCTTCACCGAGGTGATGCACGCCTCGGTCAACGAACTCCTGCGCCACGTGGCGCTGCCCAAGATCTGAGCGGCCAAGCGATGAGCGCCACCCCCTTCAATCTCGCCGACCTGGTCCTCGCCGCGCCCGAGATCTTCCTGCTCGTCGGCACCTGTGTGCTGATGCTGGTGGACCTGCGCGTGACGCGCGAGGACCGCAGGACGACCTTCATCCTCGCCCAGCTCCTGCTGCTCGGCTGCGCGGTGCTCACCGCCATGCTGATGCCGGCGGTTTCCCTGCGCCCGGCCTACGCCTTCAACGGCCTGTTCGTCAGCGACCAGATGTCGAGCGTGTTGAAGCTCTTTGCCTATCTGTCGGTGTCCGCCGCCCTGGTCTATGGCCGGCAATACCTCGCCGATCGCGCGCTGCTCAAGGGCGAGTTCATGACGCTGCTGCTGTTCGCGCTGCTCGGCATGATGATCATGATGAGTGCGAACAGCTTCCTTTCGCTCTACCTCGGGCTGGAACTGCTGTCCCTGTGCCTGTACGCCATGGTGGCGCTGAACCGCGATTCGGCCGCCTCGGTCGAGGCAGCGATGAAATACTTCGTGCTCGGCGCGCTGGCCTCGGGCTTGCTGCTCTACGGCATGTCGATGATCTATGGCGCGACTGGCACGCTGACGCTGACCGAGGTGGCGAACCAGGCCGGAGCGCTTTCCAAGCATGCCGGGGATCGCGCCTTCCTCGTCTTCGGGCTGGTGTTCGTGGTGGCCGGCCTGGCGTTCAAGCTCGGCGTGGTGCCGTTCCACATGTGGATCCCGGACGTCTATCACGGCGCGCCGACCGCCGTGACGCTGGTGATCGGCACCGCGCCCAAGCTCGCCGCCTTCGCGATGACCATGCGATTGCTGGTGAACGGCCTGATCGACCTCGCCTTGGACTGGCAACAGATGCTGGTGGTGCTGGCGCTGCTTTCGATGGCGCTCGGCAACCTCGTCGCGATCGCGCAGACGAACCTCAAGCGCATGCTGGCGTACTCGACCATCGCGCACATGGGCTTCATGCTGCTCGGCCTGCTCTCCGGCGTCGTGGGCGGCAACTGGCTGAACGCCGCGGACGCCTACGCGGCATCGATGTTCTACGTCGTCGTGTACGTGATCATGTCCGCCGGCGCCTTCGGCATGCTCTGCCACCTGTCGCGCGCAGGCGTCGAGTGCGAGACGTTGGACGACATGCGCGGCCTGAGCCGGCGCAGTCCCTGGCTTGCCTTCATCATGCTGGTGCTGATGTTCTCGCTGGCCGGCGTGCCGCCGACCGCCGGCTTCTATGCCAAGCTTGCGGTGCTTTCGGCGGCGGTCTCGGCCGGGCAGATCGCGCTGGCGGTCGCCGCGGTCGTGTTCTCGCTGATCGGCGCGTTCTACTACCTGCGCGTCGTCAAGCTGATGTACTTCGACGAGCCGCAGGACGCCGTCGCCGTGACCGGGCCGCGCGAGGCGCGATTGCTGCTTTCGGTCAACGGCCTCGCGCTGCTCGCCATCGGCATCCTGCCGCAGCCCCTGATGCAGATGTGCTTCGTGGCGATCAAGGGCCTGTAGCCCTCTGAAGAAGGATCCGCTGGAGGAGACCTTTCTCGCCGGTGAGGCCGTCTACCGGGGACAGCTGCTGCACGTGCGTCGCGACCTGGTGCAGTTGCCGGACGGGCGCGAAGCGGCGCGCGAGTACATCCGTCATCCCGGTGCCGCGGTCATCGCCGCGCTGTTCGACGACGGCACGATCCTGCTCGAACGCCAGTTCCGCTGGCCGCACCAGCGGGTGATGGTGGAACTGCCGGCGGGCAAGCTGGATCCGGGCGAACCGCCGCTTGCCACCGCGCAGCGCGAACTGCTGGAGGAGACCGGCTACGTCGCGCGCGACTGGCGGCGGCTCGGGGTGATGCACCCCTCGGTCGCCTATACCGACGAGGCGATCGAGCTGTTCCTGGCGCGCGGGCTGGCGAAGCGGGAACGCCGGCTCGACGCGGACGAATTCCTCGAGACCTTCACGCTGCCGCTGGGCGAGGCGGTCGAATGGGTGCGCGCGGGCCGCATCACGGACGCGAAATCCGTTGTCGGCGTGCTCTGGCTGGCGAATTTCGGGTCGGCCTGAGGCCGGGCGGCCTACTGCGGCAGCTTGTCCTGGATCCGGGTGTCGAAGCGCGCGACATTCACCACCACGCGCTCGTGCATGCCATCACCGATCAGCTCGCGCGCGTCGCGGGCCTCGACGCGGAAGACCAGCAGTCGTCCCTCGATGCGCAGCAGTTCCGCCGTGGCGCGCACCCGCAGACCCACCGGGGTCGCCGCGATATGCCGGACATCGAGCCGGGTGCCGAGACTCTGGTGCCCCGGCGGCAGCAGGTGCTCGGCGGCCGCCAGCGCCGCGGCTTCGAACAGGTTGATCATCACCGGCGTGGCCAGCACGTGCACCTTGCCGCTGCCGATGCGCGGCGCGGTGTGTTCTTCCGCGACGAGGAGGCCGGATTCACCCCGCAGGCCGGGGACCAGGGTGGCGGGAAGGGGCATGGGTGGCATTATCGCCGCAACGCGCCGCCCCAGTGTCCCAGCGTATGCGTGCCCTCGCGGGAAAGGTGGCGCGGACCGCCCGGCGCCACGTCCTCGCCTGCGGCCTGCGCCAGGCCCGGCAGCACGCGCCTGAGCGCGGCACCGGTGTCCGGTTCCGCCAGCGCTTCGCCCAGCGCCTGCGGGTCGCTCCAAGCGAGGCGCCCGTTCTCGGTGCGCGCGTACAGGCGACCGGAGGCCTGCAGCGCGAAGTTCACGGCCGGCAGCCGGCGCAGGCACTGGGCGAGAAACCCGGTGTTGCGCGCCGCGGCCATGGCGTCGGCGCCCGGATACACCGCCTGCGGCGTGGTCGCGCCGACCTCGATGTGCCGATAGCGCTCGACATCGAGCAGGCGCCGCACGTCGAGCACGTTCATTTCGCCGTTCCAGCCGAAGGCGATGGTGCCCGGCCGGGCGCCCTGCGGCACGTCGTTGTCGAGGAACTCGTAGTGCACCGCCTTGTCCGCGCGCAGCGCCCAGGTGAAGAACAGCTGCGGCATGCCGTTGAAGGCCTCGACATTGTGGGCGAGCAGGTCATCCACCGATTTGTACCGGCCGACCTCCAGGCCGCGCAGCCAGGCGCGCTCGACGGTGGCATGCGGCGGGGTGACCATGAAAAACAGGTACACGAGGTCGCCGAAGCGCGTCAGCAGGTTGCTGCCGGCCTCGTCGGATTCCGGGGCAAAGCTGTCGAAGCGGAAGCGATCGATCAGCAGGTGGGACATGGCCCCGCGGCCGGCCTTCCTGGCCATGTAGCGATCGAGTTTCTGGTCGATGATCTCGATCTCGAGCGAGGTGAAGGTGCCCGCGTACTTGTAGTGCTCACCGAGCGAATCGTAGTCGAGGAGGAACTTGCGCCAGATGTCCGGGCTGATCAGCGCGAAATCCTCCCAGCGCTCGCCGATCTCCTGTGCGAGCGCGCGTTGCAGGGGACGCATCGAACTCTTCCCGGAGGCGGACGCGCCCTTGGTGTTGAGGACGACCGGCCGGGCCTGCACCGGCAGCCTGCGCAGGCCTTCGCTGCCCACCGCTGCCACCAGCCAGGGATCGATCAGATCGCCGATGGCGTCGCTCCCGGCCTCGTTGCAGGCGAGGTCGGTGGCGACGCCGGCGAGCAGCGTCCGGTCGCCCCACAGGCGCCCGTGCCGGGCGCGCACCGCGCCGACGACGCGGCCCAGCGCGCGACAGGCGGCGCGCTCGATGGCGTCGTTGCCGGCGGCGGCACGCCCCTCCCAGTCCCGCAAAGCGGTGGATTCGCGTTCGGACGGATCGGCCGGTGCAGGCGCGGATCGGCGCAGGAACCCGCCCAAGCCGCGCTTCTTCGGCGTGGGGCTGTCGAGGAGAGTGCGCAGTTCCTCGTCGATGCGGGCCTGCAGGGCTTCGCGCAGCGCCGCATGGGCGCGTTCGATCTCCGCCATGCGGGGGTCGAGGTGCCGCGTGAGCAGGATTTCCGCCAGGCGGCGGAAATTGATGCCAAGGTCCTCGCTGCGCGCGCCGTCCTCGACCGTGAAGTCCGCCGTGACCCGCACCAGCAGTTCGTGTACCGCGAGCCGGCGCGGGCGGAAGCAGACCAGCGCCTCGAGCGGCAGGCCGGTGAGGTCCTGCAGCTCCCGCGCGCGCGCCAGCCCGGTCGAGACATGCTCCGGCCTGAACACCGTGACCTGCGGCAGCAGCGCCGAGGGCAGCGGCGAGCGCAGGCCGGGGTTCCAGGGCCCGAACGGGCCCTGGTTCATGTCACCCGCAGACGCCGACGTAGCCGCAGGCCGTGCAGTAGTCGCAGCCGTCCTTGCGGATCATGGTGTGGTTGCCGCACTCCGGGCACTGACCGCCCTGCATCACGCGCGTGCGCCCGGTCCCCGGCGCCTCGAGCATGCCCATCTCGCGCAGCGGCAGGCCGCGCTCGTCGAGGATGCCGAGCATGGCGTAGCGGTGGATGATGAGGTGGGCGAGGTAGGACACCGTCGAGGGGAAGGTTTCCTGCTTGCGGTTGCCCGGCACGAAGGCCATGAAATCGCCGAGCGGTTCCGGGAAGTCGAGGAGTTTGCGCAACTTCATGCCGATCCAGGCCGGATCGAGCACGCGCATGTCCAGCGAGAGGATCTTGCACAGGCCGTCGAGCGCGCGCGGATACTCGCCGGAGAGCCACATGGAATACGGGCGCGTGACGCTGGTGCCGTCCGGGCCGGGCAGGGCGATCTCCTTCAGGCCGAGGACGAAGTCCTCGCCGGTGCGGGCATTGAGCACGTCGACGGTCCAGGACATGGTGCCGTCGGTCCCGGTCTTCGGTTCCTTGCGGCTGAACATGGCGTCCAGCACCGGCGTCGGGCCGGCCTCGGACAGCGCGCCGATCTGCTCGCAGCGCCAGCGCACCACCTGCGCGAAGGCCGCCACCACGGAGGGCATGCGTTTCTTCTCGCCGTGGGGCGGGAAGGGCATCTCGAAGGCGTCGTCACCGGCGGCCTTGGCCAGGGAATCCAGCTTCAGCTTGAGCCAGGCGCGGTCGTTGGCGCGCATGTCCATCGACAGGGTCTTGGCGAGCGCCCCCAGGCCGCGCGGTTGCTCGCTGCCGTTCACCCAGACCTCGAACGCGTGCGGGCTGCCGTTCTCCACGTGCCCGACGAACACCGCGAAGTGGTACTGCGGGTGCTCGATCATGTAGGTCCACGCGGCATTGCCCGCGCGCAGGTCGGGGCGGCCGGGCCAGCGCAGGCTGGCGAGCACCGGCGTGGGCACCGACTTGATCTCGATGCGGCGGTTGCGGTCGTCGGTGCGGAAGTCGTGCGGCTGCACTTCGGCCGCCGGCTTGTCGACGGTGAGCACCGCGCCAAGGATGGCGTTCGGCCGGTAGGTCGCGAGTCCCTTCAGGCCGGATTTCCAGGCATCGAAGTACAGGTTCTGGAAGTCCTCGTACGGGTAGTCCTCCGGCACGTTCACGGTCTTCGAGATGCTGGTGTCGATGTAGGGTGCGACCGCGGCGACCATCTTCTCGTGTGCCTGTGCGGAAATTTCCAGCGCCGTGACGAAGTGGTCCGGAAGCGACTTCGTGTCGCCGCCCATGTGCCGGTACAGGCGCCAGGCGTGGTCCTCGACCGGGAACTCCTTCATCGTGCCGTCGGCCATGCGCTTGCGCCGCGTGTAGGTCCAGGAGAAGGGCGGCTCGATCCCGTTCGAGGCATTGTCCGCGAAGGCGAGGCTGATGGTTCCCGTCGGCGCGATCGACAGCAGATGGCTGTTGCGCAGGCCGTGCTTGCGGATCGCCGCCTTCACGTCCTCGGGCAGGCGCGTGGCGAAGCTGGTGCCGGAGAGGTAAAGGTCGGCGTTGAACAGCGGAAACGCCCCGCGCTCGCGCGCGAGCTCGGCCGAGGCGCGATAGGCCGTGTTGCGCATCTGGTCCGAGATGCGCGCGGCCATGGCGCGCGCGACCTCGGTGTCGTATCGCAGCTGCAGCATGATCAGCGCGTCGCCCAGGCCGGTGAAGCCGAGCCCGATGCGTCGCTTGGCCATCGCTTCCTTGAACTGCTGCTCGAGCGGCCAGGCGGTGACCTCGAGCACGTTGTCCAGCATGCGCACCGAGGTCTCGACGATCTTCGCGAAGCGCTCGAAATCGAAGCTCGCCTGGTCGGTGAGCGGCTTGCGCACGAAGTGTGTCAGGTCGATCGAGCCGAGGCAGCAGCAGCCGTAGGGCGGCAAGGGCTGCTCGGCGCAGGGGTTGGTGGCTTCGATGTTCTCGCAGTAATTCAGGTTGTTGTCGCGGTTGATGCGGTCGAGGAACAGGATGCCGGGCTCGGCGTGGTCGTAGGTGGAGCGCATGATCTGCTCCCACAGGTCGCGCGCGCGCACCTTGCGGTACACCCAGCTGCCGTCCTCGCGACCGTAACCGCCGGCGGCGATCTGGTCAGCCGAGGGCTTCGCGCGGTGCGTCAGCTCGATCTCGCCGTCGTGCTCGACCGCCTGCATGAACGCATCGGTCACGCCGACGGAAATATTGAAGTTGGACAGGTCGCCCTGGTCCTTGGCGTGGATGAAGTCCTCGATGTCGGGGTGGTCGCAGCGCAGCACGCCCATCTGCGCGCCGCGGCGCGCGCCGGCGGACTCGACCGTTTCGCAGGAGCGATCGAACACACGCATGTAGGACACCGGCCCGCTGGCGCGGGACTGCGTCCCCTTCACCTCGGCGCCGCGCGGACGGATCGAGGAAAAATCGTAGCCGACGCCGCCGCCGCGCCGCATGGTCTCCGCGGCCTCGAGCAGCGCGGTGAAAATGCCGGGACGGTCGTCGACAATTTCAGAGATCGAGTCGCCCACCGGCTGCACGAAGCAGTTGATGAGCGTGGCCTGCATCTGCAGTCCGGCGGCGGAATTGATCCGGCCGGCCGGAATGAAGCCCTCCTCGAGGGCGCCGAAAAAGCGGCGTTCCCAGTGCGCGCGACGTTCCTCGGGTTCGGCTTGCGCGAGGGCGCGTGCCACGCGCTTGCGCACGTCGTGAATCGAGGTTTCCTTTCCTTTCGCGTACTTTTCGATCAGTGCTTCGCGGCAGATCTCCTGTTCAGGGAGCGCCTGCCTGGTGGCCGTGGCCACGGTGCCGGTGTCTGGGGTATCCATGCTGAGCGTTCGTTCCGGTTCTGGTTATTGGGCGGGAGCGGGTCATTTGAGACGGGTCCCCGGTGCTGCGGCAAGCAGAGCGTCGCGATCTCTTGCCCTTTGTCAAGTCTCGCACGTAGGTCGCTGAAACCACAACATTTGGTATAGCAATCGGTCCATGACTACTAGATCT
This sequence comes from Burkholderiales bacterium, assembly GCA_036526195.1. GTDB lineage: Bacteria > Pseudomonadota > Gammaproteobacteria > Burkholderiales > SG8-39 > DATCYZ01. The sequence continues at coordinate 22,069 of DATCYZ010000141.1, forward strand.
AGTGGCGGGTACAGGGCCTGAAGGCAGGCTTTGACCCGGCCCGGAAGGCCCCAGGCTACTGATTACGCGGGGCCTTGTGCGATGCAGCACCGTTGCTTCGGTGCGCCCGCCGGCGCCTAGTTATGGCGTGTATGAATATACAGTATCCGGGCGCCGGCGGCGAGCGTGGGTGCCCGGCCGGCGCGGCGCCCTGCGCAGGCGCTCAGCCCGCCTGTGGCGCGGGTTCGTTCCCCGGCGTACGCGACTCGATCTCCTGGCGCGCACGCTTGAGCACGTCGGCGATCTCGCCATGGCCGAAACGCAGCGCCAGCTCGGAGGGCGTGTCGCCGTCCTTGGTGGGCGTGCGCGGGTCGGCGCCGTTTCGGAGCAGCAACTCGACCATCTGCGGATGGCCTTTCATCGCCGCGTAGGCGAGCGGCGTGTAGCCGTTGTCGTGCTGCAGGTTGGGGTCGAAATTCATGCCCAGCACCTTCTGCGCGTACACGAGATTGCCCTTCTCGATGGCGTAGAACAGCGCGCGCACGCCCTCCGGGCTGCGCTCCTTCTGCTTGGGCTCGAGCCCGGTCGGCAGCAGCTTGATCATGTAGTTGATGAGCGAAATGCCGACCAGCGCGACCAGCGCGAGCACCAGCGGCACCTTGGAGATGTTCAAGCCGCCCGCGATCTGTTCCGGCATGTTGGCCCCTGCGATCAGCAGCACGACCGCCAGAAAGAAGAAGAACTTCAGGTACAGGAACAGCCCGACGATCACCGTGCAGCCCAGCACCGCCAGCAGCGCGTTGTGGTTGATGCCGAGGGTTTCCTCGACGTACTCGTGCGGCAGGTTCGCGAGCACCGCGGTGATGCCGATCAATCCCATCAGGACCAGTTCGCGGACCCGCATCCGCGTGAGGAAATCCATCTTTTCCTTTGCCATGCCGTACTCCTTTCGGGTCGGGCCCGGCAGATCGCGGGGCCTTGTTTTGCCCGCAATTGTGAGGAGTTGCGCCCGGGCTGGCAAGTGCGGACGGGACGTGCGGGTAAAATGCGCGCTCTGGTCAGAGGTGCAAGCGAGCATGTCGAAGGCCTTCGTGAAGGAATCGGACGATGCGCGGGACGACGTTCCCGAGGCGCCGGAACTGCGCGCGCCTGGCGGGAAGAACTACATCACGCCGGCCGGCTTCGCGCGCCTCAAGGCGGAACTGAAGCACCTGGTCGAAACGGACCGTCCGGAGGTGGTGCGCACCGTGTCCTGGGCGGCGAAGAACGGCGACCGCTCCGAGAACGGCGATTACCTGTACGGCAAGAAGCGCCTGCGCGAAATCGACCGGCGCGTGCGATTCCTCATCCGGCGGCTCGAGAACGCCGAGGTGGTGCACAGCGCGGGGCGGGAGACCGACCAGGTGTTTTTCGGCGCAAGCGTGCACTTGCGCGCGGGCGACGGCACGACGCGCAGCGTGACGCTGGTCGGCGGCGACGAAGTCGACCCGGCCCGCGGCCGGGTGTCCTGGTTCTCGCCGATCGGGCGCGCGCTGCTCAAGGCGCGCGAGGGCGACGTCGTCACCCTGCGATCGCCCGCAGGGGAGGACGCGCTGGAGATTCTTGAAGTGCAGTACCTGACAATCAACTGAAGGGAGCATCGGGCATGAGCGTTCTGAAGGAGTTCAGGGAGTTCGCGGTCAAGGGCAATGTCGTCGACCTCGCGGTCGGCGTGATCATCGGCGCGGCGTTCGGCAAGATCGTGTCGTCCATGGTCGGCGACGTCGCCATGCCGCTGATCGGGACGCTGGTCGGCGGCGTGGACTTCAGCGGCCTCTCCGTGACCGTGGGCGCGGCGAAGATCCAGTACGGCAAGTTCCTGCAGACCTGCATCGATTTCCTCATCATCGCCTGGGTGATCTTCCTCGCGGTGAAGGGGATCAACCGCATGAAGCGCGAGGCGCCCAAGGCCCCCGAGGCGCCGGCCGCCCCGCCGCGGCAGGAAGTGCTGCTGGAGGAGATCCGGGACCTGCTGAAACGACCGGGCTGAGAAAGCGTTAACGTGGGAAGATGGTGGCCATGACACCATTCAGTCTGCGCGGCTGGTTGCGGCACCTGGCTGCCACGGAACGCCTCGCGGTGATCCGCAGGAACGTCTCCCTGGTTCACGAACTGGCGGCGATCGCGAAGACGTTCGATGGCAGGCAGGTGACCCTGTTTCCCCGCCCCGGCGGACACGCGATCCCCGTGTTCTCCGGCATCGTCTCGCGGCGCGCCTGGATTGCCGAGGCGATGGGCGTGCCGGAGTCGGAAATGCTGGCACGGTTTCGCGAGGCGGCCGCAGCGCCCCTGCCTTGGAAGGAAGTCACCGGCGCGCGTGCACGCTGTCAGGAAGTAGTCCACCGTGACGCCGCCCCCGGGAAACTCTTTCCCGTCCCCACGCACAGCGAGCACGACAGCGGTGCCTATATCAGCGCCGGTCTGGTGATCGCGCGCAACCCGAAGACGGGTGTCCAGAACGTCTCCATCAACCGCGTCCAGGTCGAGGATGGCAGGCGCCTCGGCATCCTGATCCTGCCCCGCCACCTGCATGCTTTTTTCCAGGCCGCCGAGGCCATGCAGCAGGCGCTGCCGGTGGCGGTGGTGATCGGGGTCGATCCCCTGACCCTGCTCGCCTCACAGGCCATCGCGTCGCTCGATCATGACGAACTCGAGATTGCCGGTGCCCTGCGCGGCGCGCCGCTGGAGGTGGCGAAGTGCCTCACCAGCGACGTGCGCGTGCCCGCCGACGCGGAGATCGTCATCGAGGGCCGCCTGCTTCCCGGCGTGCGTGCGCCGGAAGGACCGTTCGGCGAATTCCCGAAGTATTACAGCGCGCGCGAAGACCGCGAAGTGATTGAAGTCGACGCGGTGACGCACCGCAAGGCGCCGCTGTTCCACACCATTGTTCCCGCGGAAATGGAGCATCTGCTGCTTGGCGCCATTCCGCGTGAAGCGACGCTGCTCGCACATCTGCAGCGCAGCTTTCCGAATGTCCTCGACGTCCATCTCCCGGTTGGCGGCACCTGTCGCTACCACCTCGTCGTGAAGATGCGAAAGCGCCGCGAGGCCGAACCCAAGAACGTGATCATGGGCGCGTTTGGCGGCCATTTCGATCTCAAGCAGGTGATCGTGGTGGACGAGGATGTCGACATCCATGACGCGGCCCAGGTGGAGTGGGCGGTGGCGACACGGTTCCAGGCCGATCGCGATCTGGTGGTGGTCTCCGGGGCGCAGGGCTCGGCGCTCGATCCGTCGACCACCGTTCCGTTCGGCGGGGCGGAGATCCCGCCGCACCTGCAGGGCATGAGTGCAAAAATGGGCCTGGACGCGACGCGGCCGATGCACTTCGAGGGGCATGTATTCACCAGGGTGCGCATCCCCGGAGAGGAAGGCATCGATCCCGCCGCGGTGGTCGATCCGCGACACGGCCTCGCCCTGGACGCGTTGTTTTCCGAATGAGGCGGCCGGCCGCGCGACGCTGACGCGCGCGGGACGGGGCGTGGTTCAGGTGGCGCGGACGCCGGCGCGCGTGCCGCGGCGCGCCTCGCGTCGCAGCCAGGCGGCAGAGCCGACCAGCAGGCCGAGCGTCGCCACCGACACGGCGACCCCGGGCAGGACGTTGGCGATCCCGATGACGGCGAACCAGGCCCGCCAGCGCGGCGACAGCGACCTGAACAGGAAACCCGTGATCGAGGCGGCGAGCGCGACGAAGCCCACCAGGACGTTGAAGAAGCCCCATGCGGCATCGCCCGCATCCCCGGTCATCAGCAGACCGGGATGGACGACGATGGCGAACGGGATGACGAACCCCGGCAAGGCCAGCATGAACGCCTTCCAGCCGGTTTCGTTGGCCGGGGCCCCGGCAATCGCCGCTGCCGCGTAGGAGGCGAGCGCGACGGGCGGCGTCACCATCGACAGAATGGCGAAATAGAAGATGAAGAAATGGGCAACCAGCGGTTCGACGTTCAGCAGAACCAGGGCGGGCGCGATCAGCACCGCCGCCATGATGTAGGCGGAGGTCGTCGGCATGCCGCAGCCGAGGATCAGGGCGCCAAGCGCGGCGAGGACCAGCATCGCCGGCAACCATCCGCCCGAGAGAAGCACCATCAGCGACGTGAACTTGGTGCCCAGCCCGGAATAGGCAATGACGGCGACGATGATCCCCGCGAGCGCGCAGGGCAGTGCCACGCTGATGGTGCGTTCGGCCGACACCTGGACCGCACGCACGATCGCGATCGGTGCGGCACGCGTGGCGCGGCGGCTCATGCCGAGAAGCACCGTCAGTCCGGCACCCTGCATCGCGGCCTGGTCGACGGGATAGCCGGCCACCACCTGGTAGCACAGCCAGATGAGCGGAATGAGCATGTGACCGCGCTCGCGCAAGGTGGTGCCCAGGCGCGGCAGGTCGGCGGCATCCACCGAGCGCAGGCCGAGTTTTCTGGCCTGCAGGTCGACGACGAAAATGAGCGCCGCGTAATACAGGATCGACGGGATGATCGCCGCAATGGCGATGTCGCTGTAGGGGGTCTGCAGCATGTCGGCCATGACGAAGGCCGCGGCCCCCATCACGGGCGGAACCAGTTGCCCCCCGGTGGAGGCGACCGCTTCGACGCTGGCCGCGAAGCGCGGCGTGTAGCCGACGCGCTTCATCAGCGGAATGGTGAAGATCCCGGTGCTCATGACGTTCGCCACGGCGCTGCCGGAGACGCTGCCCATCATGCCGGAGGCCACGACCGCGGCCTTGGCCGGTCCGCCGATGCGCCTGCCGGTCAGCGCCATCGCCAGTTCGATGATCATGCGCCCGCCACCGAAGACATCGAATACCGCGGCAAACAGGATGAAGTAGAACACCACGTGCGCCGATACGCCGGTGGGGACGCCGTAGATGCCGCTCAGGTTGAGGAATTGCGCATCGATGAACTGGCCGAGCCCGCCATACCGGTGACCCAGCCCGCCGGGAATCCAGGGGCCCGCGAAGTTGTAGGCGACGAAGACGCCCGCAAGCAGCGTGATGCCCGCGCCCAGAACCCGGCGTGAGGCCTCGGCGATGAGCACGACCAGCAGAAGGCCGAACACGTAGTCCCAGAAGAGGGGCGCGTCGACGCCGGCGATGCGCTCGTTCATGAGGCGATCGACCGACAGCATCACGTACACACCGGGCAGCGCGGCCAGAAACGCCAGGACGAAATTCGCGACCCGCCACGCGGTGTGGCGGAAATGCGCGCCGGTGAGCAACAGGGCGAGCACCAGCGCGAAGGACACGTGGCTTGCGCGCTGGGCCAGCGTCGAGACCGTCGGCCAGAAGAAGAACGCGATCTGCGTGAGGCTCCACGCCAGCGCGACGAGCGGCGCAGGCGCGATGAACCCGCGCCAGGTGTCGATCAGCTTCGACTGCGGCCCTTCGCCGACAGCGCTCATGCCGGCGTGCAGGGCCGGGACACGCTCATTTCAGCCAGGCGCGCTCACGGTAGTAGCGCTCGGCGCCCGGGTGCAGGGGCAGGCCGTTGGCCTCTTCCTTCCACGCGTCGTTCGCGCAGTCGAAACCCGCCAGTGCCTTGTGGGCCGCACGCAGGCGGTCGGTCTTCTCGCAGATGGTCTTCACGATGGTGTAAGCGAGATCGTCGGACATGCGCGTGCTGGCGAACAGGGTCGTGCTGGTGCCCGCAAGACGAAGTTCCTGATCCTGCTTGGGAAAGGTGCCCTTCGGCATGACAACCGTCGTCCAGCCGAACTGCTTGTTCATCTCGGCGAGAACCTGCGGCGGCGGTTGCAGGAACGTGACCGCGTTGTTCTGCGCGAGTTCGGTGATGGCGGGGTGCCCCGGATTCGCGACGTGGATGAACAGGTCCGCGTTGCGCGACGAGAAGCGGGTCTTCACGGCGTCAAAGGAACCGAACTCGAAGTTGCCCCCGCGCTTCTTGATGTCGTCTTCGCTGGCGTTCAGCATGTTCAGCATCTGCATGCCACCGACCGGACCAACGCCGCCGCGCGGCAGCAGGATCACGCGCGTGTTCGGCACGTCTTTCTGCAGAAACTTGTCCATTCCGGGGCCGGACTTCTCGCCCGCGGCGACCACCACGAGGTAATACTTGTCCCAGCCGCCGGCGAGCGCGCGCAGATTCTCGAGCGGTTCCTTGAACGAGATCGTTCCCTTGCGCGCCCAATTGCTGACGTTTGCCATGCCGAAGGCGAGGTCAGCCTTGCCCTCGGCGACCAGGCGCGGGTTGCCGACGGAGCCTGCGATCGGCGGCGTGTCGATCTTGCTGCCCGCCGGAAGCACGGTGCGCAGCACTTCCGCAAGGTTGACCGAATAGACGTACCAGCCGGACCCCTGACCGAACGATCCGATGGTGAGGTTGACCGGCTGTTGTGCCTGTGCGGTGGCTGCAGTGGTCAGTGCAACGAGCGCAAGCGCGGCAACGAGCCTTGAGTGACGGAATGCTTTCATGGGACGGTTCCTCCGTAGGTTGCGGTTCGCACTTGCTCAGCCGACTTCGATACGATCGTCGATGAACATCTGGTAGGTCTGGCGCTTGGGCTTGTCCTGGTCTTCCGGCAGCACGTAGCGGATCGAACTCTTGCCCCGCAACGCGACAGGCAGAATCATAACGCGGGCGAACGCGCTTGGCACCGACTCGGAGGCGTGCGCCAGAACGGGATCGATCCCCGATTCGAACCACGGTTCCCCGGGCACCACACGCTGCTCGTGGCCTGGCGTGGTGACACGTAATTCCCCGTTCAGCAGGCAACGAATGCCGGGCCCCTGGTGCGTGTGCGTGTAGGCAATGCCGCCGGGCGGAAAGTCGACGCGGTCACAGCGCATCAGCCAGTCCTGCGTTGCCGAGAGCTCGATGCCAGCGGCCAGCAGGGCGTTGGCCGGCGCCGGGCCGCGATGCAGTTCCCAGCGATAGACCTCGGCGCCATCCTTGCCCGCGCCCGCCTCGCAGGCGGTCACGCCGTGCCAGGCGGCATTCGGCGCCAGTGCCGCAACCGTCCCTGCGGCGCGCACGGCAAGCATCCCCGTGCGCAGGTAGAGCACCCGTGCGCAGGCGCTCGCGCACGCAAGCGTTGCGCCAGGCTGCAACGTGTCGCGAAAGAACGCGAGCGAATGCGTCATTGCTGGCCGTCCATGTCTTCTGCAATGGTATCCGGAAAACTCGACCCGTGACGCGGGGCCTGCGATCCGGTTCGTGGCGCTGTTCGCGTCGATGCGCCACGGTGCCTGTGCAGGGCGCGGGGGCATTGTGAAACAGCTCTGCGGATCGCGCCAATGGCCTTGTGAATTTTTCCGGATGCACGCAGTATCGCTGTTGCCGGGGCATCGCGCGAATCCGCGCCCGGGCCCACCGACGTGGGCGCGCGCGCGACGCGCGCTGCGGCGCAGCCGGTGCGAATCGCTCTGCAACCGCCTGAGAGCCGAGGAGTGAAATCGTGGGAAAGACGATGAAGGCGCTGGTCCTCAAGCAGCATGGCGATCTCGACCAGCTCGAGGTGCGCGACGATCACCCGGTCCCCGCGGCCCAGCCGGGCCACGTCCTCATTCGCGTTGGCGCCTCGTCCTTCAACTACCACGACGTCTTCACGGTGAAGGGCATGCCCGGCATCAAGGTGCCGCTTCCCGTCATCATCGGCCTCGACATGGCCGGCGAGATTGCCGAAGTCGGTGAGAACGTCAGCGGCTGGACGAAAGGCGACCGCGTGCTCGTCAATCCGCTCAACAAGAAAAAGGGCTTGATGGGCGAGATGCTGGACGGTGGCATGGCCGAGTATTGCCTCGTCGCCGCAGACCAGTTGATCAGGATGCCCGACGGGGTCAGCTACGAGCAGGCCGCCGCGCTGCCGGTGGCCTACGGCACCGCGCACCGCATGATCATTACCCACAACACCGTGAAGAAGGGCGACAAGGTGCTGATCCTGGGCGCTTCCGGCGGCGTCGGCACCGGCTGCATCCTGATCGCCAAGATGCTTGGTGCCGAAGTGATCGCTGCGACCTCGAGCCAGGAGAAAGTCGACGCGCTCAAGGCGTTTGGCGCCGACCACGTCATCAACGTCAATGAGGTGGATTTCTCGAAGTGGGTGATCGAGAAGTACGGCAAGCCGCAGCGCCGCAGCCACGAGGGCGGCGTCGACGTCCTGATCAACTACACCGGTGGCGACACCTGGCTGCCTTCCCTGAAATGCATCAAGCGCGGCGGCAAGCTCCTCGTGTGCGGCGCGACCGCCGGCCACGACCCCAAGGAGGACCTGCGCTACGTCTGGAGCTTCGAGATCGAGATCAAGGGCTCGAACTCCTTTTACGACGACGACCTGAAGGGCCTGATGGACATGATTCAGGACGGTCGCATCCGGCCGGCCATCGATGCGGTGCTGCCGCTCGAGCGGGCTGCGGAAGGTCTTGCGCTGATCCGCGACCGGAAGGTCATCGGCAAGGTCGTCGTCAAGCCCTAGCCATTGCTCGAGGCGCCGCGCGGGCGCGGCAATCGGCGGCCCGTCCGTTGCGGTCCGGTCACCATGCCGGCCGTCGCGCCCCGGCGGTTCGCGGCGTGCCAACCGTTCTCAGGAGGTTTCGATGTCCGATGAATTGACCCTCGCCGAAGTTCAGGAAATGATCCTCACCCGTCCGTTCCACCGGTGGCTCGGACTCGAGGTGCTGGCCGTGACCGACGAGTCCATCGAGTTGAAGGCGACGTGGCGCGAGGAGTGGGTCGTCAATCCGCAGGGGGGCTGGACCCACGGTGGCATCCTGGCCGCGCTCGTTGATCTGACTGCCGACTGGGCGATGATCAGAAAGCTCGGCAGACCCGCGCCGACGATCGACATGCGCGTCGACTATCACAGCGCGGCGAAGAAGGGGGACCTGATCTGCAAGGGCCGGATCGTGCGCATGGGCGGCCAGTTCTCCTGCGCGGAGGCCAGCATCCACGATACCGGGGGAAAGCTGCTGGCTTCGGGTCGCGGCACGTACGCCAGCGCGCCGGTGCCCGCCAAGTCGTGAGTCCGGCCGGACCCGCGCGCCGCGACCGGCGGGGTCGCGCGCGATGACCGGATCCCCCGGCCAGCATTGAGACCCATGGTCCGCTTCGACAATCTGGGCGATCTGATCCGCCGCGATCTGGATCTCGCGAAGATCGCAGTGATCGACCTGGGTGGCGAGACCGGGCCGCGCGAGTTCACCTATTCCACGCTCGATGCGGTCGCCAACAGCGTCGCGCGCGCCCTGCTGAAGCGTGGCTGCCGAAGCGGCGAGCGCATTGCCATCCTGTCCGCCAACCGATTCGAGAATCTCGCGGCCTATTACGGCATCATGCGCGCGGGGCTCGTCGCCGTGCCGGTGAACTTCAAGTTTCCGCGCCAGATGATTCATTTCATCCTGCAGGACTGTGACGCGAAGCTGGTCTTCTGCGATGCGTCCCGCCGCGCCGACTGTCCCGCGGGCCTCCCCTCGATCGACTTCAGTGATGCCGGCCCGGCCGGATTCGCGGCCTTCCTGGACGAAGGCCCGTTCCATGCGCTTTCGCCGCCGCCCGATCATCCGGCGATGTTTCTGTACACCTCCGGCTCCAGCGGCACACCCAAGGGCGTCGTCCTCTCGCATCGCAGTCATATCTGGGTGGCCGAGACGCGACTGGGTGCGCAGGATCTCGAGCGCCATCGCTACCTGATCGCGGCGCCGCTCTATCACATGAACGCGCTCGCGCTCGCCAAGCTGGCCTGCATCGGTCATTCGACCGTCGTCCTGCTGCCGCAGTTCGTCGCCCGCGACTACATCGACGCAATCGGGAAGTTCCGTCCCACGTGGCTCACCGCCGTGCCGCCGATGCTCGCCATGATGCTGCGCGAATCCGGGGCGCTCACACGCGCCGACCTCTCGAGCGTCGAGTTCATCCGCATGGGATCCGCACCCGTCAGCCAGAGTCTGATGGCGAGCCTGAAACGAACGTTCCCGAATGCGATGATCACCAATGCCTACGGGACCACCGAGGCGGGCCCGGTGGTTTTCGCCCCACATCCAAAGGGTCTGCCGCAACCCGAGATGTCCCTTGGCACGCCGCACCCGCTTGTCCAGCTCCGTCTCGCCGACGGAGAAAACCGGCAGGCGGAGCAGGGCGTTCTGGAAATGAAATGCCCGGCCCTCATGCGCGGCTATCACAACCGTCCCGACCTCAAGCCGCCCTTCACGGAAGACGGGTTCTACATCACCGGTGACGTATTCCGTCGCGATGCGCAGGGCTTTCACTATTTCGTCGGTCGCATCGATGACATGTTCGTCTCGGGCGGGGAGAACATCTACCCGGCCGATGTCGAGCGCATGCTGGAACGCCATCCTGCCGTTGCCCAGGCGGTCGTCGTTCCCATCGACGACGACATCAAGGGCGCCAAGCCCGTGGCCTACGTTGTCCTGAAGCCGGGTGAAAAGGCGGGCGAAGACGAACTCAAGCAGTTCGCGCTCGCCAATGCGCCGGCCTACCAGCACCCGCGCGCGGTCTGGTTCGTCCCCGACATCCCGCTGGCGTCCACCAACAAGGTTGACCGGGCGGCGCTGAAGCGGGATGCCGCGCGCCGGGTGGCCGCGCACTGAAGGTACCGGTTCGCCTCGCGGGGAGGAGGCCCCCGCGTCCCGGGCGTGGCTCAAAGATCGGCAAGATCCCCGGCGATCACGGTGGACAGGCGCGCAGGGTCGATATGACGGACGAGCGCGGCCTGGACCTGCGCCGCGGTGAGGGCCGCGATGCGGGCCTCGAACTGCACGTCCCAGTCGAAGGTGCGGTCGAGCTGCAGGTACCAGGCAAGGCGCCCGGCCAGGGTGCGGTCGCGCGAGCGTGAGAGGCGGCGTGCTTCGAGCAGGCCCTTCTTCGCAGCCTCGAACTCCTCCTGCGCGAAGCCCTCGCGCCGAGCGCGCTCGAGTTCCTCGCGAATCGCGGCCTCGATACGGGCGCGGTTCTGCGGCGCGAAGATGGCGGAGATGCTGAAGCTTGCGGCGGGGTCCTGCGCGCCGGCCTGGAAGCCAGTGTAGGTGCTGTAGGACAGGCCGTCCTTCTCGCGGATCCGCCCGGGCAGGCGCGCGGTGGAGGAACCGCCGAGCAGGTAGTTCGCCAGCACCAGGGCCGGGAAATCGGGGTGGTCGTCGCGCAGCGGGAGGCTCAGGCCCGCGCGCAGGACGGCATTCGCCTTGTCCGGCGTGCGCGCGATGCTGCGCACCGCAAGCGTGTCGAAATGGCGCTGCGGGATGCGGGCGTACGGGGCCGGGTTCTTCCAGTCGCCGAAAAGGCGCTCGACCAGGGTGCTCGCCGTGGCGGGATCGAAGTCGCCGACCATCGACACCTCGGCACCGGTGGCGCCGATCAGATCCTGGTGGCAGGCCTTGGCGCGCTCGAGCGTCACTTTCTCGAGCGCCGCGATGCGCTCGTCGAGCGACAGGGGATGCAGCGGGTGGCCCTCGGGATAGGGATTCAGGTGGCGGGCCAGCCGGATGCCGGCAATCGCGGACGGGTCGTTGCGCTGTGCCTGCGCACCGGTGAGCGAGGCGCGCCGCAGTTCGTCGAACTCGCCGGGATCGAAGGCCGGTTCGCGCAGGATCTCGGCGACCAGCACAAGGGTTTCCTCAAGCCGGTCCCGCCGCACCTCGATCGAGGTGCTCTCGGCGTCCACGGACACCGTGGCGTTCAGCCGCTCGAATGCATCCTTCAGTTCGCCCCGGCTGTGCTTGCGGGTGCCGCGCATCAGCATGCCGCCGGCAACGCTGCATTCAACCGCGCGGTGCATGCGCGAGGCCTCGTCGCCCCACCGCAGCTGGAGCGTGGCAACCACGCGGTTGCCGCGCGTCGCCTTGGGCAGCATCGCAAGGCGGATGCCGTTGGCCAGGGTGCGGCGCACGACACGCGCCTCGATGTTGGCGGGCGTCGGATCGAACGCCTCGCCGAGCGCGATCTGCTTGCCGCCCGCCAGGCCCTCGAGCGCTGCGCGCGCGTCCGGCGTCGCCGGAATCTCGGCGCGATCCGGCTCGGCCGTCGGCACGAACACGCCGAGTACGCGGTTCGCGGGTTTCAGGTAGGCCTGGGCGGCGCGGCGCACCGCGTCGGTCGACACCTTGCCGAGGCGTTCGCGGTAGAGGAAGTAGTGGCGCCAGTCGCCCAGCGCGCTGAACTCCGAGAGGGCGCGCACGAACATCGCCACGTCCGCCTGCGACTTGTCGAACTCGTTGAGCAACTCGGTGCGCGCCCGCGCGACTTCATCGTCCTGCACCGGCGTGGCGGCAAGCCCTTCCAGCGTCGCGAGCAGCGCCGCGCGGGCCGGCTCGAGCGGCAGGTCCTTCTGCAGGCCCGCGCCGAAATACATCACGCCGGGATCGTGCTGCCCCGCCTCGCCGCCCCAGCTCCAACTCGCGAGGCCGCTCTGCACCAGCGCCTTGTGCAGGCGCCCGCTGGGCGTGTTGCCGAGCACGCGCACCAGCACGTCGACGGCCGGGTAGTCGGGGTGCACCGCGGCCGGGGCGCGATACATCGTCGCGACGATTTGCGTATCGCCGGTGCGCCGCAGGGTCACGCTGCGTTCGCCGTCCTGCACCGGTTCGACGGTGTACAGCGCCGGCATCGCCGCAGCAGGCCGCGCCAGCGTCCCGAAGTGCTTCGCCACCAGTTCGAGCGCGCGCGCCTCCTTGAAGCGACCGGCGACGATCAGCACGGCGTTGTCGGGCCGGTACCACGTGCGATAGAACGCCTGCAGGCGCTCGATCGGCACCTGCTCGATGTCCGAGCGCGCGCCGATCACGGAATTCCCGTAGTTGTGCCAGCCGAAGGCGAGTCGCCGCATGCGATGGTGCAGCACGCCGCCGGGATTGTTCTCGCCCATCTCGAACTCGTTGCGCACCACCGTCATCTCGCTGTCCAGGTCGGACTTGCGGACGAAGGCGTTCAGCATGCGGTCGGCTTCCATGCCGAGTGCCCAGTCGAGGTTGTCGTCCGTCGCCGAGAGGGTTTCGTAGTAGTTGGTGCGGTCGTACGAGGTGGTGCCGTTCCAGCGCGCGCCGCGCGCCTGGAACTCGGCCTTGACGTCGGGATGCCGGGGCGAGCCCTTGAACAGCATGTGCTCGAGCAGGTGCGCCATGCCTTTCTCGCCGTAGCCTTCGTGGCGCGCGCCGACCAGATAGGTGATGTGCACCGTGACGGTGTCGGTGGCGGGCGCCGGCACGAGCAGCACGCGCAGGCCGTTGTCCAGCCGGAACTCGGTGACCCCCTCGATCGAGGCGACACGGCGCGGCGCCTCGCCTGCGGCGTGGAGCGCGAGGGCATTGAGGGACAGCGCGGCAAACGCAAGCCAGGCGAACGCCTGGCGCAGGCTCTTCAGGGTCATGGCGTCTCGATGTCAAATCCGGCCATTGGATCGACATCCTGCCACAAGGTTCCGGCCGGGGCCGAATCGCCCGTGGCGCCGGCTGGCGCGCGGGATCGTC
>DATCYZ010000142.1:0-21718 GCA_036526195.1 Burkholderiales bacterium
TATGCGTACGCTTCAAGCCATGCCGCAGGCGGGACATTGAGTTGCGCGGGTGCCGGCTGTCTGACGATCAACCGGTTCGATGGCACCCAGGACTTCCGTCCCGCTCTTCTGATCCTTGCGGGGAGATCCGTTTCGGGCAACGCCCGACCAAGCGCGAACCTCGGCGAATACCTCGAAGGTTCGCAGAACACCGATCTTGACAGCATATTCGAGCAACAACGCGTGGTACGGTCGCTCAACGACCGCGTGGTCACGGTTGGGCCATCCTCCTGATGGGCCATACCCGCGCGCGGCAAGGTCCCGGACGGCGGGCAAGCGGATTTTCGCTCACCGAGCTCGCGGTGGTCATCACCATCGTCGGACTCCTGCTCGGCAGCCTGACCTACACGCTTTCGGCACAGGTCGAGCAACGCAATCGCAGCGAGACGGACCGGCGGCTGGCCGACGCCCGCGAACTGCTGCTCGGATTCGCGATTGCAAACGGTCGCCTGCCCTGCCCGTCCACGGCGGCAAGTGCCGGCGACGAGGCGCCGGGCGGCGGCGGCGCCTGCACGACGTATTACGCCGGATTCCTGCCGGCGAAGGCCATCGGCTACCAGCCCACCGACGCGGCCGGCTTCGCGGTCGATTCGTGGGGCAACCGGATCCGCTATTCGGTATCGGCGACGACCTGGTCGGCCGGCGCGGGGCGCTTCACGACCACCCATACGACCAGCGCGTGGAGCCTGACGCAGGCGCCGGCGGATCTGGTGGTGTGCACGCGCACGCCGACGCCGGTGACCAACACGGCCTGCGATGCCGGCACGAGCGTGACAAATACGAGCACGGTACTCGCGATTGTCTTTTCGACCGGCAAGAACGGCGCGACCGGTGGCACCGGCACGAACGAGGCAGAGAACCTCGAAGGCGATCAGCTTTTCGTCAGCCGCGCGCCGGACCCCGCAAGCGCCACCGGCGGGGAGTTCGACGACCAGATGGTATGGATTCCCGTAGGTCTGCTATACGGCCGCATGGTGGCCGCGGGCATCCTGCCCTGAACCCGGCGACCGCTTCGACAGCGAAAACCTGACGGCGCCGTCGAGGTTGTTTTCCAACGCGAGCCGGTAGCCGAGCGTTTCCGCACGACGCGCCGCCTGGAACAAGCCGATCCCCAGTCCGTGCTCGGACCGGATCGGCGCGTGCAAAAGCGCCTGCAGGGCATCGGCTGGCACTGCCGCGCCGCTGTCTTCGACGCGCAGCACGGGCGCGGCACCGGCCGACAGGGTGACCCGGATCCGCAGGTCCGGGGTCACTGCCTTCTTCGCCAGTCCGTTCTGAAGGAGATTGTCGAGAACGCTGTCGAAAAGGCCCACGGGAATGGCGGACGGACCGGGCGAAGCGTCCGCTTCGAAGACGATCGACGGATCCGGATAGCGCGATTGCGCCGCCGCCCACCAGCGATCCAGCGCCGTGCTGCGCTCGGCATCCGCCTCGGGCCGGCGCAGCTTCTCCAGCGTTTCGGACAGACGGCGCACGATGACCGGAAGCTCGCGCCGCAGGAAGGCCTGCAGGCGCGGCGAATCGCCGCTTTCCTCGCTCGCCGCCACCGCGGACAGCACGTTCAGCGACTGCAGCAGGTTCTTGACCTCGTGCGTGAGGCGCGCGCCGGTTTCGTGGACGGCCTGCAGGTACGCGCCTTCCTGCAACTCCTGCTCATGCTGTTTCGAAAGGTAGAACTCGCCGAGCAACTGGCCAAGCAGCATCAGGTGCCATTGCAGGGTCGGACTGACCCGATGCGGCGAGTACAGCGTCAGCGCCAGCTCGGCCGTGCCCCCGTCGACGGCATGCGCGGTGCGCTCGCCGACCTCGCCGGCGCCGCTCGAAGAGCGCCAGCGCACGCCGGACACCCAGGGCAGGCGCACGAGCGCCGCAACCCCTTCCGAGAGGAACACTTCGGGGCGGCGCTGCTGCAACGACAGTTCCGCGAGGAACTGCAGCCAGCGTTCGAACGGCAGGCCGATCGAGAAAAGATAACGGGACACGAATACGTCGAGACCCGCGAATCCGGCGCGCGGACTCCATGCAAGCCCGATCAGGAGAAGCGTTCCGGCGAGGATGAACACCGTCTCGGTGAGCGCCTGCAGGTAGGGCTTGCGGCCCAGCGTCATCAGCGTGAAGCTGCCGAGCACGGTCAATCCCAGCAGCAGCATCATGAACAGGCTGTAGAAGAAATCGATCAGCTCGGGCGCCTCGCCGCGCGCCGGTTCGCCGGGAAAGAACGCGATCAGCATCAGCAGCACCGGCAAGCCGTACTCCGCATAGCGGCGCACTTCCGGGGTGATCTCCCGGTTGGGCGCGATCTCCGGCAGCACGACCACCGCCAGGAGGGCCAGCAGGTAGATGAATACGAGCAGGTACCGCCGCCTCTGCCAGGGCGCGTGGTGCTGATAGACCTTGCCGCCGACCAGTCCCGCGAGCACCACCGTCCAGAACGCCAGCAACCACCAGCTGAGTCCCAGCATGACCGCCAGGGCCGCGAGACCGATGGCCAGAGCCTGCGGCAGGGAGATCCGCTGCGGGCCGCGCAACAGCGGCTGCCACAGGAGCAGAAGGCCGAGATGCGCGATCAGCAGGGCCCGCGCCCAGACGTCGGCAACACCACGCACCGTCGCCACGTGCAGCAGCAGCAGCATGGTGATCAGCACGATGTTCGAATAACGCTCGCTGAACCGCGCCACGGCGGCTTCGAGCTTCGAGGGCGGTGCGACGGTGGAGGATGCGGACGGTTGCATGTCGGCGACGTGGCGTCTAGTCTACCCGCGCGACGCGCGGCGCAATTCCTCCGGTCCGGTATCCGTTCATGTCTGCCCTGTCCATACTCGGTCGAAACGCAATGCTGGAGGCCTGGCGCGGCGGCCTGCCCTGGCTTGCGGCCGCGGGCGTGCTCGGCGCGCTCGGCATAGCCGCCTTCCTCTCCCGCGTCGCGGTCACGGAGGGCGCGTTGCTCCAGTTGTCGGTCACGGCCGCATTGCTTCGCATCGTGGCGGTCTTCCTGATCGCCGGACAGGTCGCCTCGAGCACGGCGCGCGAGCAGGACGACAAGGGCCTTGAACTGATGCTGGCCCTGCCGGTCCCGCGCAGCGCGCATTTTCTCGGCCGCTGGGCAGGTCACGCAGGCACCGCGTTCGTGCTGAGCGCGTTTGTCTGCCTGCCCCTGCTGCTGTGGAGCGCGCCGGCGGCGGTCGCCGCCTGGGGCCTGTCGCTCGCCTTCGAGCTGGTGCTCGTCGCCTCCGCAGCGCTGTTTTTTTCGATGGCCCTCGGGAAGCTTCTGCCCGCGCTTTCGGCAACCGCCGCCCTGTATGTTCTCGGGCGCAGCATCACGGCAATCCAGGCGATTGCGACCGGCCCCGCGCTCGAGCCCTCCCCGCTGCAGCACGCCGCCGGACTGGCAGTGGACGCACTTGCGCTCGCGCTGCCGCGCCTCGAGCTCGCCACGCGCGCCGAATGGCTACTCTACGGCCCGCCTGGCGGCCACGTGCTTGCGGCGCTCCTTGCCGGCCTGCTCGTTTATGCCGCCGTGCTGGTCCTTGCGGGACTGGTCGATTTCCAGCGACGCAACCTGTGAACTTCGGGGCGACGCGACCCTGGTCCTCGGTGTCCGCATGGGTGTTCGCGGCGCTTGCCTGCACCGTTGCGCTTCATCTGCTGCTGCAGGGACGACATGCCCGCTCCGTCGGAACGCAGGCGGATCTCCCTGCAGCCCCGCGCGCAAGCGTCCTGCGGCTCGTGAGCCTCGGCGAAACGCCTGCGGCGAGCCGCCTGACCATGCTGTACCTGCAGGCCTTCGACACCCGCGGCGACAACCGCGTGTCGTACCGCCAGTTGGACTATGCCCGGCTGATTCAATGGCTCTCGACCAGCCTGGAACTGGACCCGCGCAGCCAATACCCGCTGTTCTCGGCCTCGCGGATCTATACGGAAACCAACGATGCGCAACGCGTCGGATTGATGCTCGAGTTCATTCACACCCGGTTCCAGGAGGACCCGGACCGGCGCTGGCCGTGGCTCGCGCACGCGGCCCTGGTCGCGAAGCACCGGCTCAACGACCTGCCCCGCGCGCGCCGGTACGCCGTGGCCATCGATCGCCTGACACGCGACCCGAGCGTGCCCCTCTGGGCGAAGCAGATGGAGATCTTCATCCTCGAGGACATGAACGAACTCGAGGCGGCCCGGATCCTCCTCGGCGGATTGCTCGAAGCCGGGCGGATCGAGGACCCCGCGGAACGCCGGTTCCTCGAGGATCGCCTGCGCCAGCTCGAGCAGAGGCAACCGGAACGCAACGCAAATACCCCGGCACACAGAGAGGACTAGCGTCGTCGATCGGACTGATCTGTCGAGATCTCGACAGATTTCTTACAGATTCCCACCTTCTGGCGTGTTCTGGGCCGCTTCACCCCTGGCACGGGAAATGCTTTGATGTACTCCGCAAGCCCCTACTCGTACGGAGTACCACCATGAAAACCAAGCAAAAAGGCTTCACCCTGGTTGAGATCGCCATTGTTCTGGTGATCATCGGACTGCTGCTCGGCGGCATTCTGAAAGGTCAGGAAATGATCACCCAGGCGAAGATCAAGAACGCGATTGCCGATTTCTCCGGCATTTCGGCGGCCTACCACGGCTATCAGGACCGCTATCGCGCGATCCCGGGCGACGATCCGGGCGCCACGGCGCGCTGGGCGGGTGCCGCGCAGGGCGACGGCAACGGTGTGGTGGGGGGCACCTACAACTCGACCACCGCGAACGCCGAAACCCGCCTGTGGTGGGATCACCTGCGCCGCGCCGGCTTCGTCGCCGGCACCGGCCAGGAGCAACCGTTCAATGCCGTGGTCGGCAAGCTCGGCGTGCAAACCGGCGACGGCGCCGGGGGGCCGGTACTTGGCAGCGACGGTGCTGGCTTGAACGGCATCTCCGGCCTGATGGTCTGCTCGGCGAACCTGCCGGACAAGATCGCGATCGCCATCGATACCCAAATGGACGACGGCGTTCCCCTGACGGGCAGCGTGCGCGGCGTGCTGCAGACTGCACCCAACCCGAACGTCGCGGTTCAGGCAACAGCGACCTACGCCGAGACCGGCACGAACACCTACCTGCTCTGCCGCACG
The DNA here is from genome assembly GCA_036526195.1 of Burkholderiales bacterium. Classification (GTDB taxonomy): domain Bacteria; phylum Pseudomonadota; class Gammaproteobacteria; order Burkholderiales; family SG8-39; genus DATCYZ01. Next base: position 5,142 of record DATCYZ010000142.1, read on the forward strand.
TTCTGATCGACAGCGCAACGCAAGAAAAAAGGCCGGCATCCGCCGGCCTTTTTCTTTTTGGGCCGGCGAATGCCGGCCTTTTTCTTCTCCGGCAGCGGCGGCGCCTCGCCCTTCCCTAGCCCTCGAGGAGGCGCGCCTCTGCCGCCGCGATCGCCTCCGGCACCCCGAGCAGGATCACGACATCCCCGGCCAGCAGCACGCCGGCCGCCTCCACCGACAGCGTAGCGCCCGCGCCGGGCCGGCGCACGCCACGGACTTCGACACCGAGGTCCGCCAGATCGATCTCCTCAAGCCGCCGGCCCGCGGCATGGGTGCCCGGCGAGATCACCACGCCGTGCAGCCGGGGATCGACGGCGTCGGACTCGGTGTCGTCGCTCGCGCCATGGAACAGGCCGCGCAGCAATCCATACTGCGCGTCACGCACCTTTTGCATGCGGCGCACCACCCGCCTGAGCGGCACGCCCACCCAGACCAGCGTATGCGAGGCGAGCATCAGTCCCGATTCGATCGCCTCCGGCACCACTTCGGACGCGCCGGCCTTCGTCAGGCGCGCGATATCGCGCTCCTCGCTCGCGCGCACCACCACCGGCACCGCGGGCGCGATCGCATGCAGGTTCGCCAGCACGCCTTCGGCAGCGTGGACATCCGAGAAGGTGATCACGACCGCGGCTGCGCGGCTGATGCCCGCCGCCAGCAGCGCCTCGCGCCGCGAGCAGTCCGCGAAGACGACGTGATCGCCCGCCAGCGTCGCCTCGCGCACCCGCTCAGGATCCAGGTCGAGCGCCACGTACTTGACGGACTCCGCCTCGAGAAGACGCGCCACCCGCTGGCCGTTTCGTCCATACCCGAGAATGATCACGTGCCGGTCCGCCGCCATCGACTCGGTGGCCACCCGATGCAGGGCGAGCGAGCGCATCATCCACTCCGAGCGCGCAAAACGCATCACGATGCGGTCGCTCGAGGCGATCACGAAGGGCGTGGCGATCATCGACAGGATCATGGCGGCCAGCAAGGCCTGCGCGAACGCATCCGGCACGATCGCGGTGGTGACCACCAGCGAAAGCAGCACGAAGCCGAATTCGCCGCCCTGCGCGAGCCCGAGTCCGGTGCGCAGCGCGGTGCCGGGCGTGGCGCCGAATACACGCGCCAGCAGGCTGATCAGGGCCAGCTTCACCCCCATCAGGAGCACCAGAAGCAGCAGGACCAGGCCCACGTCCCCGGCCACCTGACGCAGGTCGAGCATCATCCCGACGGTGATGAAGAACAGCCCCAGCAGCACGTCGCGGAACGGCTTGATGTCCATCTCCACCTGGAACCGGTACTCGGTCTCCGAGATCAGCATGCCGGCGAGGAACGCCCCGAGCGCCATGGACAGACCCGCCAGCCCGGTGACAAAGGCGAGGCCGAGGGTGATGAGCAGGACGTTCAGGACGAAGAGTTCCGTCGAGCGCCGCCGTGCCACCACGCCGAACCAGGCGCGCATGACGCGCGGCCCCACCAGCACCAGCACCAGGAGCACCACCACCGCCTTCGCCAACCCGAACGCGACCGCGCGCCCGATCTCGTCCGCAGACTGGCCCAGCGCAGGCACGAGGATCAGCAGCGGCACCACCGCCAGGTCCTGGAACAGCAGCACCCCGACGATGTCCCGGCCGTGGGCCGTGTCCAGCTCGAGCCGCTCCGAGAGCAGTTTGATGACGATGGCCGTCGAGGACATCGCCACCACGCCGCCCAGCGCCACGCCGGCCTGCCAGGTGCCGCCGCGCTCGGCGCCAAGCAGGAGCGCAGCGCCGACGCAAAGCAGGATCGTGGCCGTCACCTGGGACAGGCCGAGGCCGAACACCGCGCGGCGCATGACGCGCAGCTTCGGCAGGCTGAACTCCAGCCCGATCGAGAACATCAGGAAGACGATGCCGAACTCCGCGAGGTGCCGGGTCGCTTCGGTGTCCGGAATCAGGCCGAGCGCATGCGGGCCGAGGATCAGCCCGACGGCGAGGTAGCCGACCATGGGCGGCAGCGCGAGCGCGCGGCACGCCGCGACGGCCAGCACGCTGCTCGCAAGCAGCACCAGAACGGGTTGAAGCGCGATGCCTGCAGCGTCCATTTCAGAGGAGAAATCAGGGGGTTCGGATATACTGCGCAGCTATGATAAGCGCAGCGCGCACGCCGGGACAGCCCGTCGCAGGCACGGTCCAGCCCACCGCGGCCGCCCTCGACATGGCACGGCGCGTCCTGGTGATCGAGGCGGACGCGGTGCGCGCGCTCGTCGAGCGCATTGATGCGAAATTTCTGGCGGCCATCGCGCTGGTGCTTGGCTGCAGCGGACGGGTCATCGTCAGCGGCATCGGAAAATCCGGCCATGTGGCGCGCAAGATCGCGTCCACGCTGGCGAGCACCGGGACACCCGCCTATTTCGTTCACCCTGCCGAAGCCAGCCACGGCGACCTCGGCATGGTCCGCCCCGAGGATCTTTTCATCGCCATCTCTTACTCCGGTGAAAGCGAGGAGCTGCTGCGCCTGGTGCCCCTGCTCAAGCGCGGCGGCGCGCGGATGATCGCGCTGACCGGTGCCGCCGGCTCGACGCTGGCGCGCGAGGCCGACGTCCATCTCGACGTTGCGGTCGAACAGGAAGCCTGCCCGCTCAACCTCGCGCCCACGGCCAGCACCACGGCCACCCTCGCGATGGGCGATGCGCTGGCCATCGCCCTGCTCGATGCGCGCGGATTCTCGGCGGACGATTTTGCCCGCTCGCACCCCGGCGGCTCGCTGGGCCGGAAGCTCCTGACGCACGTGTCCGACGTCATGCGCACCGGCGACGCGGTGCCATCGGTGCCGCGCGGCACCACGCTCGCAGAGGCCATCTACGAGATCACCCGCAAGGGCATGGGCATGACGGCGGTGGTCGACGAGGCGCGACGCCTCATCGGCATCTTCACCGACGGCGACCTGCGCCGCAGCATCGAGCGCGACACCGACCTGCGCCGCACGACCGTGGAGACGGTCATGACCCACGGGCCGCGCACCGTGACCCCCGGCGCGCTGGCCGCTGAAGCCGTCGAACTGATGGAGCGCACCAAGAGCACCCAGATGCCTGTCGTCGACGAGAACGGCGTGCTCGTGGGCGCCCTCAACATCCACGACCTGTTCCACGCGCGTGTCGTCTGACGCGGTCCGCGAAGCCGTCGAAATTGCGCGCCGCCGCGCCCGCAACGTCCGGATCATGGTCTGGGACGTGGACGGCGTCATGACCGACGGCCGGCTCTGGTACGGCGCGCAGGGCGAAGCGCTGAAGGCCTTTCACGCGCTCGACGGCCACGGCATCAGGATGCTCGCCGCCGCCGGCGTGCCGGCGGCGATCCTCAGCGGTCGGCGCTCCGAGGCCGTGACGCGTCGCGCCGCGGAACTCGGCATCGAGCACGTGCTGCAGGGCTTCGATGACAAGCGCGCCCCCTGGGAGGCGCTTCTGGGGCGCCTCGGCATCCCGCCGGAGGCGGCCGGCTACATGGGTGACGAGGTGCTGGACCTTCCCGTGCTCACGCGCAGCGGTTTCGCCTGCGCGCCGCGCCAGGCGCCGGCGTTCGTGCGCCGCCACGCGCACTACGTTCCCGACGCCCCGGCCGGGCACGGCGCCGTGCGCGAGGTCTGCGAATTCGTGATGCAGTCCCAGGGCACGCTCGAACCGGCGCTCGCCGCCTACCTCGCATGAGTTCGGGCCTGAGTCGGCTGTTCCCGCTCGCGCTGATGCTGGCGCTGGCGCTTCTCACCTTCTGGCTCGAGCGCGCGGTGCAGGAGGAGCAGTCGCACCCATCGCTGCGCCGTCACGACCCGGATTTCATCGTCGAGCACTTCACCATCACGAATTTCGGGCGCGATGGCCGCCCGGAGTCCCGCGTCTCCGCCCGGACCATGACGCATTACCCGGATGACGATGCGACCACGCTGGTCGCCCCGATCGTGGTCCAGACCAAGCCCGGTCAGCCGAAGATGACGCTTACCGCGCGCGACGGGGCCTTGTCATCAGACGGCGAAGAGATCTTCCTGTACGAGGACGTGCTGCTGGTGCGGGACGCCGCCGAGGGCCGCCCGGAATCGCGCATGCGCACGCCCTTCCTCCACTTCGTGCGCGCACGCTCGCTCGCGCGCACCGACCGCGACGTGAGCCTCGTCGAAGAAGGCCGTATCCTGCATGCACGCGGCATGGAATATGAGAACGAGCTCGGCCAGCTGATCCTTCACGCGCGCGTGCGCGGAACCTTTGAACCCAAGAAGAACAGACCGTGATTGCCTTCCCCGACCCGCGACGCACCGGTCCGACCCTGGCCCTGGCCTGCGCCCTCCTGCTGGGCCTGCCCGCGCACGCAGAGAAGGCGGACAAGGACAAGCCCACGAACATCGAAGCCAACCGCATGACCGCCGACGACGTCCGCCGCGTCAGCATCTTCGAGGGCAGCGTCGTGCTGACCAAGGGCACCCTGACCCTGCGTGCCGACCGGATCGTCGTGCGCCAGGACGCAAACGGCTTCCAGCACGCCACCGCCACCGGCAATCCGGTCCGGTTCCGGCAGAAGACCGACCCGAAAGGCGACAAGCCCGCCGTCTGGATGGACGGCGAAGCCCTGCGCATCGAGTTCGACGACGCCAACGAGAAGGTGGACCTGTACGACAAGGCCTGGGTGCGGCGCGACCAGGACGAAGTGCGCGGCGCCCACATTTCGCTCGACCAGCGCACCGAAGCCTTCTCGGTCAATGGCGCGCGCGGCGCCCCGGACGGCGGGCGGGTCCAGGCCGTGATCCAGCCGAAGACGACGGCCCCGACGCCGGCTCCGTCCGGCGGCCCGCCCTCGGTGCCGGCCCCGGCCGGCGCGCCGCCCGCGAAGGCGCCGGCCGGGACGCGATGAGCCAGTTGCGCGCGGAGCGCCTGCGCAAGCGCTACAAGTCGCGCACCGTGGTGCAGGATGCATCGCTCGAGGTCTCGAGCGGCGAGGTGGTCGGCCTGCTCGGCCCGAACGGCGCGGGCAAGACCACCTGTTTCTACATGATCGTCGGACTGGTCGCGGCCGACGCCGGGCGCATCGAGCTCGACGACCGGAACCTGACGCACCTGCCGATCCACAAGCGGGCGCGCCTCGGCATTTCCTACCTGCCGCAGGAGAACTCGGTCTTCCGGCGCCTCTCGGTCGAAGACAACGTGCGCGCGGTGCTCGAGCTGCAGGGCCTGGGCGCCCCGGAAATCGAAACCCGCCTCGTCGAGCTGCTCGAAGACCTGCACATCGCGCACCTGCGAAAGCATGCCGCCGTGGCGCTCTCGGGCGGCGAGCGCCGGCGCCTTGAGATCGCGCGCGCGCTCGCCACGCGACCCACCTTCATCCTGCTCGACGAGCCGTTCGCCGGCGTCGACCCGATCGCGGTGCTCGACATCCAGCGCATCATCCGGTTCCTCAAGGAACGCGGCATCGGCGTTCTCATCACCGACCACAATGTCCGCGAGACGCTCGGCATCTGCGATCGCGCCTACATCATCAACGAAGGGGCGGTGCTCGCCTCAGGCCAGCCCGACGAAATCGTCGAAAACGAAAATGTGCGCCGCGTGTACCTCGGCGAGCATTTCCGCATGTAGGGCGCCGATCGTGTCCGGCGAACGATCCGCCGCATGAAGCCCGGCCTTCAACTCCGGCTCGGCCAGCATCTCACGCTGACGCCGCAACTGCAGCAGTCGATCCGGCTGCTGCAGCTCTCGACGCTCGAACTCAACCAGGAGATCGAGCGCCTGCTCGCCGAGAACCCGGTCCTCGAACGCGAGGACACGGACACCGGCGCTGCGCCCGGCGGGTCGCCCGAGCATGTCGCCGCCGACGCCCCGGCGCCCGAGGCGCCCGCGCACGACGAGACCGCAGGCGCGACGGATGCGGCGCCCGAATGGGACGCCGCGGCCGAATGGGAAGGCGCGCCGGGCGGCCTGCGGCGCGGCGACGAGGATGAAGAGGGCGAACGCGAACGCGCCCAGAGCGCGCCGGACCAGCCCAGCCTGCGCGAACACCTGATCGCGCAACTCGGCCTCAACGGCATCGAGGAGCGCGATCGCGTGCTGGTCGGCATCCTGATCGATGCGCTGAACGACGACGGCTACCTCACGCAGCCGCTCGACGAAATCCTCGCCCTGCTGCCGCCCGAGGCCGGCGTCGATGCCGAGGAACTGGCGATCGCGCTGCGGCTGTTGCAGAACCTCGATCCCTGCGGCGTCGGCGCACGCACGCCCGCCGAATGCCTCGCGTTGCAGCTGCGCGCGCAGCCGGAAGGCGACCCGGTTCGCACGCTCGCCCTGACCATCGTCGAGCGGCATATCGAGCTGCTCGCCAACCGCGACTACGTGCGGCTGAAGGCGCTCACCGGGGCGGACGACGACGCGCTGCGCGCGGCGCAACAGCGCGTGCGCAGCCTCAATCCCCGTCCCGGGGCCGAGTTTGCGCGCGTCGAGGCGCGCTACGTGGTGCCCGACGTGCTGGTGCGAAAGGTGCGCAACGTCTGGCGCGCAAGCCTGAACACCGATGCGATGCCGCGCCTGCGCGTGCATCGCATGTTCGCCGATCTTGCGACGCGCTCGCGCGGCGGGCATGCGCTCGGCGCGCAGCTGCAGGAAGCGCGCTGGCTGATCAAGAACATCCAGCAGCGCTTCGACACCATCCTGCGCGTCTCGCAGGCCATCATCGATCGCCAGCGCCAGTTCTTCGAGCATGGCGAGGTCGCCATGCGCCCGCTCGTGCTGCGCGAGATCGCCGATGCGCTCGGCCTGCACGAAAGCACCATTTCGCGCGTCACCACGCAGAAGTACATGGCCACCCCGCGCGGCACCTTCGAGCTGAAATACTTCTTCGGCAGCCATGTGGCCACGGAATCGGGCGGCGCGGCCTCCTCGACCGCCATCCGGGCGCTGGTCAGGCAACTGGTTGCCGCCGAGAACCCCAAGGCGCCCCTGTCAGATTCGCGCATCTCGCAAATTCTCGGCGAGCAGGGTATCGTGGTGGCAAGGCGGACCATCGCGAAGTATCGCGACTTGCTGCAAATTCCGCCCGTCGGACAGCGAAAAAGCCTGTAGCAATCCCAAAGGAGGTCACGATGAACCTGAACGTAAGCGGTCATCACATCGAAGTGACACCGGCGCTTCGCAGCTATGTGCAGTCCAAGCTCGAGCGGATCACGCGCCACTTCGACCACGTGATCGACGCCCACGTGATCCTTTCGGTCGACAAGCTGAGGCAGAAGGCCGAAGTCACGCTGCACGTGCGGGGCAAGGACCTGCACTGCGCCTCGGAAGAAGATGACCTCTACGCCGCCATCGACCTGATGACCGACAAGCTGGACCGCCAGGTCCTGAAGTACAAGGGCAAGCAGAACGACAAGGCGCACGACGCGCTCAAGCGCCAGGAGTTGCGGTCCTGAGCCGCCGGCCGCGGCGCGGAGCGCCCGCCTGACACTTGCTCACACCCCATGCCCCGGGGAAATCCCGCCCCCGGGAGCCTTGGGCTATAATTCGCGCCCTCTGAATTCCGGCCCGGTCCGGACGCGTCCCCTGCGCAGGATGGTTCGCGACCTGCGCGGCGCGTTGCGGCCCCCTCCCGCATGAGCCTTGTCGCCAAGCTGCTGCCGCCCTCGAACATCGAGATCGATCTCGCGATCTCCAGCAAGAAGCGCCTGTTCGAACAGGTCGGCCTGATGTTCGAGAACAACCACGGCATCGCCCGTAACACCGTCTTCGAAAGCCTGTTCGCCCGTGAACGCCTCGGGTCAACCGGGCTCGGCCAGGGCGTTGCGATTCCGCACGGCCGCATCAAGGGCCTCAAGGACGCGCTCGGCGCCTTCGTGCGCCTGCAGCAGCCGGTCGCCTTCGACGCGCCGGACGGCGCGGCGGTCAACCTGGTATTCGTGCTGCTGGTGCCGGAACAGGCGACCGAGAAGCACCTGCAGATCCTTTCCGAACTCGCGCAGATGTTCAGCGACAAGGCCTTGCGTGAAGCCATGACCGCGGCGCCCGATGCCGGCGCACTGCACCAGATCATTTCCGCATGGCAACCCGATGTCCCAAGTCAACGTCGCGCGGTTGCATGAAGACAACCGCGAGACCCTCGCGCTCGCCTGGGTCGCCGGGCGCGGCGGCGGCGGTGCCGTGCCGCACGAGGCCGCGGCCGCAGCAGCCCTGATCGGGCACCTCAACCTCACCCATCCCAACAGCATCCAGGTCCTCGGCGCCTACGAGGCTGGCCTGCTCGGCCACGACCCCGAGGCCCGCGCCGCCTTTGCCAGCCGCCTGATCGACCCGGCGCCTGCGGCGGTCATCCTCGCCGACGGCATCGGCCCGACGCAGGAAATGCTCAAGCGCGCCGGCGAGACCGACACCCCGGTGTTCACCTCGCCGCACCCCGCGGCCCAGGTGATCGAGCGCCTGTCGCGCTACCTGACCAAGGCCCTTGCCGAGCGCACCGAGCGCCACGGCGTGTTCATGGATGTCCTCGGCCTGGGCGTGCTCATCACCGGCGAATCCGGCGTCGGCAAGAGCGAACTTGGCCTCGAGCTGATCAGCCGCGGCCATGGCCTGGTCGCCGATGACGTGGTCGAGATCTCGCGCCTTGCGCCGACCACGCTGGAAGGCCGCTGCCCGCCGATGCTCAAGGATTTCATAGAGGTGCGCGGCCTCGGCCTGCTCAACATGCGCACCATCTTCGGCGAAACCGCGGTGCGCCCGAAGATGAAGCTGAAGCTGGTGGGACACCTCGAGAAGCCCGCCCCCGGCATGCAGGGGCCGTCGGAGCGTCTGCCGCTCTCGGAGCTCTCCGAGGAGATCCTCGGCGTCACCGTGCGCAAGGTGGTGATCCCCGTCGTGGCCGGCCGCAACCTCGCCGTGCTGCTCGAAGCCGCGGTACGCAACTACATCCTGCAGCTGCGCGGCGTCGATTCCACCGCCGAGTTCCTCGCGCGGCAAAAGCGCGCGATCGAAAGCGGCGACTAGAAGAGCGCAGGCATGCAGCTCATCCTGGTCAGCGGGCTGTCGGGTGCCGGCAAGAGCATCGCGCTGCGTGTCCTCGAAGACGAGGGCTATTACTGCGTGGACAACCTGCCGGCCACCCTGCTCGCGAATGTCGCCGCCTTCCTCGCTGAGGCGGGCCACGAACGCATTGCCGTGAGCGTCGACGCGCGCAGCGCGGCGCTCGCGGTGCTGCCCGAGCGCCTCGAGCAGTTGCGCGGGCAGGGCGTTGCCTGCCAGGTGCTGTTCCTCGAGGCCGATCCCTCCACCCTGGTACGCCGTTTTTCCGAAACCCGCCGCCGCCACCCGCTTGCCGGCGACGGCTGCACCCTGGCCGAGGCGATCGACCGGGAGCGCACCCTGCTCGCCGGGGTGGCGACCCTCGGCCACCGGCTCGACACCAGCGGCACCCCGCCGCAGGCGCTGCGGCGCTGGGTCAAGGAACTGCTCGGTCTCGGGCTGGATGCGCCGCTGATGCTGGTCGAATCCTTCGCTTTCCGCGACGGCCTGCCGGTCGATGCCGACTGGGTGGTGGACGTGCGCATGCTGCCCAATCCGCACTACGACCCCGCGCTCGCCCCGCTCACCGGGCGCGACGCCCCGGTGATCGCCTTCCTCGAGGCCGAACCCGCGGTCGGGCGGCTGGTGGCCGACCTGCTCGGCTTCGTCGAGCGCTGGTTGCCGGAGATCGTGCGCGAGAATCGCAGCACGCTGACCATGGCGATCGGCTGCACCGGCGGGCGGCACCGCTCCGTCTACGTCGCCGAACGGCTTGCCGCAGGCCTGCGCGCGCACGGCGAAGTGCTGGTGCGCCATCGCGCGCTCGCGCGCACGGACCCCGCACCGGCCCCTTGAGCGAAGCGCGGCCCGGCATCGCGCTGTTCGCACTGAACACCGTGCTGTTCCCGGGCGGGCGGCTTGCGCTGCGCCTGTTCGAGCAGCGTTACCTGCGCATGGCGCGCGAGTGCCTGCGCGATGAACTGCCGTTCGGCGTCTTTCGCATCACCGAGGGGGCGGAAGTCGGCGCGCCGGCCGCCCACGAGTCGATCGGCTGCCTCGCGCGCATCGCCGAATGGGACATGCCGCAGCACGGCGTGCTCAGCATCGTCGCCACGGGCGAGCATCGCGTTCGCGTCACCGAACGCACGCTGGAACCCGACGGGCTCGCGCGCGGCACCGTGGAAGTGCTCCCCGAACCGCCAGACACCGTCCCGCCGCCCGAACTGCGCGACAGCGTCGTCCTGCTCGAGCGCCTGCTCGCCCTGCAGGGCGAACCCGCCGCCAGCGCGGCGCAGCTCGACTCGGCGCTCTGGGTGAGCGCGCGCCTGGCCGAACGCCTCGGGCTGCCGGGCGAGTTCAGCCAGCAGCTGCTCGCCTGCGACGCGGCGCTCGAGCGCCTTGCGATGCTGCATCGCGCGCTCGGCGCCGCGGGGGCGTTTCCGGCGCGCTGAAGCGCCGGGCAAGGTCGGTGACCACCTTGCGCACCGGCGTCGGCAGCGCGGCGCGCAGCGCGCGCTCGAAGCTGAACCAGCGCGCGCCCGCCCCAGCGCCCGCGCTCGCCGGGGTGCACAGGACGAGCCGCGCGCGCAGGCGAAAGTGGGTGAAACCGTGCTCCAGTGCCGGACGCAGCACGCGGATCGCGCAGCCGGCGCCCAGCAGCCGTGCCGCGTCGGCTCCGGCCTGAGGGCCGGTGGACGCCGGGAACACCCACAGGCCGCCCCAGAGGCCCTCTGGCGGGTTTCGCACCAGCAGCACCCGGTCGCCGTAGACCGGCACCAGCCAGGTCGCCTTGCGCAAGGGCAGCGCGCGCCGCGGCCGCGCCGCGGGCAGTTCCGCCACCCGGTCCTCGCGAAACGCGACGCACCGCTCTGCCACCGGGCAGCGCGCGCAGGCCGGCGCGGACCGCGTGCAAAGCGTGGCGCCGAGGTCCATCAGCGCCTGCGTGTAGGGCTCGATGCCGCGCCGCGGCAGCAGGGACTCGGCCTGCTTCCACAGCGCCGCCTCGACCTCGCGCGCGCCCGGCCAGCCCGCAACGCCGAACACGCGCGCCAGCACCCGCTTCACATTGCCGTCCAGGATGGCTTCGCGCCGGCCGAAGGCGAAGGCGGCGATCGCCGCCGCCGTCGAGCGCCCGACGCCCGGCAGGGCGGTGAGCGCCGCCATGGACTGCGGAAACCGCCCGCCGCCGTCCGCCACCATGCGCGCGGCGCGATGCAGGTTGCGCGCGCGCGCGTAGTACCCCAGCCCGCTCCACAGTTCGAGCACCCGCTCCAGCGGCGCACGGGCGAGCGACTCGAGGTCCGGGAAGCGGGCCGTGAAGCGCAGGTAATACGGCACCACCGCCGACACCTGCGTCTGCTGCAGCATGATTTCCGACAACCAGATGCGATACGGGTCGCGCGAGGCCTGCCAGGGCAGGTCCCGGCGGCCGTGGCGGCGCTGCCAGGCGATCAGCGTGTGCGCGAAGGTGCTCATGCGGGGGCCGGCAGTTTGACGCGCCCCCTGCGAAGGGGCAACATGGCCGGGCGGTTTTCCCCGCTCCCCGAATCCTGATGCTCGCCTTCATCGTCCGTCGTCTCGGACAGGCCGTGCTGGTGATGCTTACCGTCGGCCTGATCGCCTTTTCGCTCTTCCGTTTCGTGGGCGACCCGGTGATTTTCATGCTCGGTCAGGACGCCACGCCGGAGGACAGGACGCGCATCACCGCGGCGCTCGGCCTCGACCGGCCCTATTACATCCAGTTCGCCCAGTTCGTCGGCCGCGCGGTGCAGGGCGACTTCGGCCTGAGCCTGCGGCAGGTGCGCCCGGTCTCGACCCTGATCATCGAGCGCCTGCCCGCAACGCTCGAATTGTCGATGGTGGCGGCGGTGTTCGCGCTGCTCGCCGGGGTCGCCATGGGCGTGTACACCGCATTGCGACGAGGCACCTGGATCGCGCACGTGTTCCAGGCGGTATCGCTGATCGGCGTGTCGCTGCCCACCTTCCTCATCGGCATCCTGCTGATCCTCGTCTTCGCGGTGCTGCTCGGCTGGCTGCCCTCGTTCGGGCGCGGCGACACCGTGGACATCGGCGCCTGGAGCACCGGCCTGCTCACCGCCTCGGGGCTGAAGGCGCTGATCCTGCCGGCGATCACGCTGGGCCTGTTCCAGATGACGCTGATCCAGCGCCTGGTGCGCGCCGAGATGCTTGAGGTGCTGCGCACCGATTACATCAAGTTCGCGCATGCGCGCGGACTGCCCGACCGCGCCATCCACTTCGGCCACGCCCTGAAGAACACGCTGGTGCCGGTGATCACCATCACCGGCCTGCAACTGGGCGCGATCATCGCCTTCGCCATCATCACCGAAACCGTGTTCCAGTGGCCGGGCATGGGGCTGCTGTTCATCCAGGCGGTGCACTTCGCCGACATTCCGGTCATGGCGGCGTACCTCTGCCTGATCGCGCTCTTCTTCGTCGTCATCAATCTCGTGGTCGACCTGCTCTACTATGCCGTCGACCCCCGCCTGCGCATCGAGCGCACGGCGGCCGCGCACTGAACCGGTGTCGCAAGCCCCACGGAGATCCCCATGAACCGACCCGTCGACAACACGCTGCGCAGCCCGGTGGAGGCGATTCGCGCACAACAATCCGAGTTGCAGGCCCTGCGGCGCGACATCCACGCCCACCCGGAACTCGCCTTCGAGGAGTCGCGCACCTCCGGGCTGGTTGCCGCGCAACTCGAGCGCCTAGGCATCGAGGTGCACCGCGGGCTGGCGAAAACCGGCCTGGTCGGCGTGGTGCACGGGAAGTCGCGCTCAAGCGGTCGCGCCGTCGGCCTGCGCGCCGACATGGACTGCCTGCCAATGCACGAGACCAACAGCTTCGCGCACCGCTCGACCGCGGACGGGCGCATGCATGCCTGCGGCCACGACGGGCACACCACCATGCTGCTCGGCTGCGCGCGCTATCTCGCCGAAACCCGCAACTTCGACGGCACCGCCTACCTGATCTTCCAGCCGGCCGAGGAAGGCGGCGGCGGCGGGCGCGTGATGGTGGAAGAAGGCCTCTTCGAGCGCTTCCCGGCCAACGAGATCTACGCCCTGCACAACTGGCCGGACCTGCCCCCGGGCAAGATCGCGGTGCGCGCCGGGCCGATGATGGCGGCCACCGACGAGATCCTGATCACGGTGCGCGGGCGCGGCGGCCACGGCGCCATGCCGCACCTGAACGTCGACCCCGTGGTCGCCACCGCGCACGTCATCACCGCGCTGCAGACCATCGCCAGCCGCAACGCGCACCCGGTGGACGCCATCGTGGTGAGCGTGTGTTCGATGCAGACAAGCCAACTGGGCGCCTTCAACGTCATCCCGGATTTCGTCAAGCTGGTGGGCACCGTGCGCACCTTCCGCCCCGAAACCCGCAAGCTGGCCGAGACCCGCCTCACCGAGATCGTCACCGGCGTGGCCGGGGCGCTCGGCGCCACGGTCGAGATCGAGTACCGGCGCGGCTACCCGGCCACCGTCAACACCGAGCGCGAGGCGGACTTCGCCGCGCGCGTCGGCGCGCGCATCTTCGGTCCGGCAAACGTGATCCGCGACGCCGATCCGACCATGGGCGGCGAGGATTTCTCCTACATGCTGCTCGAGCGCCCCGGGGCCTACGTATGGCTCGGGCAGGGGGGCGGGCCGCTTGGCTGCGCGCTGCACAACCCGGGCTACGATTTCAACGACGAGGTGATTCCGCTGGGCGCGGGCTACCTCGCCGCGCTGGTGGAAGAGGCGCTGCCGCTCGCCTGAGCGGCGCCCCCCTCGCCACCGACGCCGCCCGAGCATGCCGCCCGCGCTCACCCGCGCCTGGGACTCCGACCTCGCGTGGAGTTTCCGGCGCTCGCCGGTCACCATCGTCGCCGCCGTGATGACGCTGGTCTGCGTCGGCGCTGCGCTGGCCGCGCCCTGGCTCTCGCCGCACAACCCCTTCGACCTCGCCTCGCTCAGCCTCGAGAACGCGTTCAAGCCGCCGGCCTGGCTCGAGGCAGGCAGCACGCAGTTCCTGCTCGGCACCGACGACCAGGGCCGCGACGTGCTCTCCACCATCATGCACGGCGCGCGCGTGTCGCTCGGCGTGGGCGCGGCCGCGGTGCTCTTCGCCATGGTGCTCGGCGTTGCGCTGGGCCTGCTCTCGGGCTACCTCGGCGGGCGTTTCGACGCCTTCATCATGCGCGTGGCGGACGTCCAGCTGTCCTTCCCCGCGATCCTGATCGCGCTGCTGATCGACGGCGTGGCGCGCGTGGCGCTGCCCGCCGAAAGCCACGAGCACATCGCGGTGCCGGTACTGATCCTCGCCATCGGCGTGTCCGGCTGGGTGCAGTACGCGCGCACCGTGCGCGGCTCGACGCTGGTGGAGAAGAACAAGGAATACGTCCAGGCCGCGCGCGTCATCGGCAGGTCGCCTCTGGCCATCATGTTCTCGCACGTGCTGCCGAACGTGCTCGGCCCGGTGCTGGTGCTCGCCACCATCCATATCGCCACCGCCATCATCACCGAGGCGACGCTCTCCTTCCTCGGCGTCGGCGTGCCGGCGACGCAGCCCTCGCTCGGCACCCTGATCCGGGTGGGCAACGACTTCCTGTTCTCCGGCGAGTGGTGGATCACCGTGTTCCCGGGGCTCGCGCTGATCGCGCTGGTGCTCTCGGTCAACCTGCTCGGCGACTGGTTGCGCGACGCGCTCAACCCGAAGCTTCGCTGAGCGGCGCCGATGACTGCCCCGCTTCTCGAGGTACAGCGCCTGCGCGTCGAGTTCCCGTCGCGTCGCGGTACGCTGACCGCCGTGGACGACGTTTCGTTCTCCATCGCGCCTGGCGAGGTGCTCGGCGTGGTCGGCGAATCCGGCGCAGGCAAGTCGCTCACCGGCGCGGCCATCATCGGCCTGATCGAACCGCCGGGGCGCATCGCCGCGGGCGAGATCCGGCTCGAGGGCGAGCGCATCGACAATCTGCCGCCGGAGAAGATGCGCCGGGTGCGCGGCCGGCGCATCGGCGCGATCTTCCAGGACCCGCTGACCTCGCTGAACCCCCTTTACACCATCGGCCAGCAGCTCACCGAGACGCTGCTCACGCACCTGCCGATGGATCGCGCGCAGGCCGGGCGGCGCGCGCTCGAACTGCTGAACGAGGTCGGCATCCCGGCGGCCGAGGCGCGCCTCGGCCAGTATCCGCACCAGTTCTCCGGCGGCATGCGCCAGCGCGTCGTGATCGCGCTCGCGCTGGCCGCCGAGCCGCGGCTGGTGATCGCCGACGAGCCCACCACCGCGCTCGATGTCTCCATCCAGGCGCAGATCATCGCCCTGCTCAAGCGCCTCGCGCGCGAGCACGGCACCGCCGTCATGCTGATCACCCACGACATGGGGGTGATCGCCGAGACCGCGGATCGCGTCGCGGTCATGTATGCCGGGCGCCTCGCCGAGATCGGCCCGGTGCGCAATGTCATCCATGCCCCGCACCACCCCTATACCGTCGGCCTGATGGGCTCGATCCCGCGCATTGCCGCGCGCGCGGCCGGCGCGCCCCGCGGGCAGCTGGCGCAGATCGAGGGCGCGATGCCGCGCCTGAACGCGATCCCGCCGGGCTGCGCCTTCAACCCGCGCTGCCCGAAGGTGCACGCCCGCTGCCTCGTCGAGCGCCCGGAACCGCTGCCGGTGGGCGAAGGCCGGACCGCCTGCTGGCTCTACGACGGCGGGGCGGCGAAATGAGCGACGCGCGCGACGGCGCCCTGCTGCGCCTCGCCGGACTGGGGCGCGACTTCGACGTCTCTCGGCCCTGGCTCAACCGCGTGCTCGAGGGCGCGCCGCGGCGCACCCTGCGCGCGGTCGACGACCTGACCCTCGAGGTGCGCCGCGGCGAGACCCTCGCGCTGGTGGGCGAGTCCGGCTGTGGCAAGTCGACCGTAGCGCGGCTGATCGTCGGCCTGTACGCGCCCTCGCGCGGCAACATCGAGTTCGACGGCGTGCCGCTCACCGACCCGGCGCACGCGGCGGCGGCGCAGGCCCAGCGCCGCCGTATGCAGATGATCTTCCAGGATCCCTTCGCCAGCCTGAATCCCCGCTGGCGGGTGCGCGACATCGTCGCCGAGCCGATCCGGGTGCTCCGCCTTGCGAAGGACCCCGAGGAGATCCGCAAACGCGTCGGCGCCCTCCTGGTGCAGGTGGGCCTCGCCGCCGAGGACGACGAGAAGTATCCGCACGAGTTCTCCGGCGGCCAGCGCCAGCGCATCTCGATCGCCCGCGCCCTCTCCGGCAACCCCGAGTTCCTCGTCTGCGACGAACCCACCTCCGCGCTCGACGTTTCCGTGCAGGCGCAGATCCTCAACCTGATGAGCGAGCTGCAGTCGCGCCTCGGCCTCACCTACTTCTTCATCTCCCACAACCTCGCCGTCGTCAGCCAGATCGCCGACCGCGTCGGCGTCATGTACCTCGGGCGCATCGTCGAGCTTGCCGCCGCGAGCGAGGTCTTCTCGCGTCCCCGGCACCCGTACACCCGCATGCTGCTCGATGCGGTGCCGGACCTGGACATGACCGGCCGGGCGCG